>JALYPU010000120.1 GCA_030856215.1 Bacteroidota bacterium
GATCATGGGTACCTGCAAAGCCAATGAAGTAAATCCCACGGATTATTTGGAATGGTTACTTCCTAAAATTAATGATGCTAAAATTACCAAGCTGGATTCTTATACACCCATGGCCTATAAGAAATTATTTCAATGTTCATAGATGTACTTGGACCAATGCATACAATTCATAGATAAAAATTTATGATAAATTAACAGGATTTAAAAAAAATGCCATAAGCATCGCTTATGGCTATTGTAAATAATTAGAATATCTAGTTTTCGGAAGGCACTATTAGATTTCGTAATTTTCGGCTTTATACTTAGCAGATTTTGATTTTCCTCTTATTAGCTTAAATAATCCCCTTCCCAATGATTTTATTATTCCAGGGTGTTTGGTTACTACGTTTGTAACACCATAAAGTACGGCGGTACCTAATAATTTCTTCACAGGACTTTTTGAAACATTTCCGAAAAAAAATCTAGAAAGATACCCAGTAGCTAATCCAATGGACGTATTAACTAGGTTTCCTTTTAAATTGCTGGATCCAGCAGCTTCTTTCAATGTGTTTAAGATAAGATTGACTGGCTTTAAGCTTTCGTAAGTAACATGGAATTGTTCTTTTAGCGACCGTAATTCTTGAGTCTGTTGATGATCTAATGCGACTATGGCATCATTTAAGGCGTCAGTTTCATGAATCTTTTTCATAATAGTTTTTGCTTTAGCATTTTAGTAATGATTGAATTACTTACTGGGTATTTAATCCATTCATGCCTGAATAAATGGAGGATTAATGCAAGGAGTCCGTAAAATGCTGAAATGATAAAAAATCCATAATACGTTTTACCTAAGATTTCACCCAACCACAAAGCGATACCTATGTTCACAACTAACACAAACAAGGCAAGAACCAAAAAAATTACTAATTTTTCAACTAACGATGAAATAATCTCAGCGGACTTATCTATGGCATTTAATTTGAATAATTCAATTGAAGTTTTGCCATAGTCTTCAGCTTTTTCAAATAGCGATTCTATTGCCGTAGCGTTGTCATCCATAATAATTATTTTATAGGTGAAGTTAACTAAATACTGTTAATTAATGAAAGCTATTTTAGACCGTCGTATTTTTCACATCCTTTTTCACTTCTTCGTATTTAGCTTTTCCCTTGGAAACCAAATCTTTAGCTTCTTGACTTGCTTCTTCGTAATGCTCAGTGATGTTATCTAATATTTCGTGAAACTTTTCTTTTAATCCTTCTGCATAATCCTCACCCTTACTTACTATGGTTTCTCTTAATTTTGTACCCTTCTCCGGTGCAAATAATATTCCCAGTATTGCACCTACAGCAATACCCGCTATTATACCTAATAAAACTCGATCTGATTTCATAATTGAATTTGTTTTTGATTATTTTAATATGATTATTTTAGTATTTTGTCACCCTGGATAATTTTTAAAAGAATGGAGATGGCAGCAATTACTAATAAGATATGAATTATTGCACCTGCACTATATGCAAAAAATCCGATAGCCCAAAATATGATTAGAATGACAGCTACATAATAAAGTAAATTTCCCATATCGATTAATTTTAAATGTTTTATTGTTTAGTAACTTTGGTAAGTCAGATTAGACCTCGCAAAGGTATATTTCTAAAAATGGCAAAGTCTTACACAATTCCACAAAATTGTTATATAATTAAAAGGAGCAATGGAAGGAAAACAGGGAATGAGCTTCTTAAAATTCTTAATAAATTTGGAGTATAGACCTCGAAATTGGAATTTTAAAAATGTAGGGCTACTTTTTAGCCTCCTTCTTACTTATTTCTTCTACCAATTGCATAAAGCGGGTAACTTTTAAATCACCCGACGGACCAAAGGCATCCACAAGTGTTCCTTTTCCATTATCTTGAGTTTCAATAACATATAAAATGGATTCATCGCCTGGGTCAGAGGTCCCTTCAAAACGATAAAAATCTACAACCTTAACTTCGGCTGGAGAATACACGTTACCTGCCCTCAATGCTTCCAAACCAAGCTCATTAACTTTATAATCCTCAGTATATCCTTTCTTAATAATAGTGTTTAAGGTGGATACTAACGTTTTCATTTCAGAATTTGAATGTTGATCTTTCATACATTAATTAGTTATCTCGTTATTTTTTGCGAAGGCCCATCTACGCGGGTAGGATCTGTTGTGTTGGGATTTTCTATATTCGTAGAGGCAACCTGGTCTGGATCATCATCCCCTGGATTAGGTAAAGTAAGTTCGGGATGATTGTTGGAATTTTCCTTTTTAGGATTGTCAATTAATTTTGAATTAGAACTCATTTGAACCCAATCGTTTAATCCTAATGGCAGCATAAATAATTGTTTTAGTAAATTTATGAGTCCCAAGATAGTCTGGATGTTCAATAAAACATTTATATAATTATTAAAATAATTTATACAATACACATATAAAATGTTTTCAGTAGTTGTAATACTCCCCAATTGTTGGACCAAAAGTTCATTGAGGTAAGTTAATAATTTGTTTGTTAAGCAGCTTGATTTTTAATAGATTCTTCATATCGTTTATTGGGCGATTGTTTAATGGTTTGATGTATTTTTTGGTGGTAATAAGCGATATGGTTTTGAACGCCTTCAAACAGTTCAAAACCATTATCGCATGGATTGAGATAAATA
>JALYPU010000048.1 GCA_030856215.1 Bacteroidota bacterium
GATTTTGATAGGGTGGTCCTTGAAATTACAGATTGGAAAGAAAAACCTGGAGACCGCATGATGGGTCGAATTCTACAAGTATTGGGTGCAGAATCCAGTATAGATATGGAAATGAAATCGATACTAGCCGATAAAGGATTTTCATTACAATTTCCCAGAGCAGTGGAACTCGAAATGGATCAGTTAGTGGAAGATGTTCGCGATTTAGATAAGCGAAAAGATTTCCGCGATGTGTTGACTTTCACCATAGATCCTATAGATGCAAAAGATTTTGATGATGCATTATCCGTTCAAAAAAACGAGAATGGCCTATTGGAAGTAGGTGTTCATATCGCTGATGTAAGTTATTATGTTAAACCTGATTCCGCGCTAGATAAAGAAGCGTTGAAGCGAGGCAATTCAGTGTATTTGGTAGATAGGGTATTACCCATGCTTCCTGAAAAATTATCCAACGAACTTTGCTCTTTGAGACCGAATGAAGATAAGTTGACGTTCTCGGTAGTTTTTACATTTAATGATGATATGGAGGTCATTCATTATTGGATAGGACGAACTATTATTCATAGCGACAAAAGATTTAGCTATGAAGAGGCCCAGATAATTATGGATAGTGGTAAAGGGATTCACTATAAGGAACTAACCCAAATCAATCGGATTGCGGAATTTTTGCGAGAGGAGCGCTTAAAGAATGGAGCCATCGATTTTGAATCAACGGAAGTGCGTTTTAGGTTAGACGCCAATTTACAGCCCGTTGAATTGATGGTGAAAGAACGAAAGCCCGCGCATATGTTGGTGGAAGAATTTATGTTGCTGGCTAATAAATATGTTGCCGGATATATGGCGATGAAAAACAAAGCAATACCCATTCCTTTTGTTTACCGAATCCATGATATGCCGGATCCGGATAAATTGGAGGATTTTGCCATTTTTGCCAGAGAAATGGGTGTTCATTTAGATTTCAGGACACCTAAAAAAATATCAAAATCACTGAACCATTTGGTGGAAGAAAGTCGAAAAAATGAAGACCTTAAAATTCTTCAACCATTGGCAATAAGGACTATGGCAAAGGCTGAATATTCCATTGATAACATTGGCCACTATGGATTAGCGTTTACCAATTATGCCCATTTTACATCGCCCATTCGCCGGTATGCAGATCTATTGGTGCACCGGATTTTATTTGAAAACCTGCACCAGGAGAAGCGCATGAAATCCAATATCCTTGAGGTACAGTGCAGGTATATTTCTAGCCAGGAACGCAAGGCGATGGAGGCTGAGAGAGAATCCACCAAGTATTTTCAGATTTTATTTATGAAAAAACATGTAGGCGAGCGATTTGATGCCAGAATTACCGGTATGAATGAGCGCGGCTTTTACATTGAGATTCCGAAAACCATGTGTGAGGGAATTCTTCCATTTGAATTACTGCCTGACGATTACCAACTTGAAAAAGGTAGGATGAGTGCCCGCTCGAACCAATCAGATGAAGTTTTTAAGATTGGGCATAAAATTACCGTCCAATTGAAGGTAGCTGACCTGGATGATCGGGAATTAATTTTTGAACTACCCGAATAAATTAACTAATCCACTGTTTTACAATAATTTACCAAAGTTAGTCCGCGTAAATATATAAATTTTCTTAAATTTTCGTACCTTTGCACACCAATTTGGAAAGGCAGAGCTAAGACATATGAGCAAAAAGCGAATTTTATTTATTACCCAAGAAATGGATCCTTACCTAGATCTTGAAGGTATAGGCACATTAATATCGAAACTACCCGCATATGCTCAAGACAGCGGGATGGAAATAAGGATTTTGATGCCCAGATTTGGTGTGATTAATGAGCGACGTCACCGCCTACACGAGGTGGTCCGATTGTCTGGAATGAATATTATCATTAATGATGATGACTATGCTTTAATTATAAAAGTGGCTTCACTTCCAGGGTCAAGAATTCAGGTATATTTTCTGGATAATGATGAGTTTTTTAAAAGAAAACTGGTTTTTGAAGACGAAGCCGGCAAACTTTTTGATGATAACCAGGATCGGATGGTATTCTTTTGTAAAGGAGCCATTGAAACGGTGAAAAAATTTGGATGGGCTCCCGATGTTGTTCATTGCCACGGTTGGATGACTAGCCTGGTGCCTTTTTACCTAAAAACTGCTTATAAAAATGATCCGATTTTCAAAGGATCGAAAGTGGTATTTTCAGTATATGATGATTCAAAAGAAGCTAATTTCACTGACGAATTTGTAAAAAAGGCATCCATAAATAATCTCAAACCAGAAAATCTTGCGGCCTTTGTGAATGGAGCAGGAATTACCCTCCAGAAAGGGGCTATCCAATATTCTGATGGGATAATATTAGGAAGTAACAATATTGAAAAATCGGTCCTCAAGGCCATTGAAGACACCAAGAAACCCAGTTTGCAAACCGCTGCCGAAGATTATTTGCCAAGCTATGTTGACTTTTACAAGAATTTAATGGGATAATCCGTTATTGCATGCAGTTGTTGCTTAATCCATAGAAATGAAAAAATTTCAATCCCTTTTTGCAGGGCTTTTATTGATTACTTTGTTTATCCAATGTAATGAACCACTTGATTTAGGATCCGATATAATATCCGAAGAATGGTTGAACGCCAAGGGAGTGGATTCGTTTAAATTTAAGTTATTTCCTTACAAATATGATAGCATTACCACAGCAAATCCATCCGGCTCACTCTTGCGATTTCCGGTAGGTTTTATGGACGATCCCATATTTGGACATTCTGAATCTGGATTTGCATCACAGCTTCGCTTTGCACCGGATAAAAACTTGTCTATCTTAAAATTTCCCATTGACTCAATAATTTTGAGCATTCGCTATGATACGAGTTTTTTTTATGGTGATGCTAACGTCCCTATGAACATCGAAGTTTTTCAATTAGAAGATAGTTTAGATCCGAATAGAACCTATTATGCTGATTTCAAACCTAAGTTTGGCGCAAAAAAGATAGGAGGTCTGAACCAATACACACCCAATAAAAAAGATTCTGTAAAATTTCAATTCAACAGAGAGATCATTAGCTCCTATGCACAAATCAGAATACCCATTGATACGGGCATCTTTATGAGTCAGCTTAGAGACCTCAATCAAAACGATTCCGTATTGTTGGATGTCAATAAGTTTGTAAAAAAATATTTTGGGATTGCTGTTATTGCCATTGCGGGAAACCAACATATTAGTTTTAATGTGGAGCATCCGGATAGTCGTTTGACGGTTTTTTATCAAACAGGAACCTCAGATTCCACGCATGGCCAATTTAGCTTTAACATGAATGAACTTGCTGTGAAACTTCCTTTTTATCATCATGACTACACTGGAACTCCAGTAGCACAATTTATTTTAGGTGCCCTTCCAGCTGATAGCGTGTCTTTTATTCAAGGGCTGAATGGGTATGATACCCGATTAGAAATGCCCTATGATCCGAATCTGAAAGGTTTGTTCATTAATTATGCAGTATTAGAACTTATTGTAGCAAGCCCATCCAGTGATAATTTAAGCATTTATCCACCTATACCATATCTGCTTTTACAAGATTTATCTACTGGAAAACCAATTCCAATTAGTGATGTATCCCGTGCGTTGAGCGGATCCGCTCAAAATTTTAATGGGTCGGATTTCAAAGTTTTCTTTGGAGGGACTCCGGTCAAATTCAATGAAAATGGAATTGACAGATATAAATACAGTATGAATTTGACAAATCATTTTCAACAACAATATAGAATGGGGAAAGGACTGAATTTGAGAATCAGCCCAGTTTTTAAAACAGAAGCCGCGGACAGGGTAGTGATATTTGGAAATGGAAATGTCAATATTGCATCAAAATTAAAGTTAACCTTCTCCCAATAATTTAAAACATATTAATTTAGCATGTAATATGTGTGGAATCATAGCCTATATCGGAAAACAAAATGCTTATCCAATTCTTATCGAAGGACTTAGGCGTTTAGAATATAGGGGTTATGATAGCGCAGGTATTGCCATGATGAATGGCAATATAAATGTTTATAAGAAAAAGGGAAAGGTGCAGGAGTTAGTGGATTACACCATTCACAAGGGATTAAACTCCGGAGTAGGCATGGGTCACACGCGCTGGGCCACCCATGGAAAACCAGATGATTTAAATGCCCACCCGCATTTTTCAGGAAGCCATAGATTGGCTATTATTCATAATGGAATTATTGAAAATTACTCGAACCTTAAGGAAGTACTTACTAAGCTTGGTCATGCGTTCGAAAGTGAAACGGATACAGAAGTCTTAGTACATTTTATAGAAGAGATTCAGAACAGGGAGAACCTGAGTTTGGAGCATGCTGTACGCAAAGCACTAAAAAAAGTAGTAGGTGCCTATGCCATCGTGGTTATGGATAAAAATGATCCACATAAAATTGTCGGCGCCAGAAAATCAAGTCCATTGGTAATTGGGTTGGGAGATAATGAGTTTTTCTTTGCTTCAGACGCCTCCCCAATTATCCAGTACACCAATAAGGTCGTTTACCTTAATGACGAGGAAGTAGCCACGTTAAGCCTCACTCATGGGCTGGAAATTACGACTATTGCCAATGATGAAATTCAAGAGCCGATCATCCATGAGTTGGATATGAATATAGAGCAATTGGAGAAAGGAGGGTTTGATCATTTCATGTTAAAAGAAATTTATCAGCAAGCCGAAACCATTGCTGATTGCATGCGAGGTAGGTTAAATGCATTAGAGGGATGGGCCAGGTTGGGTGGTTTGCAAGAACATATCAACAGAATTTCCAATGCAAAGCGAATAATTATTGCAGCTTGCGGTACCAGCTGGCATTCTGCGTTAATTGGCGAATACCTATTAGAAGATTTGGCGAGGATTCCAGTCGAAGTGGAATATGCTTCGGAATTCCGATATAGAAATCCTATCATTGATGAACATGACGTTTTAATTGTCATTTCTCAATCAGGTGAAACGGCCGATACACTCGCAGCTGCAGAGTTGGCTAAATCAAAAGGCGCTCTGGTATATGGTATTGTAAATGTGGTGGGTTCCAGTATTGCCCGATTAACTCATGCCGGAAGTTATATACATTGCGGTCCTGAAATTGGTGTCGCATCTACCAAAGCTTTCACCGGTCAGGTAACATTACTTTCTTTAATGGCGATCATTCTTGGCCATAATAATGGAAGCCTAAGCAATTCTTATTATCATGAATTGCTTGCTGAATTGGCTAATATTCCATCGAAAGTAACACAGGTATTGCAAGTCAATAAACAAATAAAATATTTGGCTTCCGAATTTCAAGATGTCAACAATGCACTTTATTTAGGCCGTGGATATAATTTTCCAGTAGCATTAGAAGGTGCGTTAAAACTTAAAGAGATTTCCTACATTCATGCAGAGGGATATCCTGCTGCAGAAATGAAACATGGACCTATTGCTCTCATTGATGAAAACATGCCTGTCATTGTTATAGCCACTAATAAAAGTGCCTATGAAAAAATCGTTTCGAATATTCAAGAAGTTAAAGCACGAAAAGGTGTTGTCCTTGCCATCGTAACAGAAGGCGATGAGGAAATAAAAAAAATAGCTAATTACTGTATTGAAATACCGAGTACTATAGAACCATTAACTCCCTTATTATCGGTGATTCCATTGCAACTTTTGTCTTATCATATTGCCGTGATGAGAAATTGTGATGTAGATCAACCGCGCAATCTTGCAAAATCAGTTACCGTCGAATAATTTATTATGGCTCGAGTTGAATTTAATTATAATACACAACAAGAAGAATTGATCATGCCTGAATATGGTCGGGTCATTCAGGATTTGATCCGGAAATGCAAAGTGGTAGAAGATGATGCCTATCGTCAATCTTTTGCAGAATGCGTGGTGGATTTAATGCAAACCATGACTCCATACAACCGAAATTTGGAAGAGCATCGAAAAAAACTTTGGCATCATTTTTTTAGAATTGCAAAATATGATATCAATGTAGATCCTCCATACGGAATAGTCCCATCTCCAGACATGGATATGTTGCGTCCGGAGAAGATTAGTTATCCTGCCATTAATGATAAGTTCAGGCATTATGGAAATTACATTAATCAGATGATTCGGAAAGCCAGTGCGATGGAAGTAGGTCAAAAAAGAGATGAGTACACGCTGATCATTGGCTCCTATATGAAATTGGCTTACAGGAATTGGAACAAAGAACATTATGTAAATGATGAAATACTAATAAATGATTTACTCATCATGTCGAAAGGCCAATTGACTATTCCAGCGGATGCTTCTTTAGATGGTTTGTCAACCGGTGTGCGGCAAAAAAGAGTGTACAGTCAATTCCCGACCAATTCAAAGTCCAAATCAAACAATAACCGATTTAATAGTAAGCGGAATTTTAGTCGGCCTAAAAGAAGACCTTAAATACTCTAAAAATTTAACGTATTTCTTATCCCGAATTCATCCCATTTAAAAGATACGAATGACACTGAAGGATACATTTGAAGTAATTGGGGGAAACCACCTAAAAGGAACACTCATTCCACAAGGAGCAAAGAACGAAGCTCTTCAAATTTTATGTGCGACACTATTAACGGATCAGGAAGTTCGCATTGATAATTTACCCGATATTTTAGATATACGCCATCTAATAGAATTAATTGCAGGACTCGGAGTAAAAATTACTAAGCACGATGCTAATTCTTATTCCTTTGAGGCCTTACAGGTGGATTTAGATTATTTTGGTACAGATGAGTTTCAAAAAAATGCGCGCAAGATCAGAGGGTCTGTGATGCTACTTGCACCACTTTTGACTCGTTTTAAAAAAGCGATCTTGCCAAAACCCGGTGGAGATAAAATAGGCCGAAGAAGACTCGATACACACTTTTTGGGACTTCAAAAGTTAGGAGCCGTTTTTAATTTTAATGAAGCCAAAAGCCAATATGAAATTCAAGCGGATAAACTCCTAGGTAATTATATTCTGATGGATGAAATTTCTGTAACAGGTACGGCCAATATAATAATGGCGGCAGTACTTGCACAAGGAACAACCACTATTTATAATGCAGCTTGTGAGCCATATATACAGCAATTATGTCATATGCTCAATAGAATGGGCGCAAAAATTTCGGGGATTGGTTCCAATTTAATTCATGTGGAAGGTGTAACCAGATTAAATGGAACTAATCATAGATTGTTGCCAGATATGATTGAAATTGGCAGTTTTATTAGTTTGGCAGCCATGACTCAATCTGAAATAACTATCCAAAATGTAGAACATACGCAGTTAGGAATTATCCCGTTTGTGTTTGAGAGAATGGGTGTTAAAATTGTTCTTCAAGGAGATGATTTTTATATTCCACCTCAAGATGAATTAATCATCCAAAATTTTATGGATGGTTCTATTATGACCATCTATGATTCACCCTGGCCGGGATTTACACCAGATTTAATGAGCGTGTTGTTAGTTATGGCGATTCAGGCGAAAGGCAGTGTGCTCATTCATCAAAAAATGTTTGAATCACGATTATTTTTTGTGGATAAATTGATGGATATGGGTGCACAAATTATTTTGTGCGATCCGCACCGCGCATCAGTCATTGGGCTCAATCGAAAATTTCCATTGCGAGCGATAGAAATGACTTCACCGGACATTCGTGCGGGAGTTGCTTTACTGATTGCTGCATTATCAGCGAATGGGAAAAGCCGTATACATTCCATTCACCAGATTGATCGAGGGTATGAGCGAATTGACGAAAGATTAAATGCAATTGGTGCGCAAATATTCAGAGTTTAATAGGTGGTTTCT
The DNA here is from genome assembly GCA_030856215.1 of Bacteroidota bacterium. GTDB lineage: Bacteria > Bacteroidota > Bacteroidia > Chitinophagales > Saprospiraceae > Vicinibacter. Next base: position 7,835 of record JALYPU010000048.1, read on the forward strand.
TTTGTTAGAATAATCATACCATTTAAATTCATTGCGGATAATCAATATAGTTAGTTTATGATTTTAACTGTTGGTTGTAATGACATGATTCTACAAATCAATAAATTAGTAAAAAATAATCATTGAAAAAAATAGTAGTCACTGGCGGTTGTGGATATATTGGTAGTCATACGATGGTTGATTTAATTCAACAAGGCTATCAGGTCGTATCAGTGGACAGTTTAATAAATTCCGATGAAGATGTATTGGATGGTATTTATAGAATTACCGGGGCGCATATTAAGAATCATATTTTAGACCTGACACAGGAAGAAAATGTTCACATCTTAAAAGAACTGGAACCAGATATTGATGGGATAATTCATTTTGCCGCATTAAAAGCAGTTGGGGAATCGGTACAAAAACCCTTGTTGTATTATCACAATAATGTAAAGAGTTTATTAAATATCCTACAACTAATTTCCGACCAAAAAATTCCCTCGTTTATTTTTTCTTCTTCATGTACTGTGTACGGAGAAACTACCAAACTTCCTGTATCTGAAACGGACCCGTTTCTTCCTACAGGATCACCATATGGGCGCTCAAAGCAAATGGGGGAACTGATGATGCAGGATTATTATTTACATGCAAATATTAAATCAATATCCCTGCGTTATTTTAATCCAGCAGGAGCACATGAATCTGCATTAATTGGAGAATCTTCAATAAACCCTGCGTTAAATTTGGTCCCTGTGATTACCGAAACCGCCATAAGAAAACGCAATTCTTTTACTGTATTCGGGACAGATTATCCTACCAGGGATGGATCTTGCATTCGCGACTATATCCATGTTATGGATTTAGCGCGAGCACATACGCTTGCTTTACAATATCTTGAAAAAAATTCTTCAGCATTAGGATTTGAAGCATTCAATTTAGGCATCGGAGAAGGCGTCAGTGTTTTGGAAGCCATACGTGCTTTTGAGGAAGAGAACCAACTGAAATTGAATTATAAAATGGGCGAACGAAGGGCAGGTGATTTACCGGCTATGTATGCTAATTATGAGAAAGCTAAAAAATATTTATCATGGACTCCGCAACAAAATATTCGAGATATCATGCGAACAGCCTGGGCATGGGAAAAAGTAAGAAGCCAGCCGTTATCTAATTATTAAAATAGTTCGTTTATCAGAACCATGCATCCTTAAAGTGTTCAATTGTATAGATGCCTCGGGTATTCAATAAAACAGATATAATATCAAATCGAATTTCCCATTCATAACCAATGGATTCCATATACCGGGAAGCAGCGTCTGAATAAAGTAATTCTTTGTGTTCACTTACAAAATCCTCAGGTTTTCCAAAATAATCTGAGCTGCGGGTTTTTACTTCTATAAAAACCAAAACTTCCTGGTCTTTAGCAATAATATCAATTTCAGCTTTACTGTACCTCCAATTTCTTTCGATGATTTGGTATCCAAGGTCAGCTAAATATTGACATGCCATGTCTTCACCTTTTTGACCGGTTTCTTTATTAGTGCTCAATCATTCGTATTTTCGCCATGAAAATACTAAAAAACACATGGAATCAATGCTTGAAATGGTCACCTGGTTTCCTTCCCAACTGGAGGAAGCCATGGATATTGGAAAATCTATCGATTTAAAGAATACGAGTAAGGATATAAATTTAGTTTTTGTATCGGGAATGGGTGGCTCTGGAATTGGGGCTGATTTTGTGTCTTCGTTCATTAGAGCGGAGGCTAAAATTCCATACCTTATTGGAAAATCCTATGATCCTCCGAATTACCTAAATGAACAAAGCCTGGTTATAGCCTCTTCTTATTCAGGAAACACGGAAGAAACCTTGTCATGCGTACAACAATTGCATGACAAATCGATACCTATAATTTGTATTACATCGGGGGGTAAAATCAGTTCCTTTGCAAAAGAGCATAATTATGATTTTGTCCAGGTACCACCGGGATGGGCATCTCCCAGAGCCTGCTTGGGTTATTCTATGGTGGCTCAATTGTATGTCCTGTTAAACGTAGGATTGATTTCAAATTCTTTTGAAACCGATCTGCTTCAAGCAGTTCAGCTCCTTAAAACCAATCAAGAAGAAATTAAGGAGAAAGCACGACATCTTGCCCAAAGTTTATTTGAAAAAACATGTATAATTTATTCATGCAATCAAATTGAGCCCGTGGCGATTCGATTTAGACAACAAATAAATGAAAACGCTAAACGACTTTGTTGGCATCATGTGATTCCAGAAATGAATCATAATGAATTAGTAGGGTGGAGGAAGAATGATACAACTCTCGCCGTAGTGTTTTTGAGAAATTCAGATGATCATGTTCGGAATCAACTGAGAATTCAGTTGACGAAAGAAATTGTTTCAAATTTTGCAGGAAGCACTATTGAATTATTTTCAAAAGGCAACAGTTTAATCGAACGAAGCATGTATTTAGTGCATCTGTTGGACTATGCGTCTGTGTACCTGGCGGAATTGAACAAAGTGGATGCGGTGGAAGTCAAGGTTATCGATTTATTAAAATTTGAGTTGGCGAAGTTTGATTCTTAATAGTGATTCGGGTATGTTGATTTGGTTCATTTGATGGATGTCGTTGATTAGTAATTTAGTTATATTAGTTTTTAAATAAAAGGTATTTATGAAAAAATATTTGGTGTTGATCCTTTATTTGTACTTCAGTTGTACTCCGGCGAAAAAAACAGTTTATCAAGTGTTGCCCAACGATGTGGCGGATATCCAGCTGGTATTGAAATCAAACCAGAAATTTCAGTTGAACTTTAAGGATATGGAAGAAGGGTTACATAATGGGAAGAAAAGTATAAAGAATAAAGTATATAAATTTAAAGGTACCTGGAAAGAAACTGCAGATAGAAAGCAACTGGATTTTAAATTAAATAAAAAAAATGAGCCGGATCTAAATGCATTGTTTGATCCTACATTAGATAAAAATAATTCGGTTAAAGTCATTGATAATAACTCGATCAGTTTTAAAAAATCAGCATCAAAAATTTACATATGGGGTTTGTTGTGCGAAAAAAAGTAAACGTGAGTTAATTCGTTAGTCATTGGATCTAACTAAATCTGATTATGGCATTTATAGATTTTAAAACTAAGAAGGTTGTAAAGATATGGGAAGGTATTCAGGGCGGTTTGCACCATTCTGCTAATATCACCTTTGGATATTTTGACCTAGATAAAGACATTGTGCTGCCGGTACATCACCATATTCATGAACAAAGGACTCATCTTATAGAAGGAAAACTGGAATTTAATATCAATGGGGACATCAAAGTGCTAACTCCAGGCATGGTCGCCTTTATTCCTTCTGAAACACCCCATTCAGCAAGGGCCCTAACTAACTGTAAAGTAATCGACTGCTTTCTTCCTGTGAGGGAAGACTTTGTTGAGTTGGAAAAGAATTCTGTAATTTAAATTTTCTCGACTATAATAACAAAAGGTCGTTTTGAATATTCAAAACGACCTTTTGTTATTATTTAATTGATAGGAACTAAATCTTATCGAATGATAACTTTTTTAGTGTATATTCTATCAGTAGCTATTGCTTCTACTATCACTACTCCTTTGGGAAACCCATTCGTAGAAACAGAAAATAAATTATCATTTCTGCTAATTATTTTTTCTGACTGCAATATTTTGCCATCGGTACTAATGAATCTTAATTCGTTAAGTTGTACGTCGGAATTAATTTTAATGAAAAGTTGATCGCTAGCAGGATTTGGATACACTTTCATTGAGTTAGTGTTTGTTTCCGTATCATTTGAGCTCGTACTTTTCTTACTTTCAATTAAAGTGCCTCTTCCTTGTAGGCTCACACAAGTATTATCTCCCTGGTCACTAGTTATACATGCTTCACTATTATAAAAGTAAGGATTTATAAGTTCCACATTATCGATAACCCATCCTTTGAAACCATCTTGTGTAGAAATCCCGGCATCATCAGTTCCAAATCTAAATCCAACAGTTACATTTTTACCGACATACTCATCCAGACTGACTACACTCGGAATAAGTCCATTAGAGAAACCAGAAAATCCTTGTAAAAACGGAATAGCAAACGTTTGGTAGTCTAATGAATGCGTGTATCCGTTCAGGTAAAATTTCTCTGCTTCCAATCTTTTAAAAGACATGTTTTCATCTTCAGAGATTTCAATAAATCCACCATCAATTCCTCCTTGAGTATTATAATTATGATAGAATAAAAGGGAAGGATCTGTGCCAGTTAATCGTACAGAATGGTTCATATATAGATTTAGGTCGGTTTCCTGCGTGGACGATTCTTCAACCGCCCAACTTGGACTATCATCTATGCCCATGTTAGGACTTAAAAACCAAAGTTTATCTCCTTCTTTGGAATCATATATCCATCTATCTTCGGCAGCTAGTCCATCATTCAGTTCATCCAAATATAAACTGTTTGAGGCAAGGCTTGGATCTGTCTTTACTTTATAGGTAAATTGTATTTTTTCCAAAGAGGCCAGAGAATTAAAATTCCATGCTAAGGTGTTTCCGCCAACACTTGATGGAGGGAGACTCGCTGATCCGTCAACATAAGTACAACCAGAAGGAATTATATCTATTAAATTCACATTAGTGGAAGCGATTGGTTTTTGATTCCGCAAAACGAGTGTATATGTAATTTCGTCTCCGGGTTTTACTACAAAATTAGCAGTTTTATCTACCAGGATTTTACCGATACACGTTGGATAAGATTCAAAATCTTCAATTTCATCTCCTACTTGAGCGCTTGTTCCCTGAGAGGCTTTATATCCCATACCTCTTCTTGCATAGGTATCCCAAATCAAACAAGAATTTTCTGCTGCATTATTTACAGAATCTGCTTTTAATATGGCATTTCTCCCATCGATAAATCCGGGACGACATGGTTGCAATTTCATTCCATCCATGATCAACTGAATTGCTTTATTATTGCCAGAAGTTTTAATTGAAAAATTTGGATCATAACCATATTTATCTGCCATGTTCCAATAAAGGTCCCAATTAACAGATGCCCAAATATGTCCACGATCGTGTTCGCCAACAGTTATATTTTTATAAGTGAATTCATTGACAGTGAAATCTCTGGTATAAGGTCTTCTTCGAATGCCTCCACCGTTTAATCCTCCGCTGGTTGCGTAGTTCCCGATTCCTTTATTTTGGTTTGCAAAGTCACCCGTTTTAGCCGTCATAATCAATGACATAATGTCGCTCCATCCCTCGCCCATTTGTTCAAGATTACCTAAACATCCTGATTGAGATGGACCGCCAGTTAATCGTGTTGAAACTCCGTGCCCATACTCA
>JALYPU010000133.1 GCA_030856215.1 Bacteroidota bacterium
GTACCAACGCCCCCTGCAAATATCACAACTTTCATGCTCCTACGCTTTTACTTCCACCTTTAAAGCAGAATTAAATACTCTCCTTTCGTAATGATTTGCTTAAGAGATAACATATGCTTCGGAAGCATGATCCATCCGTAGCTTTAGCGAAGGAGGATCATACAATTACTTATTATAGTATCAAATCAATTTATTCACAACTGACAAGAAATTTTTTTTGAAATTATCAAAACTAAACCTCTCTGCGTTTTGTATGCATACTTTCGGATCGAATTTAATTTTTTCAAATTTATTGATTACGTCTACTAATGAATCCGCATTCTGCTCGTCGAAAAATAATCCTGTTTTTTCATCACTTACAATTTCTGCGGCCCCTCCGCCCCTAAAAGCAATCACGGGTTTTCCAAATCTCTGCGCCTCAACCATACTCAGCCCAAAATCCTCAAGTCCGGGGAAAATGAGAGCTTTGCAGTTTTTATAATATTCTATAAGCTCAGCATCACTTACTGCACCCACAAATTCCACACTCGGGCCAGCCATTTCCTCAAGATCCATTCTCCAGCTACCTTCACCAATTATTTTGAGTGGAACCTTTAGTTTATTTGCTGCTTTGATTACGAGGTCTATCCGCTTGTATTTGGTGAATTTAGAAAGCCTGGAAACAACAAGAAAATAACTGTTGTTTTTTATTTTATATTTTGTATTTTGTATTTGTTTCGGATTTCGATATTCGGATTTCGGATTTTCCAAACTAGTTGGCGAACCCGTCCGCCTCGCAGGCGAGAGCGTTACGGGCGGATAAACTAATTCAGAATCTCTGCCATAATATTTTTTAATTCTACTTTGTACTTCTTTAGAAATTCCGATATATGCATCAGGCCTAAGCGAGGCTATTAAATCCCATTTGCGAAGGCTGGATACGATAGGTGTTGTCAATACTTTTAACCCTGCATTTTTGAAATATTCCTCATACCCGCTCCAGAGATAACGCGTAGGGGTCAGGCAATAGCAGATATGTATTGTTCCCGGTTTGGTTATGATTCCCTTAGCCGCCTCAGATGTTACGGAAATTACCAGGTCAAATTCATCAAAAGTAAAACTTTCAAAAGCCAAAGGCATAAACGGCGCCAATAACTCATGGTTGGAAGAAGCAAATGGTAATTTTTGAAGGAAAGAAGTTTTTATGTCAAAAACTTTTGCCCACGCAGCTTTATTTTTATCATAGACTGATGTATACAAAGTAGCGTTGGGAAAAAGCTCGTGAAGCGCGAGGAGAACCCTCTCTGCCCCTCCCCATTTATTTACCCTATCGTATACCAATGCTACCTTCATAAACCCTTAGTGTCTCCTGCGCCATTTTCCGCCAAGAAAATTGACCCGCCCTTATAAGACCTCGTTTTATACATTTATTTTTTGTACTAATATCCAGTCCATAAGCATGCTGCATTTTTTCTTTTATATCTCCTACAGAATATGGATTGAAATACATTCCTGCATCTCCACAGACTTCCTTGAATGAGGGAATACTTGATGCCAGCACCAGACAGGACGATGCCATTGCCTCAAGCACAGGCAATCCGAACCCTTCCATGAGGGACGGAGAAATAAGAGCAATTGCGTTTTGATAAAAAGTAGCCAATTCCGCATCGGTTACATTATTCCGGATTACAACACCTAGATAATTTTCTTTTCTTATCTTTTCATGCAGTTTTTTATAAAAATAATCATCCTTACCCACCAATAATAGCTGTACATCTTCGTTTCCATCTTTTCGAAAGAGCGAAAAAGCCTTTATAAGTTTGTCCAGATTTTTATGTGGATATGCATTACCTACGTACAAAAAGTACCGGGTACTATCTACCTGAGGTAGCTTATCATTTTTTATGATCTTTTCATCAAATCCTTCGTAGGTTACAAAAATTTTTTCTTTTTTAACCGCCAAGGTTATTATTAAATCGTCTCTCACTGCATTTAGGGGAACAATAATCTTTTTCGCTCTGCTTACTGCTTTCCTTACTACATAATCATACCCGATTTTTTTAAGTTGGTATAAATATAAAGGAAGCTTGGAAGCTTTACCTGTTGGAAAATGATTGATGATCAAGTCATGTATAGTTATGACGAATGGCTTTTTATATCCAATAGGAATGGAAAAATACGGAAAGTGAACCAAGTCCAAATTTTCCCCATTTAAAATCTGCGGAAGTTTTAATTGTTCATCCAGTGTATGCCAGCGAATATCAGCCATTTGGGTCTTGAATTTATTATTGGAAATTTGGTTATTTACTTTGTCACAATCTGATTTTCTGACAAATAAAATATATTCATTTTTTTTATCAATAATTTGAAGTTCTTTAACTAAATTCCTGATATATCTCCCAACACCTGTTTCACTCCAAAGTCTTGCATCAATACCAATTTTCATAATTTAATAAACTCAATAGTGATCCCGGAATTAATCCTAAGATTCTGAATTAATTATAACATAGAAGCTATGAGGTATTTTTTTTGTGAAGAAAATCAATTCCCTGGGCAACTACCCAATTTAAATAACTAGGATATTTTTTTGAATAATTTTTCTTATAGAAAATTCTCATTGCTTCGAATCTATGACCTTGCATAACTTTCTTATGGTCTTTATCAGCTGTTGTTATATCCTGAGATTGTTTTTTAATACCGCTTGACACCCCACCATAATGAAGGATGCTGACATCCGGGACATAATAAATTTTGTAACCAAGCTTCTTGATGTCATAACAAAACTGGATATCCTCGCCATAGAAAAAATATTCTTCATCCCACCAACCGATTTTTTCACCCACATCCCGGCGGACAAATAGAAAAGCACCTGAGATAGCGTCAACTTCATGTATTTTAGAAAAGTCCCCAAACCCTTGCGTATATCCTGCAAATAACCGGATTTTTGGGAATAGCTTTTCGAGTCCGGAGAAGTGAGTAAAAGCGTTCCATGGTGTGGGAAAACCACGGTGAGATGCTTCATCAATTCCACCTGAGGGAAGTTCAATTTTACATGTAGCTGCACCGGCGGTAGGGTGTAAATCCATAAAAT
>JALYPU010000135.1 GCA_030856215.1 Bacteroidota bacterium
CTATATAGGCTCCTTCTTAAGCCTTATCGTTTTTTTACTTGGAACAAATCCATCCAACGCCCAAGGGTGTGTGGCCGTAAGACCTATGGGCTGCTCTAGCCAAGGTAACAGCTCATCCATTACAAAAAAAGAATGGCAGTTTGGAACTACCTTACGATATTACAAGTCTTTCCGGCATTACAAAGGTGATGTAGAACAAAAAGAACGACTTGAACAAAACACAGAGGTTATCAACTACGCTTTTTCTTCAGATTTCAATGTAGCCTTTGGACTAACAAACCGAATTTCTGTCAGCGCAAATCTTCCCGTGATTTATTATGACCGTTCTTCATTGTACGAACATTATGGAAATAGTGCTACTGCAAATCCAGATCATAAAAGATTCAATACAAAGGCCAGTGGTATTGGAGATATACGATTAAGTATGAATTATTCTATTACAAACCCATCGGAGGATTCTAAATTAAAATTGATTGCTGGGTTTGGAATTAAATTACCTACCGGTGACGCCAACGTACAGGATGAATTTCACCGTTTAAGTATAGAAAAAACAGATTCTACCTTTATTAGACCTGTGGATCAATCCATCCAATTAGGTGATGGGGGAGTTGGTTTCAACCTGGCCCTTCAAACGAACCTTATCTTATCCCCAAGGAGCCTATTATATTTTAATGGATTTTATATGTTTAATCCAAAAAATAAAAATGAAACCCTGACCCGAGGTGGTGACCCTGCAAAAGCAGATCCATTAACTGGTTATCATTCAGTAGCCGATCAATATGCTGCACGTATCGGTGCGAGCTATGTCGTCTTACCTAAATATCATATTTCTGCCAGCTTAGGCGGTAGAATCGAAGGAATTCCTGCGAGCGATCTCATCGGAGATAGCGAAGGATTTAGAAGACCAGGGTATATTGCTTCTGTTGAACCAAGCATCACCCATAGCACTAGTAAAACAGTCCTTTCTCTTTCTGTGCCTTACGCTCTTTACAGAAACCGAATTAAAAGTTTTTCTGATAAAGCGGATCCTGCAGGACTTCGTCATGGCGACGCTGCTTTTGCGGATTATCTTATCAATCTAAGTTTCGTATACAGATTTGCTCCAGGCGGAGAACATAAAATGTAATCTTGATCTTTTTCAATTGTTTTTGGAATTTATAGTGTTTTAGTTTACAAATATTGGCACCGGTTTTTACCGGTGCTTTTTTTTTGTAGTAAAAATCATTAAGGGCAGTTTAGGTGCACCGTAGTCTGAATACTACGCCAAGATTCATGTTATTTTAATTGCAGTCACCTAAAGTGGTTTCAATTTAATTGGATTGAAATAAGGAACGTTTACACTCAGCGTAGATTTCAAAGCAACATACCAATTAAAAAAACACCCTCCAATACGAAACTGAAGGGTGTTATATATACCAACTCAAAAAATAAAACTTACATCATACCAAAACTCATAGACTTTCTTAGTCAATCTCTCTTTTAAATAGTGGCAATCAAGTTTTTGATCTCTTTTAGTTCGGGATGTTTGGATCCTGTACGCGCTGCTTTTAACAAATGTTGCTTTGCTTTTTCTTTATCTCCTTTTAATGCATATATCATTGCGATGCATCTGTTGACATCAATATTCTCAGGTCTTTTTTCGTACTCTTTATTGGCATACTGAAGCGCCTGATCATAATCCTGAAGCACATTAGCATATAAGTGTGCAAATTCAAGATCCATATTGTGTCCCTTATCGGTATCTTCTTTCATCATGGACAACACTTTTTCTATCGTTTCTTTAAAATGAGTGGTGTTATTTTCCGCTTTGTAGATTTCCGCGTATGAAACATAAAAACCGACTTCCGGAATGATTTCACTTCCTTTATCTAAATATTCTTTGGCTTTAGCGTAATTTTTATTGTCTATTTCAATTTCAGCCAGACTACCATAGGCAAAAGGAAAATCGATTCGTTCCATCAAGACGCGATCCAATACATTTCGTGCTTCTTTGTCTTTATTATATTGATGTAAAAAATCGGCGAATGTAACCATAGCCCAGGCTCGCTCATCTGATCCGGGTAAGCCAGATTGTATAGCCAGCTTCATGGATTCCTCTGATTCATTGACCAAACCGTAAATTTCTCTTAAATAGGATACTCTGGAATACGAACGGATGTCAGGTCGAATGGAAATCATTTTATCCGAATACTCGACGGCTTTATCATATAGTCCCAATTCTACATTGGCATCGACCAGCGCGCCATAAATTTGCGCATTATATGGATTTATTTTAACGGCTTCTTCTGCGGTGGTTTTAGCATTATTAAAATCGTGGAGAGACAATTGAACAGAAGCTTTTCCTAAAAGTGCTCTGAAAATAAGATCTTTATTTTCCACTTTACTATTAATAACCTCTTCAAACTGCGCGAGTGCTAAAGGATAATAATGTGGATGCTCCCCAGTAATTCTAGCCTCTTGAATAAATAATTCTGCCAATTTTATTTTTGATTCATAGGGATTTTTTCCGTGGATAATTTCTTCTCTAACCTGCCCGTAAGTGCTCTGTACCGTTTCCCATTCTTTATCGTGATACAGTGAAGGATGTCGGTCTAAAAGTTTAGGAAAATTCTCATAAGGTGTTACATCCAACGTAGACTTTTTAGTATTTTCTTCTGAAGGATTTTGACAGGAATGGAGTATAAAAATCAATAGTATGCATGAACTAATGATACGCATATAGTTTATTTTTTGAGTTAGAAAAAAAAACACCCTCCCCAAATGAATGAGGAGGATGCGATATAAACAATGTTTAATTTATTTTTACAATTTTGCTGGTTTGTACCTGGCCGCTTTTCTTAGCCAAAAACATAACCACATATTCACCTACTTTCAAGTGTGAAAGATCTGAGGTAATTTCATGTTCGCCGACTTCCATGTTTTTCTCAAACAAGGTATTGATAACCGCTCCTTCTAAACTTATCAACTGTGCTTTTACGTAATCCTTTTCTAAAAGTCTTACTTTAAACGTAGTCGTCGTTTTAAATGGATTAGGATAATTCATAGCAACAATAGTTTTAGGATTTAATCCAATAAAACCATTGCCCTTATCCGGATTGTTCAAACCTGAAATAACTTTTCCTCCACAAATACCATCACCTGCCCAAGGGGAAGCAACATAAGGAAAGTCAGCTTTGAAATCCACATCATTTTTCTCCACACCTGTAGTGTACGTTATCACATTCAATAATTGTGGCGTAACTGGTGAACCAGTTGTATAATCATCATACCATAAACCGAGTGCCGCTAAAACGATTCCAGCTACAGCTTGTAATTCTATTCTGGTCACATCATCTTCCAATCGTCGACCGTTTGGAAAACCGTCCATGTTCGGAATAAATTGAAGCGTTTTGTCTCCATTATACGCTGGATCTGTCAATCCTAATACAGCAGCATTGATTAGACCCATAGTGCTGAATTTTGGATCATTCCGAGGGGTGATAGGCGTGGCCATATTCAATCGTAACATGTCCCCACCATTAGGTAAAAAGTTATGAACAAATGGTTTTCCATCCGCCAAAGGGTTTCCACCTTTCCCAGTCGCTAAATGATATGGTTTAAAATTCGGAACACCTGTATGAAAGATTGGCCATAAGTCAATAGACCTTGCGGCTCCTGCTCTCGGTAATAATAGACTTCCAAAAATAGTCGGGTCAAGTGCTGTTCCATTTAATGCTGGATTTCCTTTTAAAATATATGCACCATCTTTTCCATAACCAAAATCAAACGCTCCTAACGATTTAGTTTGTATTCTCAATTTTGCAAAAGCAGGTACGGCACCACCGAAAAAGCGGTCGTCCATATACAATGCCAATTCAGGATTGTAGAAGAAATTATCTAAAAGGGTATCAGTAATTTCATCGTAAGGACTTAAACCATTCCAATAATCTTTGTAACCTATTGGGATAATAACTTCATTCGTTAAAGGCATTCCTAATCTAGAAACTTGAATCCAATTCCCTGAATAAGTTTCAGTTCCCAATGATAAGGTTTTAATAGCAGGTCTACTAGCAGAAGCCCATACACCAATTACGTAATCTGGATCTAAAATATCCGATGGCGTAGGTGCAGCTCCGGCTTTTAATAAAACGCTAATAGGAACTTGGATACAAATAGTACTTACATTCAAACAAGCTAAACCATCGCGAGGACTACCATTCTGACGAGGTAAATTTCCTAAATCAAATACACCACCCAGGTCCACAAAAAACGGGTCATCGCTCGGGCCACAGAAGACTTTCTCTCCAGTGGATGCATTCATGATAGAATTTGAAATTAAATTAGCATAGTCAGTATTTAACCCAGCTCCGCCAGAGATTGACCTCTCACCAATATTGTTCGGAGGTACAATTCCATTACTAATTATTGTAGTAAATGTCGTGCCATTAATACTTCGCTCCAATGTATACGTAGCTTTTTGATTTTGTTTGCCCAAACGGATATTAAAAAACGTAGTTGGATCTTCATTTACCAAGTTAAATGTAAATCGGTAAGTAATTTCATCACCTGGTTTTGTTGCATCATTGTCCACATGAATTTCGTACCGGATATTTTGACCAAACGTGTAATAGATCGGTCCTCCATGTGGTGCTTGTAAAGGAATATACGTCGCAATAATCGTGATCGTATTTTGATTATTAGGACTTCTGAATGCATATACATCTACATTATCTGCTAATGGATCATATGCAATTAGTGGTGCTTCACGATGGCTTGAACCGAACAACGGAACATTCATCGCAAATGCTAAGACAAGTAAAAGAAATATTGGATATTTCTTTTGAATACTTAGGAACATTTTTTTCATAATTGTTTTTTTAAAATTTAAAAATTGTTAATCTCTATATGTACATTCACATAAATTATTCGAAAAATAACGGTTGTTAATCTGTGCCGAGCTTGAATCAGCAACGATTGTTTTCATTCATTATATTATTATTACGATATTTTTAATATTTTAGATTTAGAAATAATAACTAAATGCTAATTTTCCTGAAAACGGTTTTCCGGGTGTAAAATGAAGTTCTGTGACCGATTCCGCTTCGTCTTTTAATCGGGATTCTGTCTCAAATTGCGCTTCATTCCAGGTTTCATCCAAAAGATTTTCTATAGTAAGCGCAGCTTCCCATTGTTTTTTACGATACCCAAGTTGGGCATCTACTATAAACGAGGATATTGCTGACAAACTATTAGCTTCATTCAGAGGCCGACCTGCACAGTAGCGTTGTCGCAATGATCCAAACCATCCGGATTGCCCAGGATTATAACTTAATCCTGCGGTGCTAATCCAAATAGGTGCTAACGGAATGAAATTGGCTTCAGGTTCTTTATGCTTATACCTTGCGTACGTATAATTTAATTCCCCATCAAAAAACAGACGTTCTAAAATCTGCATTCTTATAAATAATTCGGCACCTTTACGAACACCTCCATCATTTACCTCTACGATTCCTTCATCGCCGACATAAACCAATTCATCTTGAGTGTCCATATACCATAACGTTGCCCCATATAAAAATCTAGAAAACAATTTATGGTTGAAACTGAAATCTATGGCTTTGACATAAGAAAGTTTTTTACTACTTAGGTCATTGGACGATAACCGAGAATCATTGGAATGAAATCCTGTTCCTGCTTTTATAAAAAATTCTATTTGGGAAACCGGTGTGTATCTCAGGATGAGTTTGGGTGTGAGTGCATATTTCCAGGCAGCGGTGTAATGTGGTTGTGTTACTAAATTATCTTTATAATTAAATTGTATAAGGTCCAATCTTATCGCCGGCTTTATTTGTATTTTGGGATGAATGTTGAAAAGAAAATTTACATAGGAATACAAATTATGTTCCTGTATGGAGCCATTGCTTAGCTGGTTCATAATGATATCTCGATCTACTGTATTTGCTAAAACAGATTGGGGAACCTTATCAGATCGCAAACCCATAGCTGCATCCACAGTAAACTTTGAATTCCAATATTGAATATCTTTTTGCCAACTTGATAGAAAGCCAAGGATGGATCTCTTTTCCGTTTGTTGAATTTGATCACCGTGTTCCGGGTTGTTTAGGTAAAATGTGAAATTGGAAAAAAGATTAAAATTATAATGGGTGTAATAAAATTGATTTTTAAATAATCCGGAATTTTTAGTTTGAAGAAAATAAATAAGATTTAAATTAGTTCGACTTGTATTGCCTCCTTCCGTTGCATCAATCGCACCAAATCGCGGTATTAGCCCCGACGTCACAGCGCGCTGAGGAATTTGACCACTTGCTTTCCATTTCGAATTGAATTGCGACAAACTCCATTCGATGGATTGCCTGTCATTGATAAGGTAGTTGTATTTTCCTAGTATATTAAATCTATAGAAATTTTGAGGGGCATTAAAATATCCATTACTGTAAATTCCTTCTCCCATGATATAAGCATGATTGTGTGTATGCTCGTTTTTTATGTTCCCCAAATTGATTCCTGCTACTACCCTTGAATATTCATGTTGACCTAGTTCTGCTTTGACAAAATTTTGTTTTAATGCGTGCAGGGTATTGACTTGTACAAAAGCCGCCGTCGCAAAATTGCCATCCTGGGCTTCAAAAGGGCCTTTGCGGTAATTTATTCCTTCGATAGATTCGGGGATTATAAAATGCATATCAGCATATCCTTGACCATGAGTATGACTGACCATGTTGACCGGCATACCATCGACAGCTATCTGAATATCCGTGCCATGATCTATATCATATCCTCTCAAAAATATTTGTTCCGCTTTTCCTCCACCCGCATGTTGAGCTAAAAATAAACCTGGCACAAATTTTAATAACTCCTGTGTATTATTAATAGGCCTGGTTTTTAAATCTATGGTTTTGAGGTAATTTTGTTCCAAGCCTGTTCTATCGCCTACTTCTATCAAAGGAAGGTCTAAATGAGATTCTTCCAATTCTATGGTCCATAACTCTGACTCTTTATAATTTGGGTTCAGGGTAACTTCTTTGGTTTTGTAACCTAAGTATTTTAGGACGATTTTAATAGATTGCTGACCATCCATGGAAAGTTCGAAATACCCATTATCATTGCTCAAGCAGCTTAATTGATCATTTTTGAATATCGCCACACCAATTAATGGGCTATGATTTATTTGATCAATTACCCGGCCCGCTAATTTGATAGTACTAGCATTAGAAACTATAGTTATGGCAATAAAAATTAATAAGAGTAATGTTCTCTTCATTAAACGGGTATTTCTTGGTTATACGAGTCAAACCAGAATTTGGATTCGTGGTTCCTAAATTATTATAAATGGAAATGGAAATAGGGCTTAATTAAGTCGAAAATCAGGGTAAGTCATATTCAAACATATTTTAAAGAAACTTGTTCAAAGAAGCTAGCACCCATAATTTTTATAGTGTTAGTAACCCTTTGTTGGTATCTGGGTTACTCAATCGGTGATAAAGCCCACCGGCATTTGCTCATCATAATCTCCGGCAAGTAATGGCGTTTGAACACCGTTTGTATAGGCTTTTACCTGCACAGATACGTACTCAAAAAGCTCTCTTATGGTAACGATTTTATTGCTATCCCCATCAGCAGCTCCTTTTAATCCTTTGATTAGAAAATGAGAAAAGATACCCTGGCGCAGTCCTCCATCTTCCAAAGAAAATTCTTTGCCTTTTGAGGACATTAAAAAAGCACTTCCGCCACTTGATTGGTTGAGTTCTTCATAAAAATACAATAGGGATGAAGCAAAAGGATTTTTAGTAGCCAACAAACTTCCCGAATGGCATGCATCTACATAGCAGACTTTATGTTTAGCGTTGGAAGAATTGTAGATGGCTTTAATTTCGTCATGATGAATCGCATTTTTAAACCCATTATAATCAATAGGTAAAAAAGTTCCTTCTAATCCGTGGCCTGAATAATATAACATGATGACGTCGTTTTCATCTGCCTTGGAAAAAATTTCACGCATATGTTTGAGAATCTTTTCACGTGTGGCATCTTCATCAATTAATATGCTAATTTGATTATCTTTCAACGCGCCGCCTTCCGGACTTTTTAGATAGGCAAACATTCGATAAGCATCATCATCGGAATATTTTAAGCTCGGCATATGTTCATAGTGTGAAATTCCGATGAGTACTGCCCAAATTTTAACTTCTTTGTCAAATGCCACTCGCGTGAATGTATCCTTTTTTAACTCCGTCGGAGCATGGATTTGTTTCAACGCTTTTCCATTTTGCCATATAGCGCCATACACCAAACCGCTTTGAAAATACATAATACCCTCACCATTTGGAGCGTGATTTTCCCAACCGCCTTCATACCTATCTCCATTCATATAATGGCAAATACCTTTTCCTTTAGCTTCGCCTGCAGAAAAATCACCTATATACCTGGATCCATCTGAATAATAAAAAATGCCTTGACCGGATTCGCAATAATTTTTAGTACAATCGGGTAAAACCATTGTCTCTTTTTTAGGTAGGTCATCCAAGTTTTCCGCCGCCATCTGATTAGTAGGATTTTCTACTATTTCTTTATCGGTAGTATTCTCTTTCAAATATTCCTTTTGGGATATTTCTTTCTGGGAGGTATCGACCATTCTATCGAATTGGTCTAACTTCCAAATGCCAATTTGACTGTCACCTTCCTTATCCTTCAGCTCTCCAAATCCCTCTCTCATTCCTGATTTCCAGGTGCCTTTATAAACTGATCCATCACTATAAAAAAAACTTCCGGCTCCATCATACATTCCCATTACAAAATGTCCTTCATAGCGTGCACCTTCTTGCAGATAATAACTTCCTCTTCCATTGGGCAAATTATCAGACCAGTCACCCATATATTTATGGCCATTTTTATATTCCATCTGACCAAAACCAAACGCTTTATCATCTTGAAAATGTCCCGTATATACATTTCCATTACGTTGAACCCATTTACCCTCACCCTGTCTTTTTCCCAAAGCCCACTCCCCCAAATATTTCTCGGCATCTGAATAATAAAAAATGCCTTTCCCATTAAACAAACTCATTTTGAATTCGCCGGTGTAGCGGGATTGCGCTGAATAGCTAAGGGTCCCAAATCCATCCTGGCAGTTTCCTTTCGTGCAGGTCTGGGCGAACCCATAATAGACTAAACTAATAATAATCAATAAGGTCTGTAACAAACGCATAGGCTAATTCTGAAGATTTAAAAGCGTAAAATTAAACTAAATGATTTAATTTGTGCCAATTATACATGATATTATTATTTCATATGTTGAATAATCCTTTCCCATGAACTATAAATAAACCCGTACTATTTTCCCTATTATGCCCGAATCGAATTTATCTTTGCGAAAAATGTAATATGATGCAATTCCACGCTATCCTCCTATTCATCGCACTCATGGTGGCCTGCAAGCCCAATACGAAAGACCCAGTAATCATTCCAGAGAATCAAGCGCCGGCAGCACTCGGAATATATGGAGACACCATAACCTCAGACGGAGCTTTAAGCGTGAGCGATGTGCTAGTTAATTTAAAACAAAATGATTCCATAATGTGCTCTGTTAGCGGATACGTGACGTCTGTCTGTCAGGTCAAAGGGTGTTGGATGGTACTCAGCCAAAATCCTACCGACAGTACTGGTTTATTTGTAAAATTTACAGATTATGCGTTTTTTGTTCCTTTTGATTTATCGGGAAGTAAGGTGGTTGTAAAAGGAAAAGCTTTTAAAGAAGTTACCTCTGTGGATGATCTGCGGCATTATGCAGAAGATGAAGGGAAGTCTAAAAAAGAAGTTGCCGCTATAACAACACCAAAGGAAGAAATGAAATTTATGGCTGATGGAGTACTCGTAACAGAAAAAAATAAATAAGTAAGTAATTTTTAAATTTTTGAATTTTTTATTTCTAGAAATTTCAACATCCATCTATTAACTAGTACGATAAATTATGTCCTCAGTGAATATTTCTAATCTACTTGGTGACAAGGCTTCCTATTACTTAGATCACACGAGCAAAACCATTCCTAAATCCATGTTGCATGTGCCTTCTGCAAGATCCATTGAAGACAATTGGATGGATTCTAACAGGAATATTCAAACTTTAAAAAACCTACAATCAATCTACAATTTTGGTAGATTAAAACAAACAGGGTACGTGTCTATTCTTCCGGTAGATCAGGGGATTGAACATAGCGCTGGAGCTTCATTTGCTCCTAATCCCATTTATTTTGACCCAGAAAATATTGTTAAATTAGCCTTAGAAGGCGGTTGCAATGCTGTGGCATCTACATTTGGTGTATTAGGATCTGTAGCCAGAAAATATGCCCATCGGATTCCATTTATTGTAAAAATTAATCACAACGAACTATTGACCTATCCGAACAAATTTGATCAGATTTTATTCGGAAACATAAAAGACGCATGGAACATGGGGGCAGCAGGCATTGGTGCTACCATATACTTTGGATCTGAAGAAAGCGGCAGACAAATTGTGGAAATTGCTGAAGCGTTTGATTATGCCCATGAATTGGGTATGACGACGGTATTATGGTGTTATATCAGAAATAACGCCTTTAAAAAAGATGGCAAAGATTATCATAACTCTGCTGATCTAACCGGCCAGGCAAATCACCTCGGCGTAAGTATTCAGGCGGATATTATAAAACAAAAATTACCTACGTCAAATGGTGGGTATGAAGCTTTAAACATGGGCGGCTCATCGTACGGAAAATTAAACCCCAAAATGTATACAGAACTCAGTTCGGATCATCCGATTGATTTATGCAGGTATCAAGTGGCTAACTGTTATATGGGTCGGGTGGGATTAATAAATTCCGGAGGTGAATCAAAAGGAGCCAGTGATATGCAGGAAGCGGTTACGACCGCAGTAATCAATAAAAGGGCCGGTGGCATGGGTTTAATTTCGGGCCGGAAGGCTTTTCAAAAATCCATGCAAGATGGCATTCAAATATTGAATGCGATTCAAGATGTATACCTGGATTCGCAAATCACGATAGCTTAAATTTGGATACGTTCATCCAAATTTATTTATATACTCGTTTATATTTTAGAACTTAAACCATGACTACAGAGATACTTTATTTGCTCGCAGGACTTGCTATTGGTTTAATACTATTCCTGATTTATAAGATGAATGCCGTTTCCAAAACGTCTTATGAAGAGCTTCGGCAATCACATCAAGACACTAAAACACAACTCAGTATCCTGCAGGACCAGAATACACGACTTAAAGAATCCTTTACTGATACAAAGGATCGACTCGATATCGTACATGCTGAGAACACTGCGCTCATTTCCCAAAAAATTGCATTACAAACCAATTTAGAAAATATTCATCAGCAAGTTTCTACGATAAATAAAGAGCTATCCCTTCAAAAAGAATTGAATCAAAAGCAGCATTTGGAAAATACGCAACTGGATAAACACCAATCAGAAATACAAGCCAATAATAAATTTTTACTTGAAAAGTTACAAACCCAAAAACAGGAAATTGAAGATTTTAGAAAACAATCTCAAATTGAATTCCAAAACATAGCTAATAAAATTTTGGAAGAAAAATCGCTGAAATTTACTCAATCAAATAAAGAAAATATTGACTCTATTTTGAAACCTCTCGGAGAAAATATTGATAGCTTTAAGAAGAAAGTAGAAGAAGCCTATGACAAAGAATCTAAAGAACGCTTTTCATTGGATGTTCGCGTTAAAGAACTTATCGAACAAAGTAATAAACTTAGCCACGAAGCCAACAACCTGGCGTCTGCATTAAAAGGGCAATCTAAAAAACAAGGAAATTGGGGTGAAATTATTTTGGAAAGTATTCTGGAGAAATCGGGATTACAAAAAAACAGAGAATATTTTATTCAAGGAACTCTTAAAGATGATAACGGCAATATACTTCGCCCGGATGTCATGATTCAACTCCCTGAAAAAAGAACCATTATTATTGATTCAAAAGTTTCGTTAGTTGATTATGATAAATTTTGTTCTTCTGATGACAAAGAAGACCAGGACAGGCATCTTAAAAATCATAGAGGTTCTATTTACAAACACATCCAGGATCTAAGCAGTAAAAAATATGATAGCCTCGCTTCCTCGCTTGATTTTACGATGATGTTTATTCCTATTGAACCCGCTTATATGTTAGCTATTCAAGAAGATCAGGATCTTTGGTCTTATGCGTACAACAAAAGTATTTTACTAATTAGCCCCACCAATTTAATTGCTGCATTAAAACTCATAGCAGATCTTTGGCGACGCGAAAGTCAAAGTCAAAATGCCATTGAAATAGCCAAACAAGGCGAAAAACTTTATAGTAAATTTATATCTTTTGCTGAAAACATGGAACTGATAGGAAAGCATATTACCAAAACCCAGGAAGTGTATTCAGATGCCATAAAACAATTGCGTGATGGTAAAGGAAATTTGGTTGATCAGGCAATGAAGCTCAAAAAATTAGGTGTCAGCTCTACGAAAGAACTTCCCAACACATTGATTTCATTCGATACAAATGAAGAAGATGGGGACGAAGAAAATCCGGCTATTTAAAATAGGCCGTTGGATTCACCGCGCGCTTGCCTTTCCAAACTTCAAAGTGCAATTCATGGGATCCGCGTTCATTTTTTTCACATTGTCCAATATTTGTACCGTGATCCACCCACTCTCCAGGTTTCACTAACACATTGCGTAAATTGGAATATACATTATACAGATCGCCAATCCTGGTTAATACAAAATAACTATTATTAGGTAGTTTTTGAATTTGAACGACTTCAGCCGCAGTAGCTGCAGCAACAAATGATTCTTCAGACTCAATATCTATTCCGTTATTACGTAAAATTAGTCTGGATTCTTTTGAATCTTTAGATTTTCCAAATCGAGATACAATTACACCGCCTGCTAAAGGAAACTTCCAAACACTTGCGCTTCGCTCTGATTTGGCGTTTGTTGTTGTTTTAGAAATTTCAGATATCGTATTTAGAATTAGTATATTCAATTTTTCTCTTTCATTTTTATACTGCGTTAATTCTTTTTGCAGTTCATTTTCTTTGGATTTCAGATTTTGAATTGTGCTACTCTGCGAGATAAGGTCTTCAGATATATTACTCTTTTCAATTTCGTGCGTTTTCTTTAAACGTTCCTGTTCATCTAAATAATTTTTGACTTTTTTCTCTCTGTCAAAATAATCCTTCAACTCAATCTCTAATTCCACCAGCTTTTGTTTTCGGTTCTTTTCCAGGTAGTCCAAAAAATAACGGGATCGAAGGCGTTCATCCAATTTATCTGTTTGAAGTAAGGTTAATACAGGATGGTAGGATAATTTATCCAACCATTTTGCCCTAAGAATTTCCCAATATTGCTTTTTTAGACTATTCAGTCGTTCTAGCTTGTCTTTATGTACACTTTGTAGTAATGTAAGTTCTTCAGCTGATTTAGTATATACTAAACTGATCTCCTCGATGAGTTCATTTCTGTAACTAATCTGGCTCTCTAAAACGCTTATGCTTTTGAGAATCGAGGTCTTTTGACCTTTAAAGCTTTCTAATAAGAGCGAGGTCTTTTTTATTTTTTGTTGTAGCTCTTCAATCTTTGACTTTTGCGCCTGATCATCCAATTCGTAAAGCTCACCTGCTGACCAGGATAGAAAACTAATTGACATCAACACCAAACAAAAAACGGCAAATAGAAATTTCTTGTTCATTTTGTAATTAGCGTATAATGTCCGGGTACATCAAATCTATATTTCAATTTAGGACTAAAATCAATATAAGAGAAATCCATTTGAACAGTAAGAAATTCTTTATTCAATTGATTTACTTGAAAAATTATTTGTTGGGCCAATGAATGATTCTGAATTATTTTATGATTATTAAAACTAACCTGGAGATCCCGTTCGGCTTGAACAGCGCTAAATGTAATGGGCGTCATTCCAGGCATTTTTATAATCTGCTGTGTTTGTAATGTTTCACTTTCACCAATTAACTCTACTTCTTCATTATTTTTTTGAACAGTATAATTCAAATCACGCGAAATAGACGCGTTGCCAATTAATACGTCAGCTATAAAATTTATATCTATTGGAATATTATAAAGTTCCGTGGCATCTTTTATTGAATATTTATAAAAAAGTTGATTTAATCGATCAATAATATATAGACTATCCTTATTAATTACCGCACGAAATGCTTCGAAGCCAAATTTTCTTATACTGATTAAAAATATACTATCTTCTTTAATTTGAATCTGAAACGTACCTCTTTGTTCTTCATCATCTTTTTTTAAGTACATGTCACCTTTCATTAAAACGCTTCCAAATTTTTGTCTGTGTTCCAATTTTTGGATGACACTATCCACCGTTGGTAAACTTGTGGCAGGCGTTTGGACAATTTTTTTAGAAGGATGACAAGAATCCAAAACTAGTAGGATGAAACAAAGTGCGATAAATAAGCGCATGAAATTTAATTGGAGCGTTTGATTTTATTCAATCGAGATTGTATCTCATTTTTATATTCTGCAGTCAGGAGGGCCTTTTCATAAAATATTCGGGCGTCCTCCATTTTAGCTCCAAGTTCGGCTATTTTTCCCGCTAATAAATAAATACTTGGCGAAGGAGTTGCTTTCACCTGCAGTAATTTTTTAATTTCTGTTGATGCACGGTCATAATCCTTTCTATAATAATAATATTCAGTAATCTTCCATTGTTTTATATACGCAGAGCCCGTATAGTTTTTTACTGCTTTTTCAAAATTTTCGTTAGGAACTGCCTTTCCATATTTTGCCTGATCTATGTAAAACTCTAAAGAGGCTAAACTAAACGATTCATCAGTAACGATAAGTTTAAAATCTTCGTCTGCCTTTGCATCTTGTTTCAATGCCCTGTAAATTTTGGCGCGCATTAGTAAGGCCTCATACTTGCGTTGTTGGTTTTTGCTAGTCATCAAAAGCAGTTGGTCAATATTTGATAAAGCCTCTTCATATTTCTCCTGTTGAAACTGTGATTCCGCTAAAGAATAATAAGGAAATGTTTGATTAGGATATTGATCTAAGGTCTGGTTACTAAACGTTTCTAAACTTATCCAATGGTCTAACTCCATCGAGCTAATTAATAAGTTTTCCCACACTAAATATGGCACGGTTCCTTTAGTTACTGATTGCCCATACGCCATTTTTGCCTCATTCAAATTTTCAGCATGAAATAGGATATCCCCTTTAAACGCAAAGGGTTTAGGATCATTCGGATATTGCTGAATTAGAATATCAGCAGCTTGTAGTATAGCCATCTTATGCGTGGTATCATTACTAGTTGCAAATTTTTCCAAAAAAGGAAACAATCGTTTAATTTTTTCATCCAAACTTAACCCATTTGCAGCCGCGATTTCTATCGGACTGGTGAATGTTTTTTCGATGGACGTGTGGCTAGCTTTTTCATATTCAAGATAAGAATGTGACGGATTCAACTTTTGAAGTTTTCCTAAATACAATTTTGCGGCTTCTTCATTTTTTAAACTTTTGTGCAACTCTATAAGTTCGGGTAGCAGCTCATCACGTGTAGGAAATGCACTAAATGATCGCTCCAACGTTTCAATTGCTTTCTTTTCCTTTTTTTGCTCTTTTAAAATTTCAGCTTTGGTTAATGCGAGAATGGATAAAAAACCGAATTTTTTTTCTGCCAAACTCAAATTCTCCAGGGCTTGATCCAATTGAAAGGCCTTATAATAAAACTCTGATGCTTTTGTGTAATACGCTAAATTTTCTGGTTCCAACAAAATCAAATTATGATAGGTGCTGGCTGCCTGTTCGTATCTGGAATACGAAACTAATAGTTCAATGTAAAATAATTGATACCACTTATTGACTGGATCTGCTTTGATGCTTTCCTGTATAGCATTTAAAGCATCTTCGTGTCGGTTTAGTTGTTTATATAGTTTGGAGAGTCTGAAATTAGCGTTTGCCTTTGTCTCAGGTTCATACACTAATTTTTCCAATATAGAAACTGCTTGTTCATAATTCCCAATCTCTTCTTCTCGAATGGCATCTATAAACGAGGATTGAAATCCCAAACTTTTTTCAGTGACCTGAGAATACATGGACAAGTTGATCAATAAAAATTGTATGGTTACTAACAAATATTTCATGTAATCTTTTCCCTTTTAAAAAAACTAAACGTCAACTAATTATTAATCTACTTCAGTCACTTTGAGCATATTGGTTCTCAACTGCTTTTGAATCGGCATACTTCCTGTACTCACCACAAAATCACCTTTTACAATTTTGCCATCCGCTTTCAAGATCTCCAATACATCCTCAATGGTTTCATCCGTAGAGTTCATCTTATCATAATAATAACATCTAACGCCCCAAACCAGGTTCAAAGTGCCCAACATATGCATCGCACTGGAAAAAATATAAATAGGACAAGTCGGTCTATAGCAAGAGGTTTTAAATGCTGTGTAGCCTGAAATGGTGAGGCCTATGATAGCGGACGCTTTTAGGTCCTCGGCCGTTTTTGCTGCATTAAAGCATACTACATCGCTGAGAAACGTGGATGATTTATCGGACGCTTTAGGTTTTCGAATTTGAAAACTGTAGTGCTTTTCGGCTTCAGCAATAATTTTATTCATGGCAGAAACCACCAATACAGGGTGTTTGCCGATAGATGTTTCCGCACTCAGCATTACAGCATCTGTTCCGTCCAGCACGGCATTCGCAACGTCCGTCACTTCAGCCCTTGTTGGGCTTGGATTTTCGATCATGCTATCCATAAGTTGTGTCGCCACAATGACCGGTCTGGACCGCTGGATACATTTGGTGATAATGGTTTTTTGGAGCGCAGGCAGTTTCTCAATAGGCATTTCTACGCCTAAATCCCCGCGAGCTATCATTATCGCATTGCTCACTTTAATGATTTTATCCAAATTTTTTATGGCTTCTGGTTTCTCAATTTTGGCCATGGTTTTAGCAAAATGTCCCGATTTTTCGATGCGATCTTGCAAATCCAGCATATCCTCCGGTTTCCGCACAAAAGATAAAGCGATCCAATTGACTGGCTGAGTGAGAATAAAATCGAGATCTATCAAATCTTTCTCCGTAAGAGAAGGTAAAGACACTTCTGTATCCGGAAGATTAACCCCTTTGTTGGACGATAAAATACCTCCGAACAGACAAATCAACTTTACAGTGTTTGTTCCGTTAGTTTCTACTACTTCAAAAACTAGTTTGCCATCATCAATTAAAATCTTCTCGCCTACTTTCACATCGCGAGCGAAATAATCATAGCTCATATAAATCTTCTCCATCGTCCCTAAGCACTCTTCATCTATAAAAGTCAGGATATCACCCTGCTTTACTTCCAGCGCATTATTTTTTATTTTTCCGATGCGCAATTTTGGGCCTTGCAGGTCGGCTAGAATTCCAATATGAGCGTCGTACTCTTCATTAATGGATTGTATGCTTTGAATTACTTTTAGGTGATCCTCATGGGTTCCATGGGAAAAATTAAGACGGAAAACCGCTACCCCTTCCTTAGCTAAAGCCAGTAAATTCTCGTAACTATTGCTCGCTGGTCCAACGGTGGCAACAATTTTAGTATTATGATGTATCATTCAGAATAGTATTTTAATGCTGTAGTAACAGCCGTGCCTCTATTAAAGATTAGCCTACAAAGAAAATATAATATTTGGATAATTGTGGAAAGCCTTTTCTATAGACTTTTTGTGCGTCCTCCATCAACGGGTAAATTAATTCCCGTGATATATGAAGCCAATGGTGAAGCCAAAAATGTCACCGCCTGGGCTATTTCTTCCACCTTGCCAAATCGACCCATTGGAATTGTTTTTTTCATATTTTCAGCAATCAGTTCCGGGTTTAATTTTTGTTTCTCTGCCTCCCTTTGAATAATATTTTGAAGCCGTTCTGTTTCGGTGGCCCCAGGAAGTACATTATTCACGGTAATGTTGAAGGCAGCCAATTCGTTGGCTAGTGTTTTAGCCCAATTTGCTACTGCTCCGCGAATGGTGTTTGATACGCCTAGATTATCTAAGGGTTGTTTGACGGACGTTGAAATAATATTGATAATGCGACCGAATCCACTCTCTTTCAT
>JALYPU010000149.1 GCA_030856215.1 Bacteroidota bacterium
TCCTTACGGTAATACAACTCAAGATGCTGGAAGGCTTCAAAAAGACATCAGACAATGGATGGACTGCATGGGTTACTGTTATCTTGATGACGCGCCTAACGGAACGTACGCATATATCACAGGCTATACTACCCCAACCGCAGGAAAAGGATTAGCATTACAGGTGACTTGTTTCGGGTTTGATATTTATGGAGTTTACTGGTCAAAAAATCCTTTAGATCCGGGAAAGTATGACTATTCAAGAGCCGGAACAAATACAAACGTATCTGATGTATGTGATATGCCTTTTGATATTTATAGGAAGGCACACAGTGGCGCAATAGTTTACGGAATAAATTATAAAGGTGAAATTAAATACCCTCCATTTACAGGTCTTTTAACTAAACGAGAATGTGGTTTCCTCGATCAAAGACACGATGATTGTAACAGACCAGCAGGAGGATTTGAATGCTATTATGTTCCATTAGACACGCCAATTTGTAATTACTATTTATCTGTTCTTCAGGGTAACGGAAATGCCTTAGATAAACTATGGATCAATGGAGTAAATATTATTCCTACTGGTTATCTCGCGAGTGGCATTACAACTAATCGAAAATTACAAGACTTATCAGATACCTGCAATAGATATTTGCGCAAAATGGAAGCATTTGGAAAGGTTTCCGTTAATAATTATAAAGGAACTACATACGGATACAAAATAACTGCTAAATGGTCAAGTGTATCATTCGATTCAGCAGAGATTCCGAGCGGAACTAAACATTACTTCCAAAACTTAGGATGTTATTCTGGTAAATTCTATTCGGTCCTAAGAAATGAACTAGGAGGAATTACATCATGCACAGATGAACATGGTGATCAGGTTTATTTACCTGAAAACGCTATAAAAATCATTTGTGATGAATCCAACGACATTATTGAATGTACCAATAAAAATCGTACATCAGTAGACGTTCTAGGTTCAAATGCCACAAAAATTTTCAAATTAAATGATATACATAGTATTTATGTCAAAGCAGTAGTAGGAACTACAGTTATGTCAAGTACTAATATGAGTGGCACTTCCCAAAGTATTAATCTACCTGCTGGACACGAAGCAATGTTTACAGCAGAGGATAAATGTAAATATTTCACAGGCGGCAAAACAATTACAGTAACCACACAAGCCACATCATCAGCATTTGTTTTAATTGTATGGTAAAAAATAGTTATGGATATAGAGATAGTAAAATCATTAATCGACAACGGAGTCTCAACAATCGTATTAGCATTCCTGCTATGGTTCTTAGTAAAGCCGATAATTAAATCACACTTCGCATGGATACAAGAAGTAACAGCCGCAGTAAAAGAAGAACGGCAAATGTGCAAAGAACTATACGATTCAATCAGAACCGAAATACATATAACCAGGGAACAAATTATTCATGAAATAAAACAATTGAATAAATGAAAAATTTATTTCCATTGCTAATAGTAGCTGGTATAGGATTTTATTTATACAATAAATCTAAACAGCTTCCAGGCACAATTCCAGATGTTATTTCTGATCCTGGATATCCCGATGGATATTATCCACCCCCGCCACCAGTTAACCCGGATGGTAAATTTAAACTTTTATATTAATGAAAAATTTAACAGCAATCGCCTATACCATAGACAGCGCATCTGTTCAACGAATGCTTAATGTCACTGTAGATTTTAAACCACCTATTGCCATATTTGAAATAAATTATTTGGAAACGCCACAACAAGGATGGGAAGATGCCAAGTATAAAGATACCATTACCATTTATGAAGATGATCCGGTAACTAAACGCCGTTACCCCAAAGCTACCATTCCAATTAAATCATCAAACGCTCTTTTATTAGAAACTATCAATCGCGTAAATAATGGCGAATTCGATAAAAATAAAACTGGTGAAACACGTATCTATAATGGCGGTGATCCAAACGCAGAATCATCCTGGGTAAATCTTCCATGGTCAGATCCAGATGGTGGTGGGTTAGGCTTCCTTCCTTTTGGGTTAGGAAACATTTTAAATCCTTTATTTAACCTGGTTCCCTGGTGGGCCATTGGAGCAGTGGCCGTTTATTCCACGTATCGCACCTCAGAGTCGCGTGGTAATGTTTCAAAAATAATGTGGGGTAGTGCTGCTGCTGTAACAGGACTTTACACTATTAATAAACTTAGAAAAAAATAGGCATGGTAAACACGAATAAATTTTATATAGTAGCCACTTATTCAAGCAAAAATATTTCCAGTGAGCGAGGCAAATTTCTTAATGCATTACAATCAAAGCAGCCATCAAATCAATTAGTCTTGATTGATGTATCTACTGTAACTGCTAAACAGGTGTACACTATACTAAAAGATACTTTTGGTTTTGTCAGCTCAACTGGATTAGTAAAAGAAAATTCATTAGCTGACAACAATCTATTTTTTGTATTTGAAAATACTTATGGATCAACCTATGCCCCATATGTCGAAGGTATAATTCGTGAGGATAGTTCAGCCTTTGATTGGGCTTATGGTATTTTAGAAATGTTGTATCCAACTACAGCGCCAGGATCACCGACCCCAACAGATAGGGCTCCTCCACCAGTAAAACAAAATTGGCCTTTATATGGAGGATTTGCATTAGTGTTATTATTAATGTTAAAAAAGTAATGTCTATCACCGGATACGTATTTAAAAAAGAAATTTGTCCATTATGCGTGGAGGCTAAACCCGTAATTGATGACATTATTTTGATAACTAAAAATACTGTTCAATGGAATGAAGTTTATCTTCCCGGAGGTGAATCAGAACAGAAATTTAAAAATTTATTTGGAATTGAATATGTTCCTTCTTTTGTGTTCTCATATCCAATAGATAAAAATCAATCCTATTTTGAAAAATTTGAATTCACTGATATCATGAACGGTTCAGCTCTTTTGGCTTTAGAATCTACGATCCAAAATATTCCACAAAAAAGCAAATCAAAAACATTTTTAATCATCGCAGCTGTTATTGCTGCTTTTATTATTATTAAAAAATGAAAACGGATACAAAATATCTACTATTAGGAGGATTGGCGTTGGCTGGATTCGGATTCTATTTTTGGAATTCAAAAAGAATTGATCAGCTCACTGCTCAGTTGAATAGTTTCAATAGTTACCCCCCACCCAGGAATAGTCCACAATGGGAACAATGGATAGATATCGCTTTGCGAATTTATAAAGATGTTGAATCATTATTTGAACCAGGAGGCCCATTCTATAAAAAACAGGGAGGCCCAACACAAGACGAAGTACTCGACATATACAATGCTAACGGAGGTTACTCTTATTACAGTTAAACCTTAAAAAATTATTATGTCTAAAATTTATTTAAAAGCACTAAAATGGTTAGCCGATACAGTAATTCCAGATAAATGGAATGGTTATAAAACTATTCTGGCAAACTTCGTGGGTATGTCCATTGGCCTCTTTGAAATGCTATCCGATGGCGTATTGTTTGGAATTTTATGTACAGCTATTCCTTTTTTCTGTACAATCACACAAGCCGGTTTTTATGTGGGGCTTATGACTTTTCTAAATGTGTTGTCTCAGATATTAAACGGTAAACGTGCATCCATTAAATATGAAAAGGATAAGCGGTTCAAAGAATTAAATGAAGGCCTCAATTAATAAAGAAATAATGTTCCCCATGGGAATATCAAAGATGCTTCGTTAGTGGAATTGTTGAGCGATCCTCTGGGCCTTTCAATAGGCTCGGATGGATCGTTTAATGAACTAATAAAAAATCATGATTACAAAAAAGACAACCATCATTTTAATGATAGTTTCGCTGATAATAATTTCAGCAAAAGCAATCAAAGCAACCGGTAACGCTTCTCTATACGCTATATTCCAATATGCATTAGGCAAAACATTTAAGTACTTAAATCCAACACAGACGCATTCTGTAATTTTTATTCTAAATGCATTTGATGAATTCGGAGATAGTGATAATAATAAGTTAGCTTATATTCTTGCGACCGCCTGGCATGAAAGCAAATTTATTTCTCAGCCAGAAATTAGGTGTAAGCCTGGGACCGTTTGTTACGATAGACAGGAAAAATATTGGTACACTGGATTCTACGGACGTGGTTTACCTCAAATCACCCACAAAGCGAATTACGAGAAATTTGGAAAGTTATTTAAAGTCGATTTAGTTAATAATCCGGATCT
The DNA here is from genome assembly GCA_030856215.1 of Bacteroidota bacterium. Taxonomy (GTDB): domain Bacteria; phylum Bacteroidota; class Bacteroidia; order Chitinophagales; family Saprospiraceae; genus Vicinibacter. The sequence continues at coordinate 4,213 of JALYPU010000149.1, forward strand.
GGCCCTTGAACCAGAATTGTCAGCTAAAATTCTTGTTTATGGAATGATGAAGGGTTCATTCACAGGTGTCAATTTGGAACGTTATATAAATAGCTCGAAGCAAGATTTTTATAATGCACGCCGAACAGTAAACGTTTTAGATCAAGCGGAACTTATCTCTTTATATACTCTAAATA
>JALYPU010000173.1 GCA_030856215.1 Bacteroidota bacterium
GAGCAACTTGGAAAATCTTTCTCCGACTTCGTAGTAAAACAACGACAAATAGTGAACTCCCTAAATCCCATTATTCATGAAATAATCCCCGTTTTTTATCAAAGAAAATAACCAAACTCCAGTCCCCTCTCTTTTAAGAGAGGGGGTAGGGGGTGAGTTGAAACGCATCTTTCTCCAACAATGGAATCCTTCTAAATTAATTAGAATCAGTATAATAAAATCCTCAATTCATTAACTTTATAGCAGCAGATACCTCCTCCACCGGTATCTTACACACTTTATTTCGGCAAACATATATATAGGTTTTACCTTCTTGAAGCTTTTCTTTTAATAATTCTAAACTGCCTTCATTCTTACCTCCAAGTAATATGGCTTGTGGAATAAAATGTTGGATCATCTGAGCTTGAACTTGCCCTGCATTTTCTCCGACAATGGCTACTTCATATAATGGTTTGGTGTATTCTGAATATACCCGTAACCAATTACTATAAAAAATTGGATCTGCAGATGCTAAATTTTTAACTACCGATAACACCATTTTTTTGGATCGGTCCAAAAAAGGTTGATGGTAATAATACAATCCTAAACGATGCAGATTATCTGCCATTACACTATTGCTAGAGGGAGTAACCTGGTCTTCCAATTCCATTTTTCGGGCAATTAATTCTTGATCGAGTTTCGAATTGTAATAAAAGAATACCTGGTTCTCATCTGAAAAATTGGCTATTGTATAATTGCATAAAGTGAACGCGTGATTAAGCCATCTCTCATCAAAGCACACTTCATACAAACGAATAAATGCGTCAATGGTAAATGCGTAGTCATCTAAAAACGCATTAATATTTGCTTTGCCGTTCATATAATTTCTATATAGGCTGCTATCTGTTTTGGTCATTTTATTTTGGATAAATTCCGCGGCTTTTTTTGCTGATTCCAAATAGGCTGTATTTCCAGTAGCTGCATAAGCATCTGCATAGGCTCTAATCATCATGGCATTCCATGAGCACAAGATTTTATCATCTCTATTGGGTGCTTCGCGTTTTTTTCGAACCTCTAATAATTTTAGATGATAACTGTTTATAATCGATTGAATTTCTTGGTTGGTTTTTTTAAATTTGCTAGCCAGTTTTTCTGCATCAGTTTTTATGGCCAACACATTCATTCCTTTTTCCCAGTTTCCGTTAGATTTAATATCATAATATTCTTTAAAAATCTTTTTGTCTTCTTCGTTAGTGGAAAGATCATTAATTTCTTTTTCGGTCCACACATAATACTTACCTTCAATACCTTCTGTCTCCGCATCCATGGAAGAATAAAAACCACCCTCTGGCGAGGTGAATATCTTTTGTATAAAATTCAAACTTTGGTCAATAATATTTTTATACGCATCATTTTTTGTTTTTTGGTATGCGTAGGAATATAAACTGATCAACTGCCCATTGTCATACAACATTTTTTCAAAATGCGGAACTTTCCAATACGGATCTGTAGAATACCTCGAAAAGCCACCATCCAAATGATCATATAATGCCCCTTTTTTCATTTGGTTGAGACTTAGATAACTCTGTTTTAGGAAGTCCTGGTTATTTTGAAGGTGGCCAATCTGTAAAAGATATCTTTGTAAACAGGGAAGCGGAAATTTTAGGTCTCCCTTTTTGCCTCCGTAGCTGTCATCCATACCTGCTATCAATCGGTTATTTAGCGAGCTCAAGGTTTTAGTTTCAAATTCAAGGTCCTCTTTTAGTAATAAAGCATTATGATCAACTACCAAATGATTTTCAATCTGCATGGCCATTTTTTCCAATTCATTCACATCCTCTTCGTATAATTCCTGAATTTGACCCAGTAATTTCAGAAACTCATCTTTTGTTAAGTAAGTGCCAACCCATACTGGCCTGCCGTCAGACAAGGCAATGGCATTTAAGGGCCAGCCACAACCACCATCTCGATTAATTACCTGGCAAGCGGTCATATACACGTTATCCACATCGGGGCGCTCCTCGCGATCCACTTTTATGGAAACAAAGTCTTCGTTGAGTATTCGACTGACGGTAGTATCCGTGAAAGACTCTCGTTCCATAACATGACACCAATGACAGGAGGAATATCCTATACTGATCAACATCAACTTGCGTTCTTTCTTTGCTTTTTGAAGGGCTTCATCTGCCCATGGATACCAGTCTACAGGATTATGGGCATGTTGTAACAAATAAGGGGAACTTTCATGAATGAGATGGTTACCACTTGCCTGGTTTGATTTTTTATCCTGCGTTTTGCAAGAATTTATTACGAGCAAAATGGCTATGCTATAAATCACTATTTTCATAAGCGGAATCAGATTATTCTGTTGTAAAAATGAAGAATTGTTCCTATAAAAGAGTAAAAAAGTAAGATTGTTTAGAATGCGTAAAGTTTCTTATCAAATTTTAACTGGACCTTTAGAAATACCATTAATGAACCTGATATTGTATTACATTAGTTTGGCACCTTTCGTAATCTTAAATTAGCAAGTCGTACCAGCTGTTTTTTATAATTTAACAATAACTTGATTTTCCCACCTTTAGCTTATTTGGAATATCCGGATAATTTATATATTTTTATTCAAAATATGTACCATGAACTGGAGACGTTTGAATGGAGATAAAATAATCTTACCCATATTTGATGCGGTAGAGGAGGCTATAATCCGTGAAACTAATGCAGGCTACAAATTGAAACTATGCATTGGTACAGACTCGCAGGTCAGAAGTTTGCAGATAGAATTTGCTACGGTGATTGTTTTTTTGCGGGAAGGCCATGGCGGTTTTATGTTTATCAATAATCATCAGCATATTGGAAAAATGGGTATTAAGGAACGCATGATACACGAAGTCGCAAAATCTGTTGAAGTCGCCTATTCGCTCTGTTCGCTGTTGGAGAAATACCATATTGAGCTTGAAGTGCATGCCGATATCAATACGGATCCTGGATTTAAGTCTAATACCGCCCTGAAAGAAGCCATGGGATATATATTAGGTATGGGATTCCAGTTTAAAGCAAAACCGGATGCATTTGCTTCCTCTCATTGTGCGGATAAGGTAGTAGCATAATAACGTTGAATGCATTCATCTGATAGCACGAGTAAGATTTTTTATCACCCATTCTAGAATTAAATTTTAATTGTTTCTAACTATTGAGTAGAAGGTTTTTTACCTAATGGAAAGTATATCCGCTCAATATTCTTTGTAACATTCGAACTAATTCTGTTTAGGTCTAGTATTCATTTTTACAAACGCATGAGTTTAGCACAAATTTGTTTCAATTGTTCTTGACATCGAATGTATAGTTTGACCCAAATTTTTTGGAAGAATATCGATTGATTTCTGGAACGATATGGCATCGAAACTTGTTTAGTTAATTTTAAAAAACAAAATCATGGGTATATTTGACATTTTCCGAAACGAATTTATTGAAGTTATTGATTGGGTTGAACAGGATGGTGACGTAGTCCTGTATAAATTTCCTGATAAAGAAGCAGATATTAAATATGGCGCCCAGCTCACTGTGAGGCCATCTCAGGCGGCAGTGTTTCTGAATGAAGGACAGATTGCAGATATCTATAGAGAGGGACTTCATACCTTATACACAGAGAATATGCCCGTGATGACAAAGCTTCGAAACTGGGATAAGTTTTTCCAATCTCCGTTTAAAGCAGACATTTATTTTGTCAGTCTCAAACAATTTACTCAAATGAAATGGGGTACTTCAAATCCCATCATATTGCGTGACCCTCAATTCAGTCAGGTACGTGTGAAAGCCTTTGGCGTATATTTCATGAGGGTATCAGATCCTGCAAAGTTTATGATGCAATATGCGGGTTCTAAAACCATCATCCGCCAATCAGAAATTGAAGAATCTTTGCGCGATTTGATAGCTCCAAAATTTGCTGAAGCAGTAGCAGAAGCTAATGTGTCGGTTTTGGACCTGGTGTCTAGTTATACTGAACTCGGAGATAAAATACTTCCGATGTTGAAAGATGATTTTTCTAATTTTGGATTAGAGCTCACCAAATTTCAGATTACCAGTACGACGTTACCTGAAGAAGTGTTAGCATTTTATGATAAAATGACCAATATGAATATGGTTAAGGATATGGCTCGATTCACTCAATTTGAGACCGCACAATCCATAGAAAAAGCAGCAGAGAATCCAGGTGCCGCAGGTGCCATGATCGGAATGGGTATGGGTGTCAATATGGGACAAATGATGAATACACAAATGTCAACAGCAGCGCAACAAGTTCCTAATTCTGAAGCTGCAAGAGAAGAAATTATGCGCACCATTCGCGAGTTGGGTAAACTAAAAGATGAAGGTTTAATCAATGAAGATGAATACACTAAGAAAAAGGCTGAACTTTTGGCGCGCATCTAATACCAAAACTTTCAACTAATAATCAATAAACTAGAATGCCCGTTGCAGAGCCGAAGCTAATGGGTTCCAAATGCCCTTCCTGTGGAGGAAAAATAAATTATTCTGCGGAAAACCAAAAGTTGCAATGCAGCTATTGCGGTTTTAAAGAAGACATTAACCGCGCGAACACAAAGGTTATCGAAACTCAATTTAACGATAAATTGGAATGCGCGGAGGAAATGATCCTTGAGGAGCATACCCGTAAGGTTCTCCAGTGCGATTCTTGTAGTGCAGAGTTTTCCTTGGATATAGACCAGGTGAAAGTGGTCTGTGCTTTTTGTGGTTCAGAGCATGTTCATGAACAAGCATTTCAGCATAAAACCATACAACCTGTTGGTATCATCCCCTTTTACATTGGAGAAAAAGAAGCAAAGGATATGTTTCATAAATGGTTAAAGCAAGGTTGGTTCCATCCTTCTGCGCTGCGCAAGACGGCTACTTTAGATATTCTCAAAGGGATTTATATGCCGTTTTGGACGTTTGACTTCCAGGTGGATGC
>JALYPU010000003.1 GCA_030856215.1 Bacteroidota bacterium
AGGTGCCTGTGAATAAATGGTACGAAGTAATCGGTGAACAAACGATTGCAGACGCTATCTTAGACCGAATCATTCACGATGCGCATCGGCTGGAACTCAAAGGTGATTCCATGCGTAAAAGGAAAACAAATCTGAACCCGGAAAATCCGGAAAACGACAACTAAAAAAACGAGCCACATCAACCGGAAACTCAGCACTTTTTTCATCTCAATTATGCAGTCAACTTCAGGTGGTCAATTTGCAACGGAATAAGGTGGTCAGTTTGCTCGGAATATCCACTGATTGAGCGGTTGAATTAAAACGTAGTTTGAATGAGCCGTGTGGACTTGGTGCCGCTGCTGATAGAAGATTACCGCCCTGGTAATATGTATAAACGCCATCACTTAATTCTGCATACAGCTCTTTATCCGTTTTTTTTGCTTGCCTTTTGTCTTTTTTACATGACTGAATTGCCACAATTATAACTGTTATCATTAGGATAACCAATGTTGTTTTTTTCATGTTACTGCATTTATGATTTTTTCTAACAATTATATTTTTATACTTTAATTCTATTCTTTCAGCCTGTCTTAATTACAAAATCCGGGGCGATATCATTTTTGGATAGTTTCATAGTTAAGCTTTTATATGGCAGATAATTTACGATTTTGTAAGGCAAGTGGTTTCCCTGTATAATTGTGGACTCACATCCGCTTGATTCTTAAAGTACCTGCTGAAATGGTATTCATCACTAAATCCCAATTCATGAGCTATAGCTTTAACAGATTTATCAGTAAGATATAAATCCCTTTTCGCTTCAACAACAATACGTTCAGCAATAAGGTCAGTTAAAGTTTTATTAAAATGTTTTTTGGAAATTTTACTCAGTAGTTTTGGAGTAACCTTGAGTAAATCCGCGTACTGACTAGGTGCGTGCTTTTTTCTGAAATTTTCTTCGATTTCATCTTTTAATTTTTGGAGGATAAACGGTTCTTTATCATCAGAAAAGGCCTTCGCTAATTCAGGATTTTGAGTTGCCTTAATCCGAACTGCATTTATCAAAAATATTTTCAAAAGAGAAACCAGGAGATCGTGTTTGGATATATCTTCTGTTTGTATTTCTTTTTTGATCTGTTGCAGGATGCTTTCAAAATTTGAAACTGAATCCTCGTCTTTTAGAGTTATAAATGGCGGCTGGTAAATATTATTAAATAAAATGCCATTACAGCTTACTTCTTTATCATGTTTATGGATGCAAAAAAAGTCGGAATGAAAGTGCATCATTACCCCGGAAAGATTTTCCTTCTGTTCAAGCATAAATGGTTGATAAGGCGAAAAAAACATCATTGTGTTTTCCGGGAGTTCATGCTCAGAAAAATTTGTCTTTAATAAAGTATTCCCTTTTCTAATCCAAACAATGGAATAATAATTAAAACGTTGTATGTGGTCAAATGTTCCGCAATCAAACGGAGCTATTTTAAAAGCAAGGTTACCATTAACAGGATTGATAAGTGTAAAGTGATTTTCTACTATCATGATATTAATTTCATTATTGCGAAACTCTCTCAAAAAATATAGTCAAGACTAATGTGCTAAATGTACAATTACTATTTAAAAATAATGGCGCATTTAAATAGATGCGCCATTATTAAGATTTATATTTCCAAACGCCGTTTTTTCACTTATTGAACCACAACAACGGGGCAATTTACCAGGGCAGCATTTGGTACTAATATGGTAGACGATGCCGCTGTGGTTAAATTATTCACACTATTAAAATTGGCATTATCATACATATTAACTGACCAAAGAGGTGAATAGGATGCATTACCTGGCAGAGTAGCTAAAATATTATGTGTTTGAGAAGAACTAGGCTCAGTTACAAAACCAGAAGGAGGCCCGCCGCCTGTCATTGTCGGATTAATATTAAATGTAACATAGATAGGAGAAGTTGGAACCATTCCACTTACAGCCGTTAAAGGGGCCTCTGAGAAATCAAAATAAAATACAACTTTATCCTTATACCAACCCATAGAAGTTGAACCACTACCATTGCCAATTCTTCTTGTAGCTGTTGATCCGGCAGGAACAACGGGACAATTTACAATCATGGTTGTAGTAGTGATAGCGTACCCTTTTTGTTGTATTTCAGAGAATGAGGTTACTGAATTTACTACATAGCCAGCAGGAACTTCTACTTTATTTACCAACCAAAAATCACTGTATCCTGCATCTCCCGGAATTTTATCAATGATATTTAATTGACCACTTACCGGATTGCCATTTTGAAAGAAAACATAGATTGGGATTGCAGTAGCAGATTGAATGTCAAAATTGTAATACTCTACTACATTACCTGATGGTCCCAGTCCTTTTGTAATAAACGGGGCCTGGTCAAAATTAATTGGAGCATTTGCAGCAGGAAGTCCGTTAGAGGAACTTCTTACCATTAAATTGCCGGAAGTTGCGCTAAAGCGATCTACAGACACCTGGGCGGTAGTATATGGATCGACACCGGTTTCAGTAGGAGTTGGTGCGGTGGCCATCATATCCGTATCATCTTTTTTACATTGTGTAAAAAGTAAAGGTGCAGCAACAAGCAGTGCCACAAGTTTTAAGTTATTTTTCATTTTTTATAGTTTATGTATGAGCTACAAAGGTCATTATGATTTTATTTTTGGGAATGGACAAAAAGGCTTATTTGATGGATGATTTGCCTTTTCTCGTTTTCAATAAAATATTTTGTGAATTAATGTCACACTTTGCACACTGATACAGACTTATGTAGTGTTGGATTTCGTAACGCAAATTGTAAAAGGAATTTTAAGGTAAAGTATATAAGTATGAATGAGCAAACATCACACAAATAGTGAGGCAACTGGCAATACTGAAAAATTTCATCATCAGCCCAATATAATGGTGAAGAGAGTAACGCTGATCATCCGGCTCAAGTATAACATTTACCGATTATTGTCTTAAAGGGAATGATCGGTAATTTATAAAAACAAAAGCCGCTTCAACAAGGTTGAAACGGCTTTGCCTTTATTTATGAATTACTTAAGCCTGTTTCGATCTGCTTCGTCCGAACCACGATTTTTTCTGTGGTGCAGCTGCAGTATGCGTCGATTTTGCTTTAGGTTTTCCTGAACGGTTTCGTCCATTACCATTGCTCGCTGGTTTGTGCGTGCGCGATTCTCTTGGCGGAACAGGCGTTCCCATTTTATAGGGATGCTCTTCCACAATAGGAATCTGCTTGCCGATCAGCTTCGTGATGTCTTTGACGTATGCGCGTTCTTCATTGTCACAAAACGAAATAGCTATTCCGCTTGCGCCTGCGCGTCCCGTACGACCAATTCTATGCACGTATGTTTCTGCAACGTTTGGAATTTCATAATTAATAACGTGAGAAAGATCGTCTACATCAATTCCACGCGCTGCAATATCCGTTGCAACTAAAACACGTGTCTGCTTTGCTTTGAAATTACTCAATGCACGCTGACGCGCTGTTTGTGATTTGTCACCATGTATCGCTTCTGCGCGAACGCCTGCACGTATCAGATCTTTTGTTACACGATCTGCTCCGTGTTTTGTTCGTGTGAAAACCAACGAGGTGATAATATTCGGATCATTCAATAAATGAATGAGCAAAAGCTTTTTATTTCCTTTATCCACGAAATATAATTCCTGGCGAATGGTGTTTGCAGTTGAAGAAACAGGAGTCACTTCCACTTTTTCAGGATTCGTCAGGATGCTTGCGGAAAGACGAACAATTTCCTGTGGCATTGTAGCTGAGAAAAATAAGGTCTGTCTTTTTGCCGGAACTTTTGCAATGACTTTTTTTACATCATGTACAAAACCCATATCGAGCATACGATCTGCTTCGTCAAGAATCAAAAATTCAACTTGCTCAAGGCGCACATGGCCCTGGTTCATCAGGTCAAGCAAACGACCGGGAGTAGCAATAAGAATATCGACTCCTGCTTTTAATGCATCTGTCTGTGGCTTTTGTCCGACACCGCCGTACACAACAACATTTTTCAATCCTGTATGACGACCATACGCTGTAAAGCTTTCAGAGATCTGAATCGCGAGCTCACGAGTTGGTGTAAGCACGAGTGTACGAATCGGTCTGCGAAAATTTGTAGGTGCAGGCTTCAACGTCATCAGCTGAATAACCGGAATCGCGAATGCCGCTGTTTTTCCTGTTCCTGTCTGAGCGCAACCGAGAAGATCGCGACCTGCGAGAATGATTGGAATTGCTTTTTGCTGAATTGGAGTTGGGGTAGTGTAATTCTCTTCTTTAAGCGCCGTGAGAATAGGCGTAATGAGGTTCAATTGTTCGAATAACATATTAAGTAATTAGTTCGGAGTAATTAGTTCGGAGACGCCGTAGCGGATTTTTTCCTGCTAATTAAACAGATGGAGTTCAGTAAAAATTTATTAGTTTTTATTTCTCAGAACTCCGTGGAGAACCAAAAACTAACGTGTGAGATCACCGGCTTTTTAATTCCGTATCCCTAATGAATTCCAACACTTTATATGTTTGAAAAAATTGTCGAACGAATGTTCAACGGAAGGAGGGATAAACTTTCTGAGGACAAAGATAAGTTAAATA
>JALYPU010000014.1 GCA_030856215.1 Bacteroidota bacterium
ACCCATAGATAAAATAGTGGATTGTAAAAAGGATCGTAAAAAAGAATTTGAAACCTGGCTGAGCCTTCATGGGGGCGCACAGGCAACAGATAATTGCGGAGCCCTAACATGGACTGCTTTTTTTGAATCTGCGGATTCTTTGGCTTGTGATACCACCGTGGTAGAATTTGTGGTTACAGATGCTTGTGACAATAGTAGTTTGACCTTAGCTAGATTTATTAGCATAGATACCAGCGCACCTGTGTTACTTAATAATGCCAGGTCCATTACAGTTATTTGTGGTCAAGGAAATAGAGATACGCTAAAAAACTGGTTGAATAATTTTGGATATGCCCAGGCAGAAGATGTTTGCAAATCAAAAATAAGATGGAAACATAATTTTAACGGTGATTCCTCAGCTTCCTTAATAAAAGTCAAATTTACGGTGACAGATATTTGCGGGAATATGAATGTAACCACGGCGGATTTTATCCAGCAGGATGCCCCGGATACTTTTTATCAAAAAAAATATTTTTGTGATACCAAGCTAAATAGAAAAGACACCACGCTTTTTGTGTTACCTGGTTGCGATAGCGTGGTTATTTTGGAATCTGTAGGTGTTCAGGTCGATACCTTTTTTATTGAGAAAAATGTATGTCAACCCGGAATACCTGAATACAATTATTTAAATATTAAAACTGCCTTTAGTTGTGATTCGATTGTTTCCATCCGAAATATTTATATAAAACCAGATACCCAATATATTACGCAAACGCTTTGTGGCATTATTGATACCCAAGTTAATATTTTTACGTACCCTACTCAGTTATGCGACAGTGTAATTATTGAAACACTATTACCTGCCAGAACGGACAAAATATACAATACTAACTTTTCTTGTGATCCGGCTGATATTGGTTTGGACAGTATAGTATGGACAAATAAGCTAGGATGTGATTCTATTATTTATACAAATACTATTTTAAGTTCTGTAAAGCGAACGTTCCGAGATAGTTTTATCTGTGGACTTTCCAGCCCATACCAGGATTCCGTAATTTTTCAACGAAGTCCTTGTGATAGCGTAGCAGTAATTCAATATATTCCGCTAAAACGAGATTCTATTTATACATCACAAATGAGTTGTGATATATCCGACAAAGGATTCCAGCTTTTTTATTTCAAAAATGGTCAGGGATGCGATTCTGTGGTAGTATTAGAAACTATTATTTTTCCGTCGGATACGATTTCCATGCGTAAAAATACCTGCATTTATTCTGAATCAGGAATAGATACTACCCTATTTACTAATCGGTTTGGGTGTGATTCATTTTTAATTTTAGAAAATATTTTTGTTCCTGCAGATACCTTATTTTTTGTAAAACAGAGTTGTGATGTAACCAAAGTGGGAATGGATACAACCTATCATTCCACGCAAAATTGCGACAGTGTAGTAATCATTCAAACAGAATTTATCCCATCCAAAAGAACTTTTTTACAAGAGGAAACATGTTTTCAGGATTCCGCAAAATTGGATTCGGTTATTTTATTGAGTTATGAATCTTGTGATAGCATGGTCGTGACTGAATTTATTTGGAAGCCTGTTTCACTTGAATTTGAAACAAAAGCGATCAGTTGTTTTGGTTACAGTGATGGAACATTATCCTTGAAGAATTTAGTAAACATCCAAGCACCTTACGAACTTTATTTGAATCAACTTAAAATAAATGATATCAATGACCTTCAATCTTTAAAATCCGGCGACTACACATTCTATATAAAAGATTCCAAATCCTGTATCAGTGAAGAATATCGTTTCACTATTCAAGAACCCGCTGAATTAACAGTAGACGTGGGGCCTGATCAGACACTTTTAGAAAATCAAACGATACGTTTAGATGCGAAATCAATTGGAGATATTCGCTTTTGGAGCTGGCAGCCCAGTGAATTTTTTAGTTGCCCTACTTGCCAATCAAGTAATGGCAGATTTGATAAAAATGAAACGGTATGGATAGAAGTGACCGATCAAGCTGGGTGTAGAAGTTTGGACACGTTATTGATTTTTGTAAAGAAATTTGGTCGAGTTTACGCACCCAATGTGATCAGCAATAATGGTGATCAAGTCAATGATCATTTTTATTTATCTGGAGACGAGAATAATTTGATAGAATACTTACAAATATTTGATCGATGGGGCGAAGAAGTTTTTAATGCCGAAAACATTCAACCCAACAGGCAAGAATTAGGCTGGGACGGAACCCATCGCGGTGAAAAACTTGCGCCTGGAGTATATGTTTATTTGGCTCAGATAAAGAGAGTTGATGGATT
>JALYPU010000055.1 GCA_030856215.1 Bacteroidota bacterium
CCCTGACCCTAACAATAAAAAAAGCAAGAGGATGGCTCCTAATGAACCAAAAGAGTAATAAAATGCCTTTTTCAATTGATCTTGTGTATACGATTTTGTAATAAGATGGTGCAACGTAATGGATGAAAATAAAGCTACGATAAAGGAGAACGTCAGCATGATCGAACTCGGCGCCCTGAATTTATTGTACATGGGAAAATAATCAAAAAGAAATTTATTTAAAATTTCAAAATTTTTACCCATCGCTTGTAGCAAAACAAAAACAGCCGCGAATACCACCCACCACTTAAAGTGACCACGAATCAGGAAAAGTCCTAACAAAAAGATGGCCATTAAAATAATGCCTTGATAATCCGGTCCTCCTGTGAAAGGCAGGGCGCCCCAGTAGGTGGGTAACGAACGAACGTTCGCCCCTTTGCTTCTTAGCTCCCGCATCAACGCTGATTTTGGATCCACCATTTCGTCACTGGAGCCTCCTACAAAACTAGGAATGATAGTAGCTATTAAATCCCCTGTTCCATGGCTCCATTGCATGGCATAATCCCATCCTAATCCATTGGAAGAACTCTGTGAACCCCCGCTGGTATTGGCTGTGGCTTCCGATAATATCGTTCCTCCACGCATCGTATCTTTTGCATAATCATAATTTAACCAGAGTCGCGTAGCAGAGCTACCTATGGCTATCAGGGATCCAATAATTAATATGGAAAAAATCTTAAGATAGGGAAGCCATGTTGATTTTTTTAAATAATAGACACTCTCAATTATAAAATAAGGTAATAAAATCAACATCAAATAATAACTCATTTGAATGTGATTATTAATGATGTTCAATGTTAATCCCAACGTAAAAAGTATGCCTCCGAGGACCAATCTGTTCCTAAATAATGCAAAAATTCCTGCGGCGATCATAGGAAAAAAGGCAATGGTTCCTAATTTGGTGTCGTGACCTGCTGCAGCCAATAGAAAGTGATTGGTTGAAAAACCAAAGGCAACAGATCCAATAAGGGCGACCCAAATATTCATACCCAAAAGCGTAAACGAAATAAAGAACGCGAGCATACCCATTATAAAATGAGCCAATGGAATACCAAATAAATTCAAAAAAGGCACGGTCAGGTAAGTGATAAAATTGGTACCATCTTTTGCATTGAATATATGGTAGGTGGGCATTCCGCTGAACATGGAATTAGTCCATAGTGATTCATCGCCGGTTTTTTTATAATAGGTCAACACTTCATTGTACATACCCATGTTATTTATGGTGTCACTGGGTTGAACGGTTTTTCCTTGAAACTGCGGGGCGAAGAATATGACATTCAGCAAAATAATGACCAAGGCTGCCAAAATATAGGGCCAGCTTTTCTGAATCCAGGTTTTTGATTCCATGTATTGCGTTGATTAAAAAATTCTGAGCTTACAAAAAGTAGTTAATAAACTGCAAGATACTTACAATTGATTTATCCCATAATTGTCATTATGTCTTCGACTAATGACAATCGCTCTTGAAAATCCATACTTTTTGGGAACCCAAAAAGTAAGATTTTCTACGGCGGCATTGCCTCGGACATCCTTGATAATCAAGGGCTGTTGTCATTAAGCAATTGCTTAATGACAACTCTAGGTTTATATAAAAAATCATATATTTAATGAGATATGAATCATTATATTAATATATATTTAATTGATAGTAAATTTACTATGAATAAGTATTAAAATTAATATGAAAAAAGTAATTTATTAATGAAGAAAGAAGCCCAGGATTCCACTCAGCACAATGGTAATACCTGTTATTAAACCGGCATTGTGCTCCAGCCTGTGCCAGTTGAATCTATCTAACCCTTTTAAGGCCAGGTACACCCAAATCATCATACCCGCTAAAGAAAAAACGGCATAAATGCCTGCGAGCCAGAAGAAAAACGTTAATCCATAAGGGCTCGCTGCAAAAAAGTAAGCCTCCACTTCAAAACAAGGAGAAATCAACATATAAAAACTGAGGGCTAAAATCAATTGTCGTTTATTGTTAGAGGGATGGATCACTTGATCGTCTAAATGAAAGTGATGATGCGTATGATGCCGGTATATAAAATAGAGGCCCAAAATGATCAATATGACCGGACTAAAATATACAAAAAATGTCTCGAGATGTTTATTTAACAAGGTCCCGGTAACGATCAACAATAGGCCCAATAATATCGTCCCCAGGATGTGGCTTGCACCGAGATAAAAAGTAATTCGTAAGGTTTCCCGCACAGTCCATTTTTGCGTTTTTGAGATCACAATCAAGGGCAACCAGTGACTCGGGATTAATGCGTGCAATATACTGATGATGATTGTTCCTGTTAATAAATAGCTCATATTCGACATCAAATGTAAGTGCTTGATTTTATTAATTATGAAATATTCTTTAAGGTATTATTAATATTATGTTTAAGGAAAAAAAGTAAGTAAACTTTATTATATAACAGGGGAAGCCGCCTGTATGGTCTTCTGGTTATTTCTAGAACTAAGAATAGTTTTCTGTATATGATGTGGTAGTGCTAATAGGGTATTGCAACCTTCCTACATTTTTATCAACTTATCCATCTTTATCAACCTTCCTTTTTCAACTATTTCTAGCAGATAGATTCCCGCTTTCAATTTTTTTAGATCAACACTATTGCTCCCTTCATAAATTCGTTGAATGATTGTTTCCATACCTTGAATATCGTAGAGCTTTAAAACCATTTTCTCTGGAATATATTCTTTTACATGTAAGAATAATATGTCGTGAGCTGGATTTGGAAATAGGTCCGTTACTATATCAATGGTTTCATCCCTTACTTCAACTGTTCCGATATGCAGTGTCTTGCATAAAGTATCTGCTCCGTTTTTATTTTTTACCGACAAGCAGACAGTATAGATTCCATTCTGAGAAAATACATGAACCGGATTCTGTTCATTACTTCTATTGTCAAGACTTGTCACATCTCCAAAATTCCAAAACCATTCACTTACCCCATAAGCAGTCAAATCTGTAAATTCGAATTGTAAAAAATCGTTTGTATCCTGAGTATATCTCCACTGTGCCAGGGGAAGTTTATCAATCCCCAGTGTGTCACAAGGACTATCCTCCCAATCATACACCCGAAAATGCGGAAAAATGGGCATAGATTGAAAATATGTTGATGGAAGTAGAATATCGTGTTGTTTTAAACCACATTCTTTTCCTTTTTTATCAGGATGATGAATGACATGCAGGACATTGGTTTCATTGCTTGTGTTGCCATAAATTTTATTATCAGGGCCATGCACCAATTGATAAAAAGAGGTTGGAAAAATATAAGGCAGTATAAAATTATCTATCGTATCAATAAGCATATAAGAATTAGGAATGTCAGGCATGGTCAGGTCGTACTGATAAATGGAATAACCAGCTGAAACGTACAGATATTTACTATTGGGTGAAAAGCAAACACCTCTTGGATAAAAGCGATGATCATCAGGTGGATGATTTAATGAAAGGTATTTGGATAAGCGGCCGGTACATCGGTCAAATCTGAAAAGATTTACTCCATTGTATTCAGAAATAATTGAGTACCAAAGCCCATTCTGAGAAAAAGCTGCCTGGGCAGTCCAATATTGACGGGTCCATTGATTCCCAATTACCTGTATCATCGGGCCTTTCAGTTCGTGAGGGCTCAATAAGTATTTAATAAATCTATTCGTTTCGGATTCATGCATCAGTATCCACCAATCCCGACCATTTCCATGACGAATGGCTTGAATTCCTTCATTAATTTTTAATGCCCCAATTTGATAATTCTTTTCAATAACGCTATACTCATTCGTATTAAAATTATGAATTTTGGTTTGGTAAATCTTTGCTGGTCTAGCATTATCATTGTCACCTATATGGAAAAGAAAGAACATATTTAAATTTAATTCTGGTAAAATAATTTCTAAACTTCGAGTTGGATATCGAGAAGGTCCATCGTAACGACAGTAATCATTATAGGTAATCCCAGGATTCAAACTATCTCCATTATTTATAATTTGATGATCAAAATTATAAATCTCACAACCATTGGTATAGAACGCCAATTTCCCAGAACTATCACATATCGAAGCGTTTTCTGATAGTTCAGTAGGGATATTAAAATATTTTATTATTGGTGTATTAAGACTAAAATCCAATGCGCTACCTCCAAAATAATTGGAAGGATTGTTCGGCGGATGGCCGAATAGCCAGATCTGGTCGTGTTTGTCTTGAGCGCAAAGAGTAGAACCTGCAAATAATATTAGAATTAATAAAATAAAAGTTCATAAATTAATTTTAAATATACCTGCCTCGAATATTGAGGCAGGTACATAGTACTTAAAATTCCAGTTTCATTTTCAAGCTCAATATAAGTGTTCTAGGTTCAATTTTAGTAATCTACAATTAATCAAAAGCTGAGATCAACAAATAAGTGCAATTTTTAAAAAAAAGGAAAAAAAGCTTTTGAGGGCTTTTTTCCTTTTGACCAAGTAGTGCAATCTTTGGATTGTCTATGTCGAAAAATTACAACCAGCTCAG
>JALYPU010000066.1 GCA_030856215.1 Bacteroidota bacterium
GAATACACCTATCGATATAACAGGCATTTTATGCATGGAGAAATTTTTGAAAACTTGATGGTTCGTATGGTCGAACATAAACCTGCTTTTTATAAAATGCTTAAAGTAAGTTAAGTACCTAATTCAGTAAAATTAATTAATGTTAAATTAAAAAAATAATGCAAATAAAATTTTGTGGTGCAGCTCAAGAGGTGACGGGTTCCTGTCATCTCGTTACCCTTGAAAATGGTTATAATATTTTGCTGGATTGTGGATTATTTCAAGGAGATGTAGAGAATCTTGAGGAATTAAACCGAAACTGGTTGTTTAATCCTGCAGAAATCGACGTCTTGATTTTATCGCATGCACATATAGACCATTGCGGCAGAATTCCGAAATTGGTAAAAGATGGATTTAAAGGAAATATTTATTGTACACCAGCTACACGCGATCTTGCGACTATCATGTTGATGGATGCTGCTCATATCCAGGAAAGAGATCTGGAATATTACAATGAAAAAATAGCCAGAAAGCGGAAAAAGTTATCCGGAAGCCGGGAGAATTTTCCAGCAGCACCCACATTTGAAAAACGAGAAATACTTTACACGGCAAGAGATGTTAAGGAGGCAATGAACCTTTTTGTGGGCGTTTCTTATGACAGGTGGATAGAGGTAACAAAAGGCGTGAAAGTTATGTTTTCAGATGCTGGACACATTTTAGGATCTGCTTGTATAAATTTAATAATACAACAGGGAGGCGATAATTTGAGGCTTGCATTTTCTGGAGATATTGGCAGACCCAATAGGCCTATTTTAAGAGATCCACAGCCAATGAATCCAGCTGATGTTTTGATTACTGAATCAACTTATGGAGATATGCTCCATATTGAAAAACCAGCGGAAAAAAATCGTTTTCTGAATATAATTCATGAAACGTGTACCGTAAAAAAGGGGAAATTAATTATACCTGCATTTAGTTTAGGGCGCACACAGGAATTGGTTTTTATTCTAGATCAATTAGTCAATGAAAAACGGCTGCCAAATTATCCGGTTTTTGTTGATAGTCCACTAGCTGTAAATGCCACATCTGTATTTCGCACGCATCCGGAATGCTTTGATTATGATTTACATCAATATATTTTAAAAGATCCTGATCCATTTGGTTTTAATAGCTTGCATTATGTGACAGACGTAAATGAATCAAAGGGTATTAATGAATTGGATGAGCCGTGTATCATTATTTCCGCTTCCGGAATGGCCAATGCAGGACGAATACGCCACCACCTGTATAATAATATAGACCAATCCCGGAATACCATATTAATAGTAGGTTATTGTTCGCCCAATACTCCTGGGGGACAATTAAGAGCTGGTATGCCGACGTTGAAACTTTTTGGGGATGTCAAACCCGTTCGTGCGAATGTAGAAATCATGGATTCGTTTTCAGCTCACGGTGATCAACAAGAGATGCGTGATTTTTTAGAAAATCAAAAAGACTCGACACAAAAAATATTTTTGGTACATGGAGAATTGGAGACACAGTTGATATACAAAGATTATTTGCAAAATAAGCAATTTAAAAATTTATTTATACCAAAACTGAATGAAACATTTGAAATTTAGAATAATAGTTTTAATTATTGTTGCAACAATAGGTTTCTTCGCTTGTAAAGATAATTCGAATAACCCCCACCAGGATTCATTGAATTCAAATGAACGAATGATCCAATTATTGGATAGCATCATAAAACATATTCCGCCATTGACAGTGATGTTTGACAATACAAAAAATGTTGAAAATTATTATAAAAAAGTTCAGGCAGAGCCAACTAATCCGGAACCACGATTATTTTATGCGCAACAATTGTTATATAACGGGGAAACGCAAAAAGCCATTGATGAATATGAATTAGTTTACAATTCTTTTAAAAGTTTTGGCCCAATGAAACCTGAAGAAGAAATTCAATTCTCCAAATTGTTGGCGATATCCTATTTACGATTAGGGGAACAACAAAACTGCCAGAATAATCACGGTCCTGAGTCTTGTTTGATTCCTATTAAAGGCAGTGGACTCCATCAACTAAAAACTGGTTCCGAAAAAGGTATTGAACATTTGACCAAACTTTTAAAATTAAAACCGGATGATTTAATTTCTATTTGGTTATTGAATATTGCTCATATGACGCTCGGTACGTATCCACAAGGTGTGCCTAAAAAATATTTAATTCCATCCGAAAAGTTCAAAAATAAAACTGCGTTTCCAAAATTTGAAAATATTTCCATGTATAATCATACTGATATCTTTGAAACGTCGGGAGGTGTGGCAGTGGAGGATTTTGATAACGATGGTTTATTGGATATGATCGCCACAGGCTGGGGCTTGTATGAGACCATCCGTTATTTACATAATGATGGAAATGGCACATTTTCGGATCAATCAGAGAAAGCCCAGCTAAAAGGATTCAGAGGAGGATTGAATGTAGTGCAGGCGGATTATAATAATGATGGATACATTGATTTTTTAGTATTACGGAGTGCCTGGATGACTAATTTATTGTTGCCTAATTCACTTTTTAGGAATAATGGAGACGGTACCTTTACAGATGTTACTGTTGAGACTGGACTGCTCACATTCCGACCTACCCAATCTGCAGTTTTCGCAGATTTTAATAATGATGGTTGGCTCGATCTATTTATTGGAAATGAATCCTGGCAGAGAATGCATCCTAATGAACTATACATGAATGACCAAAAAGGAAAATTCATAGACATATCAAAGACATCTGAACTCAGAGATCTAAAAATATTTGTGAAAGGCGTTGTAGCGGGTGATATTAATAATGATGGGAAAGTGGATCTATTTATTTCCAATATGAATGGGGACAACCAATTATTTTTAAATACCAGTACTGGAAAAGATATATTATTTCAAAATATTTCTAAAACAGCAGGAATTGCCAAACCTAAGGAAGCTTTTTCCACATGCTTTCTGGATTTTAATAACGATGGCTTCCTGGATCTTTTTGTAGGTGCATTTAATATTACCAGATATAATTACCTGCCTGAGGACGTACTTAATGATTATATGAACCGACCTTATAAAAATGAATTGTGCGCCTTGTACATTAATCAGGGAAATCAGACATTTAAAAATATAGCTGCAACAAATGGCTTAAAAACATCCCTTTTTGTAATGGCTTCCAATAAAGGTGATCTCAATAATGATGGTTTCGAAGATCTTTATATGGGAACAGGTGAGCCAAATTATGAAGCTTTAATTCCAAATAGAATGTTTTTGAATATGAATGGAGAACGATTGGAAGATGTCAGTTATGCTGGAGGATTTGCTCATTTGCAAAAAGGACATGGTATTGCTTTTGCAGATTTCGATAATGATGGTGACCAGGATGTGTATGCTGTAATGGGAGGTGCTTATTCAGGTGATCGTGCATTCAATGCATTTTATGAAAATCCTGGTTTTGAAGCTCACTTTGTAAAAATCAGATTGCGTGGAAATAAGACAAACTATTTTGGTGCGCATTGTAAAATTGTTGTTAGCGTCAATACAAAGAGCGGACCTCGAAAAATTTACCGACAGATGGACTCAGGTGGAAGCTTTGGGTCAAGTCCCTATTTGGCGTGTATAGGATTAGGAAAAGATGCCATTGCCATAGAAAAGGTGGACGTATTTTGGCCGGTTTCCAATATCACCAAAACGTATCAGAATCTGGGATTGGATCAGTCCTATATTTTGTATGAAGAAGAGAAGGCAACCGATAAATTAAATGTAAAGACTTTTAAATGGAATAAATCTAACACGAAGCATGTGCATCATCATCATTGATGTAATGCATAGACTTAAGTTAATGGGCTGCCATGAAAGAGTTTATTTTCTGGTCCATTCTAAATAATGGAAATTATCATTTAATAATGGTTACCATGTCTTCTGTAATATGGATGGTTTTTAATTCTTTCGTGCGGTTAAAAATATCAATTGATTGGTTTTCCAATTTTAGCACACCCCTAGGGCATACAGCTGCACAAATTCCACATCCAACACATGAAGCTCGAACTATGTTTTGTCCTTTTTGGGCATAGGAACGAACATCGATTCCCATTTCGCAATAGGTAGAACAGTTTCCGCAGGATATGCATTGTCCCCCGTTGGTTGTGATGCGAAATCGTGAGAGCCATCGCTGTTGGATTCCCAGAATGGCGGCCATTGGACATCCGAACCGACACCAAACTCTGCTGCCCATCAAGGGATAAAAACCAACTCCAATGACCCCCGAGAAAGCAGCCCCGATTAAAAATCCATACCACGATCGCAACCCTGCAGTAGATACACCCATAATGTTTGCCTGACCCGTTATATAACTGTATACAACTCCAGCAGTCATTATGATGGAAAATACTAATCCACCATGTATTAGGTATCGTTCTACCTTCCAAGCTTTTATGGATTTATCGGATAAATGCCGGAAAGAATCACCTGCGGTTTCCGACAAACCGCCACACCCGCATACCCAAGAGCAATACCATCGCTTGCCATAAAAATATGTTAGTATAGGAGAAATTACAAGAATCATGAGAATTCCCCAGAACAACATAAACCAACCGATATTTCCTGCTTTCATTAAATTTTCCAAATGCCACGCATCAAAAAAATAATAATTTAATGGCCACATATTTTTAAAATCGTAGAATGGCATATTTAAACGCAACATGAATTCCGGAAGTAAAAAGGCAAATGCAGTTTGAAAAAATATTACGGAAATGGTTCTTATTTTTTGGTAAGGGCTATGCCAATACTTCAACAGAAACTTAATACCAAATAATATGATAGCCATTGTATATAATACTCCATAAACAAACCATTGGCTGGCTGGCTGCTTTTTTAACATATAGCTCAAAGGATCAAACAAGGCGATTAATCCTGAATTTCTTTTTGGATGTAATCCTAAATATTCCGGAAACCAATATAGAATCACATAAAATCCTGTTAATAAAACACCTAATATCCAAGCATGGATTCCTCTATTAGTCAAGCTTTGTAACCAATTTCCATTATTTTTTATGCCTGGAGCTTTTGATTTATATAATTGAAAAGAATAAATTAATACAGAAACCGTGATGCATACGAGAGCAACCAGCAATAATAATGGAGAGGGTTGAAAAATTTGAAACGAAGTCAATAACAATATTAATAGGCCAAAGAAACCTATTGTTATGCTATACTTTTTATTTAAACCATTCAAAATGTGGACTTTGTTCATTTATTTTATTGATGTTTATGCGAATAGATGAATTATTAAAAAGAATTATTACACTGAATTCATTTTATTTTGATGATACATTTCATGGATTTCTTTAGTAAAATTTTTAGAAAATTCAGGATCAAAATTTGCATCCTTTAAATTTTTAATTACCGTTCCAAGATTTGTTTTTTCCCGAATCCATCGTTCGCAAACTTCCTGTCGGAAGCGGATTCCCATTAGATTAAATCCAAGTACCTGTTCGGTAGCTTTTTCAAATACTATTCGTACACTTTTTTTTCTATTAGCATGTTCCCAATATAGAGTATCCATGTAATCAGGCAATTTAGCCGGAACTTCACCATATACTTGGTATTCAATATCGAAAAATTTTGCAGAATTAAACCATATGCCAGGATCATACTCAATATATTTTTCACAAATATTATACGCTGCGACTTCACCCATAATGCGACCGGTGTACCAAACGGCTTCAATGGGGCGTCGACCAACTTTAGGTTGACGTATTTGAGCGCAATCTCCGATGGCATATACATCGTTTATATTAGTCTGTAAATATTGATTAACTAGAATTCCTTTTGCCATTTCGAGAGGGCCATTCTTTAAGAATTCTATATTTGGGCTCACACCCGTAGTTATTCCCACAAAACCACAAGAAATCAGCTTATCATTTGAAGTAAGAATCCCTTTCACTTTTCCGTTTTCATTTCCCAAAATTTCCCGAAGTTCAGATTGCAACAGCAAATCTATGCCATGATCGGTAATTTCGCAATTGATCATCTGCGATTCTTCCCGTGGCAAAACATTACTCCAATAGGATTCTTCCCGCACAAGCATGGTTACAGGAATATGTCGCGAATGAAACATTTCTGCCATTTCAATCCCGATGAGGCCACCTCCCACAATAACAGCACTATTTAATCCAGGAGTATATTTTTCCATTTGTTCCAGGTCCTGCATATGATAGAGTCCGTTTACCCCATCCAGGTGTATTCCAGGCCAAGAAAACATATTTGATTTTGAACCGGAGGCAATAATTAATTTATCATAAGAGAGTGAATCTGCTGAGTTATTGAATACAATCTCTTTTTTAATAAAATCAACTTGAGTTACTCGGTCATGTATTAACTGTATCCTGTTTTTTGACCAAAAATGGTCTTCATATGGTTTAATATCTTGAAACCTCATATGACCCATATATACATACATCAAGGCTGTGCGTGAAAAAAAATGAGGAGATTCAGAAGAAATGACAAAAATTTCAAAATCGCTCTTTTTACGTATATGACGTGCGGCCGTGATTCCAGCAATTCCATTTCCAATGATCACTATTTTTTTTGGCATATACGTAAACGATATAAGAATTTAAGGTATAAATAAAAGTCTAACCAGAGTCTTAATTTATTACGATATTTTGAAATTATAGAATATTTAATTTGTAATACGGAGAAATATCAAGAATTACATATTTATTTTATATGATTTTGACTCTTATTATGTTCTTGGATGTTAAAGTTCAAGACATTGCAAATTTTGAACAATTTTTTTATTATTCTTGCATACTTTTTTAAATATTCAAAATCAAGCGAATGAAAAAACCTATACTTATCAGTCTTATTTCATTACTAATCATGCTTGTAAGCATTGACCTGGTATCCCAAGTTAACCGGAAAATACTTTTTGAACAATTTACCAACGCATCTTGCGCACCGTGTGCAGCTAGAAACCCCGCATTTCATGCACTTTTGAATGCGAATGCAGGAAAGGTGGTCTTACTTAAATATCAAATCTGGTATCCTGGATTTGACCCTATGTATAACCAGAACCCATTGGAACCAGCTTCCCGCCATAATGGTTATGGCATTACATCTGTACCAAGAGCCATAATGGATGGCAATCAATTTAATGCAAATATTGACCAAGCTACTCAAGCTCTTATCGATACGAGGTATGCTAAACTGACTCCGATTGAAATGAAACTATCGCACACTTTAAATTTTACCATGGATTCTATTTTTATCAAGGTTGAAATTAAAAATGTAGGCCTAAATACCATAGGAGGGAATAGCATGAATGTGGTGACATGCGTAATAGAAAAAGTCATAAATTTTCCGGCTGCTCCAGGAAACAATGGGGAAAAAGATTTTCATGCAGTCATGAGAAAAATGGTTGCAGGCGTTTCTGGTGAAAAATTAGGAATAAATTTAGCGCCTGGTGAAAGTGTAACCAAAAATTATGCATTATTAGCTCCTTTTTTTATTTATAAACCTAGTCAGATAGGCGCCATTTCATTTGTGCAAAATGCTAGCACTATGGAAGTTTTGCAGGTTGAAGAAAGTTTGCCACAGCCGGTTGTTGGAAGCTTACTTGATGTCAGCACCACATTTAGTGCAGATGTTCATAAAGGGTATTGTGATAAAGAAGTCACTTTAACAGTAAACGTAAAAAATGAATCTGATGAAGAAGTCACTTCTGTAGATGTAGCCCCCCTTGTCAATGGTGTACCTGGTGCCATTACTTCGGTGAGCGGATTGTCGATTGCCAAAGGTATCACGGGTAAAGTAGAGCTACTTAATTCTTCACTTAATGACTATAGATCTGATGTAAACATAGCCATTGTAAAGGTTAACGGCAGGACAGATGGTAACCGCTTCAATAACAATAATGCCATTGCCAGGTCATTCTTTACCTTACCCGTAGCTACAAACGGAGCTGAAATTCATGAAGATTTTGAACTGGCTCTATTTGGGGATGCGCTAGACCATGTTTTGACTGACAATCCAAGTAATATTAGAATTTATCCGATTTCTAAAGATCAAGCGAGCCCAATTCCAACATTTGCCATTGGAGGGTTTGGCCAATCCAACTATTCCTTGAGGTTTGATTTTTTTGCCATAGGGAATAATTTAAAGGGCTCCGTAGTATTTGACAAGATGGACTTAAGTAAATCAACGAATACTCAATTAGTTTTCAGCCATGGGTATTGCCAGAAAAATGTTGAAAAAGATAGTTTAATCATCCAGATATCTGAGGATTGTGGGTTAACATGGAGCACGGTATTTGGAAAAGGCGGCGCTGAACTAGCAACTGCTCCAGCTCAAGCTGCTACTCGTTTCTATCCAAACCCAACCCAATGGATTAAAGACACCATAAACCTTTCTAATTATGATGGCAAACCCGAAGTGATTCTTCGGTTTACAGGCCGATCCAATGCAGGAAATAGTCTATATGTTGATGATGTGGTTGTAGCACCCGGAAGCCCTAGCGCTGTAAAGGACTTACAATCCTTATCAGTGTTTAAAGTATTTCCAAATCCTGTGATGGAAGAAATATCTATACAATTGGAAATAAGCGAAGCGGTACAAGCTGACTTTAGCATTTTCGATATTTCGGGAAGACATATACTTGATCTTGTGAAAGGTCAAAAACTGCATGTGGGCAGTAATGTATTTAATTATCAGAATATATTAGATTCAGGAGTTTATCAACTTCAAGTACAAACAGTCAAAGGATCCAGAACTCAAAAGTTTATCGTCAATTAATATTGGTAATTATCGGTAAGACCATTTTAAAGTTCAAGAATGGTCTTGCTATATTTCATATAAGTTTACAACTCATAAAAAATTAATTTTAATGCAAAAAAATTTACCGTTTATTGTTTTAGTTTGCTTCCTCATTAACCTTAATGATGTGAGCGCCCAGGCTCCTAGAAAAGTTTTAGTTGAGCAATTTACCAACGCATCTTGTGCTCCATGTGCCGCTTCAAATCCAGCCTTTCATGCCATGTTGAACACCTTTGGTGACAATGTCGTTTTGTTAAAATACCAATGCAGTTTTCCTGGTGTAGATCCAATGAATTCACAAACGGGAGCTGAGGTTGCCGGACGTTATAATGCATACTATCCTGCTGTGCCTACTCAGGGAATTCCTTATTGTGCACTTGATGGTAATAAATATAATGGACATATAGCATTGTTACCTAGCGCTACTGTTGCAAATCGCTTGGGTGCGACTAGTCCTTTAGAGATTACGGTCACTCATAGCCTGGCTTTAGTTCCTAAAAAGGATACCATTTCTGTGACTATCTCTGTTAAAAATATCAGCACAAATGATTTGGCAGCAAATACTTTCATTCTCTTTGCCGCTATAACAGAAAAGTTAGTGAAATTTCCTTCAGCTCCTGGAACGAATGGAGAATTTGAATTTCAATCTGTCATGCGCAAAATGCTTCCCAACCAAAATGGGACTTCCCTTACCGATGGGTTAAAAGCTGGTGAATCTAAAGACGTAACATTTAAACTAGCTGTGCAAACTTACATTTATGCTTATGGCCAATTAGGTGTGGTAGCCTTTGTACAAAATAAAACGACAAAAGAAGTTCTTCAAGCGGAGGAAAGCCTTCCAATTAGCCTTACTGGACAATATATCGATATTGAAGCTGTAATGAATATTAAAAACAAACAGGATCAGTGTGATAATATTATCAGCAATGAAAT
This sequence comes from Bacteroidota bacterium, assembly GCA_030856215.1. Taxonomy (GTDB): domain Bacteria; phylum Bacteroidota; class Bacteroidia; order Chitinophagales; family Saprospiraceae; genus Vicinibacter. Next base: position 9,751 of record JALYPU010000066.1, read on the forward strand.
AATTATCACGAATCATTCCACGACTGGAGATACTATAAAAACCATTGATTTTGTGCCTGTGGTGAATCGAGCTAATCGCACTAAACAAACTTGGAATGGAAGTTTACTGCCAGGTGAAACTGCTACGGTTACCTTTAATAATATCAATTTACCTATAGGTGTAGCGACGTATAATATTTTTATTGATAAAATTAATGGAGGTAGCTTAAAGGATATTAACAATACCAATAATTTTGGTCCTCAGTTGCGTTTTTTATCATTTAATAGAACACCCAGTATAAAATCGTTAAGCAAAGATTTTGAAGTGGTTCCACCAGCCGTACCTCCGGGTGTATATTATGATAATCCTGCTGGCTTTAGAATATTTGCAGCCAATAAATCGTCTACAAATAATCCTCCATTTGAAGTTGGTGGATTTGGACAATCAGCTACCAATCTATTTATTGATTTTAATACAGCTGCTGTGGGGAGTTCGGCCAGCGTTTATTTTGAAAAAGTTGAGCTAACGGATAGTAAAAACACAAAATTGGCCTTTTCTTATGCCTTTGCACAAAAAAGTAGTACAAACACAGATCAAATGATCATAGAGGTCTCTCCTGATTGTGGTGGTAGCTGGAGTCAGGTTTTTAATAAGGAAGGTGCAGATCTGGCTACTGTTACCAATTTGGATCCTTCTACCTGGCATATCCCGACCTTCTGGCTTCCGGAACCGCATCAATGGAAAAGGGATACTATCAGCTTAACTAATTACGATTTTATGCCAGAGCTACTTCTAAGATTTTCGTTTAGAGGCGGAGGTGGTTGGAGTTTATGGTTGGATGATGTGAATATTAGCTCACATCCTGCTGTAGGAACTAATGATCCAGGAGTAATTACTTCCTTTCATGTATTCCCAAACCCCACTAAGGATCAATTGATCTTGAACTTGAATATGGCAGAAGCCGCAAAGGCTCAAATCTCGTTAAAAGACCTTAATGGTAAATCAGTAGCTTTCTTAGCTGCTAATGTGGACTTACAGGCTGGATTTAATCAACTGGATTACCATACCCAACAACTACCAGGAATCTATCAGCTGGAAGTTAAAACAGGAAAAGGTATTCGAATCCAAAAACTGGTGATAGAATAAGAAGCCAACTTGTTAAAAAAATGAAAGCCGTCTTTGATATGAAGGACGGCTTTTTTGATTGAATGATTAAAGGTTGGTATTTTTTTAAAGTGCTCAAAATATAGTTTATATATATATAATCAATTGGATGTATGATCTTTATATAGAATAATTAAATAAATAAGAAAACTTTTATATGGTAATTTTTTTATAAACTACGTTTTTGAAGTCACATCTTCCTATGATAGCTGGTAAAATTATTGTTAAAGTCCTTAATATTTTGAGGGTAAGCTTTGGTAAGTTTTTAAATTTAGCATACCTTTAATATTTAGATTTAAACCGTTCGGCATATGAGACTTATTTACTGTTTTATTCTTTTTGTGCTTTCTCTAAGTTCAAATGCACAAAACTCACGGTTTGTAGCTAATCCTAATCCGTCCAGTATTGAATTTACGGTAGATCCAATGAACCCGGATCATGCAGCTTATACTAGCATTAGCAATAAGGCAAGAACTTCCATCAACTTGTTATGGACCAGAGAAATCTTACTCATCCCATCAGAATGGGAAACCTACGTTTGTGATAAAAATCTTTGTTATGGGCCCCCTGCCAGTCGTTGCCCCGAAAACCAACCGAATGTTTTAAGTGTGGGAGATAGTATGTCAATATCGAATCACATTAATGATTATGGAGTTCAAGGTGAGGCTCACATAGTTTTATGGTTTTTTGAAAAAGAAGATACCATTAATAAGTTGAAAGTGGATTTTCTTTATAACAGAACGACTTCAAATCGGGATGTAAAAAACATTGTTATAAAAGTGTATCCAAATCCAGCGCAAAATTCGTTTACAGTAGAATACAATACAGGACTTAACCAAATTGAATTGTACAATCTTCTTGGTAAAAAAGTGGCGAATTATAAGACAGCCCCAAATAAAAGTTACGATATAAGTGCACTCGAAGATGGCTTATACTTATTAAAGCTTATTGGCCATAATAATGCCCATATCAAAACAATCCGATTACAGAAGAGGTCATTTAAAGCCTAAATTTCAGCGGCTTAATTTCAAGCTGGATATTCAGCATAGTTTCTTGGCGTTTCATACAACCGCACTTGCAGATCTAGTTCGGGTTTTATTTCATTCCTAAGAATTTTATAAATTTCGATACAGATGTTTTCCGCAGTAGGAATTTTTTCTAAAAATTCTTCGCAGTCCATATTCAAATTTTTATGATCGTAACGATTTTCCACGTGTATTTCAATAATTTCTTTAAGCACTTTTAAGTCCATCAACATACCGGTCTCTGGATTTAATTCTCCCGTAATTTTAATTTCCAATTCATAATTATGACCATGATAATTAGGGTTGCTACAAATTCCGAAAGTAGTTTTATTTTGTTCATCACTCCAGGCAGGATTGAAAAGCCTGTGTGCAGCATTAAAATGGCCTTTTCTAAAAATGGAAACTCTCATTTATTCAAATTAAGGAGTAAAAATAGCTTAAATCCTTGAGCCAAAAACAGTGCTTTGGATTTATCTGAGAATTAGCCTCGATAACCCTATAATTACAGAGCATTTTAGAACGTTTTGAATCATCCATTTCCTAGGTAAGTCTAAACTTAATGCAGTCGTTTTCCTTCCTTTGCCCTATCTTTGGCAGGTTTAAAAAAGCCACATGGACTCCAACGAAATGCCGTATTCCTACTTTCCCATATTACTGCAATTTATGGTTGCAGCGGGATTTGTAATTACCACCTTGGTGGCCACTCATTTGATAGGTGCAAAGGTACATGGTAAAAGAAAGGAAGAAACTTTCGAATGTGGCTTGGATAGTATTGGAAATGCACGCAACCCATTTTCAATTAAATATTTCATGACGGCTATCTTATTTGTATTATTCGACGTAGAAATTATATTCCTTTACCCTTGGGCTGTCAATTTTAAAAAATTAGCCTGGTTTGGATTTATAGAAATTTTAATTTTTTTAAGCTTGCTAATGATTGGGTTTGTTTATGTAATTAAGAAAGGTGTATTGAACTGGGAGGCAAGGAATGATTGAAGTAATTTAACTGAAGTATAGATTCGTTGTTACTTATTTAATAAAAAGAACACAGATGGATGGCACAATAAAAATAGCAGAAGCACCGGATGGGCACGTCGGACAAGGATTTTTTGCCACGACCCTCGATTCCGTGGTTGGATTAGCCCGAAAAAATAGTATTTGGCCGCTTCCATTTGCCACGTCTTGTTGTGGCATAGAATTTATGTCTACTATGTCATCTCATTATGATTTAGCTAGATTCGGTTCTGAGCGATTGAGCTTTTCACCCCGGCAAGCGGATCTTCTTATGGTTATGGGCACAATAGCTAAAAAAATGGGTCCCGTTCTTAGACAAGTATATGAACAAATGGCTGAGCCTAAGTGGGTTATTGCAGTAGGAGCCTGCGCTTCAAGTGGAGGAATTTTTGATACGTATAGTGTGCTCCAAGGAATAGATCTCATTATTCCAGTTGATGTGTATGTACCAGGCTGTCCACCCAGACCCGAACAAATCATTGATGGTGTCATGCGCATTCAGGATTTAATCGGAAGCGAAAGTGTCAGAAGAAGACATTCTGAAGAATATAAAGAATTGATGGCAGCATATTTAATAAAGTAATGGGACTGAGTCACGAACAAATTATCAGTCACATACAAGGGAGTTTAGACTACCCTTTGAAAATTATTCCTGATGCATATGGTGTATTATGTATTGAAGTCCCAGTTCACCAAATTTATCGGATTATTAATTTCTTATACAAAGATGAGGTGCTAAGCATTCAGTTTTTGACAGATCTGTGCGGTATGCATTATCCTGACGATCGAGGAAGGGAGCTTGGTGTGGTTTATCATTTACAAAGTATGAAGAATAGTACCCGACTCCGGATTAAAGTTTTTGTCGATATTACTAAACCCGAAGTGCCAAGTGTTACTGGAATTTATGCTTCCGCAAATTGGATGGAACGGGAGACTTATGATTTTTATGGTATTCAATTTTTAGGTCATCCAAATTTGATTCGAATATTAAATATGGATGAAATGGTTGAATTTCCCATGCGAAAAGAATTTCCATTGGAAGATCCAAAAAGAGAAGATAAAGTGGATTTACATTTCGGTAGATAAATTCTACATCACTTGCTAAATTTTATAAAATAGAAAAATTAGGTTTGAATAAATAATTTAGAGATCAATCAAATTTTATTAGAATCAAAACATGCTAACTAATTTAGAATATCTGGCTGACAGAGAGGATACATCTAATCCGGATATTCCTTATACAACTCTAAATCTTGGTCCTACACATCCAGCCACTCATGGCATTTTTCAGAATATTCTCAAAATGGATGGTGAGCGAATCATCAGTGGAGAACAAACCATTGGATATATTCATCGGGCATTTGAAAAAATTGCTGAGCGAAGACCCTTCTATCAGATAACACCGCTAACCGATCGCATGAATTATTGCTCGGCGCCAATAAATAATACCGGATGGTATTTGACCGTAGAAAAATTATTGGGAATAACAGTACCCAAGCGCGTCGACTATATGCGCGTGTTAGTTATGGAATTGGCGAGAATATCCGATCATTTAATTTGTAATTCCATCGTCGGAGTAGATACGGGCGCACTTACAGGTTTTACATATGTATATCAATTTCGGGAAAAAATATATGAAGTTTATGAGGAAATTTGCGGCGCTCGACTGACCACAAACATGGGTCGAATTGGTGGCTTTGAAAGAGATTTCACGCCAAAGGTTTTTGAACTTACGCGAATTTTTTTAAAAGAATTTCCAATTATTTGGAGACAGTTTGAAAATCTATTGATGCGGAATAGAATTTTTATGGATCGCACCATAGATACAGGACCCCTATCTGTAGAGCGCGCTTTGAATTACGGGTTCACTGGACCAAATTTGAGAGCCTGCGGCATAGATTATGATATGAGAACCGCCGAGCCATATTGTTCTTATAATGAATTTGAATTTGAAGTTCCAATAGGAACAACTGGCGATACATACGATAGATTTGTGGTTCGGAATGAAGAGATTTGGCAAAGTCTTCGCATAGTGGAACAAGCTTTAAAAAAGATTGAAGCAGAGCCTCCGGGCATTTATCATGCAGATGTTGATCAATATTATCTTCCACCTAAAAAGGAGGTGTATGAAAATATGGAAGCGTTGATTTACCATTTTAAAATAATTATGGGTGAAATTGATGCACCTGTAGGAGAAGTTTATTTAGGTGTAGAAGGAGCCAATGGAGAATTGGGTTTTTATTTGGTAAGCGATGGAGGCCGAACACCTTATCGACTTCATTTCCGAAGGCCGTGTTTTATTTATTACCAAGCCTATCCTGAGATGGTGAAAGGCCAGTACTTGTCCGATGCAATTGTAGTTATGAGTAGTTTAAATGTAATAGCTGGAGAATTAGATGCATAAGAAAAATATTTATTTAACTCCAATTCAATACTGTCAAACATTATTTAGATTAAGTGATCAAAAATTATATTAATTCAGAACAGAAATAATTTTAAAAAACATTTATCTTGATTGCAACAACCAGAAAAAGTGAAATTGAAGAAATAATTCAGCGCTATCCACCTGAAAGAAAGAAATCTGCGCTCCTTCCTTTATTACACATTGCTCAGAAAGAAAATGGCGGTTGGTTGTCAGTGGAAATCATGGATGAAGTTTCTGAAATATTAGGAATTCATAAAATAGAAGTTTATGAGGTTGCAAGTTTTTATTCGATGTATCATTTAAAACCGGTAGGTAAATATGTATTGGAGATTTGTCGTACCGGACCTTGTTGTAATTTAGGCGCAGAAGAAATAATTGAATACCTTGAGGATAAACTGGAAATACAAGTTGGTGAAACAACAGCGGATGGATTATTTACATTAAAAACGGTAGAGTGTTTAGCTGCTTGCGGTACGGGCCCTGTCTTACAAATTGGTCCGGAATATATGTATCACGAAAACCTGGACAAAATGAAAGTAGATCAGTTAATTGAAGATTTAAAGGCTAAGCAATAAACATGGGTAAACAAATTTTATTAGAGCATATAAAAGTACCCGGAATTGAACGATTTGATGTTTACCGAAAAATGGGAGGGTATGAGTCCGTCCAAAAGGCCATAAAAGAAATGAATCCTGAATCCGTGCTGGAAGAAGTAAAAAAATCTGGACTGCGTGGAAGAGGTGGAGCAGGATTCCCAACTGGTTTGAAGTGGAGTTTTCTTGATAAGAGTAGCGACAAACCTAAGTATTTAGTTTGTAATGCAGATGAATCTGAACCGGGCACTTTTAAGGATCGCTATCTAATGCAGTTTATTCCACATGTTTTGATCGAAGGCATGATTACCTCATCATTTGCGCTGGGGGCAAAGACCTCCTATATCTATGTCCGCGGAGAAATGATGTATGTAATTCGAATTTTGGAGAAGGCAATAAAAGAGGCTTATGAAGCTGGATTCCTAGGAAAAAATATATTGGGAAGTTCTTATTCCCTGGATCTATACGTACATCCGGGAGCCGGCGCTTATATCTGCGGCGAAGAAACAGCGCTGTTAGAATCATTGGAAGGAAATCGGGGAAATCCAAGAAACAAGCCACCGTTTCCAGCAGTTTGGGGTTTGTATGGTTGTCCGACTGTGGTCAATAATGTAGAGACCATTGCAGCGGTACCTTGGATAATTAACAACGGAGGAGATGCCTATGCATCCATTGGAATTGGAAAAAGCGCCGGGACAAAATTAATTTCCGCTTGCGGCAATATTCGAAAGCCAGGTGTTTATGAAATTGAATTAGGGGTACCGGTTGAAGAATTTATTTACAGTGATGAATATTGTGGAGGAATTCCTGATGGAAGGGAATTAAAAGCTGTCGTGGCGGGTGGAAGTTCTGTCCCGATATTACCAGCATCATTAATTACAACTACTGCAAATAATGAAAAGCGGTTGATGACCTATGAATCACTCAGCGATGGAGGATTTATCAGTGGAACGATGTTGGGTTCCGGTGGATTCATTGTATACGATGACCAGCAATGTATGGTTCGAAATTTGTGGAATTTTACGCGATTTTACCACCATGAATCTTGTGGACAATGCAGCCCTTGTCGCGAAGGAACCGGGTGGATGGAGAAAGTATTACATCGTATAGAGCATGGACATGGAAAATACTCAGATATTGATCTTCTCGTAGATGTAGCAAAGAAAATTGAAGGTAAAACTATTTGCCCATTAGGTGAAGCTGCCGCTTGGCCTGTAGCTAGTGCGATTCGGCATTTCAGAGCAGAGTTTGAAGAACATATTTTAAATCCCGATTCCTGTTGTAAAAAACATTTGCATAGAGAGATGGCAAGTGCACATTAAATTCGATAAAACAATTCATTAGAATTTATATAATACCAAAAACTTTCAACTAAGCAAAAACAGCCATGAAAAATGTTGAAATTCGAACTAAAAAAGATACATTAAGAATATACAAAATGACAAGCTTCTGCATGAATACTATTTATAGAAAAATGAATGAAAATAATTGCTATACTGATGGTTTTAATCCAATTATATGAGTGATTTAGTAAAAGTAACCATAGACGGTGATACGATAGAAGTTGCCAAAGGAACTACGATCCTTCAAGCAGCAAGAATGATTGGAAAAAAGTATCCACCAGCGATGTGTTATTATACCAACCTTAAGGAGTCAGGAGGTAAATGCAGGGTTTGTTTGGTTAAAGTAAGCCAAGGAAGTGAAGCAAATCCAAGGCCGATGCCAAAGTTAGTAGCTTCCTGTTTGACTAGAGTGGAACATGGAATGGTCGTTGAAAACGAATCGTCTGCCGAAGTTCTCGAGGCTCGTAAAGGCGTAGTAGAGTTTTTATTAATAAATCACCCTCTTGATTGTCCAGTCTGCGATCAGGCAGGTGAATGTGATTTGCAGAATCTTTCCTATGAACATGGCACTGAAACCACCCGATATGAAGAAGGGAGAAGAGAGTTTGATAAAATAGACATAGGTCCTTATGTGCAACTGCATATGACAAGATGTATTTTATGTTATCGTTGTGTTTACGTAGCAGAACAATTAACCAATGAGCGAGTACACGGAGTCATCAACCGGGGTGATGTAAGTGAAATATCTACCTTCATTCAACAAGCTATCGAAAATGATTTTTCAGGAAATATAATTGACGTATGTCCAGTAGGAGCACTTACAGATAAAACATATCGATTCAAACAGAGAGTGTGGTATTCCAAACCTTTTGATGCCCACAGAGATTGCGATGTTTGTTGTGGAAAAACAATTATATGGAAAAAAGGAGATGAAATTATCAGAATTACCACTCGAAAGAATAAATTTTCTGAAGTTATAGATTACATATGCAACACGTGCAGATTTGAAAAAAAGAAAGATGAGTATTGGGTTATTGAAGGGCCGCGTATTATGCCTGATGATTCAGTGATATCCACCAATAAATATGATTTGCCTGTAGTGTCACCCGCAATAAATGTTGACGCAAAATTCGTATCCGAATGAGTATTATCGTAATTAAATTAATCCTAATCTCTGTCATCTTCGGATTATCTCTTTTTATTGCGATGTATTCTACATTGGCAGAACGGAAAGTGGCTGCATTCTTGCAGGATCGATTAGGTCCTAATCGAGCTGGACCGTTTGGATTATTTCAACCCTTAGCAGATGGATTAAAATTATTTTTCAAAGAAGAATTTATTCCATTAAAAGCAGATCGTTTACTATTTTTAATGGGTCCAGGTGTCTTTATGGCTACCGCATTAATGACAAGTGCCGTCATTCCATTCGGACCAGATTTTACCTATAATAATCAAACAATTTCGCTTCAAGTAACAGATCTAAATGTAGGGATTTTATATATTTTTGGAGTAGTCTCTCTGGGTGTTTATGGAATCTTGATTGGGGGTTGGGCTTCTAATAATAAATTTTCATTACTTGGTGCTATCAGAGCGGCCTCTCAAAATATATCATATGAATTGGCGATGGGACTTTCTATCATTGCCTTGATTATGATGACATCTACCTTGTCTCTGAAAGAAATCGTCGATGGCCAGCAAGGTTGGCATTGGAATGTATTTTATCAGCCTCTTGGTTTTTTAATTTTTATCATTTGTGCATTTGCGGAAACAAATAGAGCTCCTTTTGATTTACCAGAATGTGAGACAGAATTAGTAGGTGGATTTCATACTGAATTTTCTTCTATGAAATTAGGTTTTTATTTATTTGCGGAATACATCAATATGTTTATCAGTAGTGCGGTCATCGCTACACTTTTTTTTGGTGGGTACCAATTCCCTTTTGTTAGTAGCATGGACCCTGGTTTATTAAAAACTATATTGGGCGTCACAGTTATGTTTGGTAAAATATTCTTCTTTATATTTCTATTTATTTGGATCCGGTGGACGCTGCCGCGATTTAGGTATGATCAGTTAATGAATTTAGGATGGAAAATTTTAATTCCTTTATCTGTTATTAATATTGTTGTCACAGGTTTTATAATTTTAATTAGAATGTAATCTATAAATTTGATTACAAAGTGAATGTTATGAATGTAATAAAATTGACGAATAGAGCTAAAGTAATGGAGCGGAAGCCGATGTCGTTTTTGGAAAAAATTTATCTCCCTGCCTTGCTAAAAGGTATGTCTATAACTATTTCACATCTATTCAAAAAGAAAGCTACCATTCAATATCCTGAACAAAAGCGTCCTATGAGTGATGTGTTCAGAGGGCTGCATATATTAAAAAGAGATGACGAAGGACGTGAACGCTGTACGGCCT
>JALYPU010000100.1 GCA_030856215.1 Bacteroidota bacterium
TAGCTATTCAGTTGTTTTTCCCAGTGTTTTCAACAGGTGTAGGATTTTTTCAGGATTGACTATCTAAGTCACCGAAACTTTAAAAAACAACTCCTTTATTTTATCCTCAAGATTTGGTCGGTAAATCGTAATCACACCACGCAAATCTGAAATTAATCCCTCTAAGTTATTTGAGTTATCCATTGAATAAAAAAGAATTGGGATGGTACTTAAATGTTCTTCACTCCTTATATCACGAATATATTTATCTCCATTAAAAGGCTCCATATGAAAATCCATAATAACTGCGTCAAAATCAAACATCATCAGTTGTTTAATCACATCTTCGCCATTAAGAGCAGAAATAATATGAAGATCGATTCCATGCTTGGGAGAGATTAAACTCAGATTTTTCTGAGCTGAAGTCGCCCAGTTTTCCATATCATCGACCCAGAATAGTTTAATTGTTTTCATTTTATTTTAGTTCAAGAGTGAATGTTGCCCCTGAGGTTTCATTATTTTGAGCACTAATAGAACCTTTCATGACTTTGATTATTTCTTTAACATGATATAACCCAATACCTGAACCATCAGTTGTGGTAAACCCAAAATCGTATATGCGATCAAAGTGATTCTCTGAAATTCCTGAACCATTATCAATAAATTTCACTACCAAGTTACCATTTTTATTATCGGATAATTGAATGTTTAGGACATTTGCGCTAGCCTTTTTAGCATTGCTTATAAGATTATCAATGACTATATTCAATTCAATAGGCTTAATTACTCTTGGAAATGATTTCTCAGTTAAAACATTAACAATGATTTTTAAACTTTTATCTGTAACAGTAGGAATAATATTGTCAACATATTCTTGAATATAATTTTTGAGATCAACCTCGATTTGTTCTGTTTTTAACATAAAATTTGCCTTTGTAGCAAAAGCAACAACATTCAATATTTTTTTTGTTTCAAAGCTAATTACTTTAACAATATCGTTTAATTCTTCGTTTGATAGATTAATACTATTTTGAACACGAAGTGAAATACCTTTGAGATTATTATCTATTGTACCAGCATAAATTCCAATATGATGAAGAAGGCTAATTACTTCTTGATAATCAGACGTATTTATTGATTTTAAAAAGAGGTTTTCGCTAATTTGTTGCTTTAATTTTTCAGTAGCCTCTTGCGCCTTTCGAAACTCTTCCTCAGCTTGTTTTTCAGCCTCATTTTTCGCCTCTTGTAATTCGTATAATCTGTTATTAGCTCTATCTGCTTGTTCAATTAATTTATCATCCTGTCTTTCTAATGCGAGTTTTTTTAAATTTTTGAAAATTGTTTCGGCACTATCTTTTTGGCTGTAATGAAGAATTTCCAGAAAATTGTCTGCCACTTCAAAATTCACTAAATCCTTACTTCCTGAAAGTTTTGCAATTAATTCTGTCGCACGCGCTTGTACTCCTAAGGTTAGATCATCTTCGAAGTTTAATCCCCACTGTTGAATCTCAACAACATATTTTTCTAATTTTTTAAGTACTTCCCAAAAATAATTTTCTAATTGATCATATGCATTTGTTTTGATAAGCCCATCTCCGCGACTTGAAGTTTCTTTGAATTGATCCGTCTTCGAATAAATTTCAATTTGGCCAATTAATTCCCTCGTTCCAAAAAACCTTCTAACCCCTTGAGCTTTCCTAACATCTATCTTTAAAGGATCCGAGCCTGATTCCCCATACGGATAGATTCGAAACCCATTTTTGTATAAAAAAACATGACCATAGCTTGATGAAGGCAGCCCCATTCTCTTTGTAAAAGTCACTTTAGCAGACTGATTTAAGTAAAAAAGTGAAATGTGTATGCTATCCAACAAGTCATGATTATTTTTTTCTTGAATTCGATAAATTAATGTTCCCCCGTCTTTTAATTCAGTTGTGATCGTAGAAGCATCTTCAGAAATAAAAGAATAAATTTTTGTGGTTTTTAAACCTAATGTTTCAAAAATAAAGTTCTCGACTGGACCATTTACAATATCATGATCCTCTTCACTTTCTAAATCTTTATCTTTTTCTTCAGCAACATGAAGAAATATTTTAAAATCTGGTTCTCCACTCTCTTTTCGCGGATTTATCAGCTTTGCTAAGGATGATTTAAGTTTTAATAATTTAGGTCTATTCCAGTCATTTCTTAATTCAGTAATTTCTAAAACTGTACCATGCAAAACATTAAAATTACTTTTTTGACTTGTTTCGTGTAAAACATGAATATCAATGAATTCTTCCTTCATATTGCCTTCGAACTTTTCCCAATCAGTTATAAGAATCTCTGTCTTAGGATTTGGCTCATCTTTTGTAGTTTCTAGTAGCAAATGCCTTCCCAATCTATCACAAGAAAATCTACCAATGCCTTTTGCACCCGCAAAAGCTCTTTTGCTATGAATACTATTACGATAATCGTAATTATCATCCTCAGTCCCTTCTTTTTTAGCAGAATAAGCTACAAATAACCACCTTTCAAGAAGGTCATTATAATTCATTCCCTTCCCATCATCCTTAATAATGATTTTTGCTTGCCCAGAATAAATATTCTCAAAATAAATATCAACTTGAGTCGCATGTGCGTCAAAAGCATTTTTTACCAATTCAAAAACAGCGATGTATTCATCGGTAATTAAATCTCTACCAATGATATCCTTAAGAGCAGCACTAACCTTAAATTTTAGTTCAGCCATACTATTTTAAAAGATTATAATTTTTACTTGGGGGAAAAAGTAATTCCAAAGCATTTGGTTTTATCTTAAACAGAGGACCTTTTTCGACAACTCTACCATTTGATGCTCTCTTTATCAAATGATCAAGAGTAATAATTCCTTGTTCAAGAAGGATATCAAATTGAGAGGTTATCGGCTTTTGCGTATGTTCTACTTTAGTATATGCAAAATGTTCTTTCCCGTCAATTTTTATACTCTCTGCAGCAATCCAAAATGTTTCATTATGCTTCTCAACCAATCTTTCATGAAGCTTCAATAAATTCCACACAACTGAATCACCATACTCAGGATTCTTAGAGTTTTCAATTAAATGGTTTAAAGCATAATTGACTTTTAATGTCAATCCCTGGGAATTTACATTTTTTGCCGAAACCGTACAATAAAGTTTAAAATCATCTACTCTTTTATACCCAAAAGCATCGAGGATTTCGGCCGAACTTTTAAGTTTACTTAGATGCCAATCAGGGACCTGCGCAAACAAATTCTTCCTGTTACCCCGAATTCTATCACGATATGATTTTAATTCTATGCCTTTATAATCAGGAGTTTTAGACGAATTAATTTTAATACCTAAATGTTGCTCAAGAGTTCTCCCAACAGAAGTATCTGCATTTAAAAGTGAAGGAATAGGCCCCTTCATTGCTAATTTTTTTAGAAGAAATAAAAGTTCATCTGATACTTCATTTATTTTACTTCTTAATTCGGAAACTAATTCCTTAAGTGGGTTATTCTCCTTTTGTTGAAGCAATTTTTGAATATCCAATTTCGTTAAGTTGACGAGATAAAGCGTGCCCTCTTTTACTAAAATTGCTACAATATCATTTGCTTCCGAATATCCACCTAAGCCTTTAAACCAAATCCTAGGATCACCGTCCTTCGTATTGGGTCTATAAACAGAGGCTACTGATTTTCCCAAGCTTGATTCCTCTACCAGGTAGGTTAAAATCTGAATTTTATGTTCTGGACCTTGTTTTTGAATCGAATAGTTATGAAGTCTATTTTCAAGAAAATAGGTGCGAACTGGTCCAGTTGCATCCAAAATTGACTTTTTTAATCCGGTTGCTGTTGGTTCAATAAGTGTCAACGAAATTGAATTCCGAGTTAATTCTTTTAATCGCTCTGTTTCAATTGTTGAAAGTTCTCGCATTTCACTTTATATTCTTTAATATTTCCATCGCCGCAGCTCTAGCCATTAAAGGAGGAACAGCATTACCAACAAGGGTAAATTGCGGAACTTCTAATTTACGTTTATTTCCCCCAGTTGAACGTTTACCTTGAAAAACAAAAGAATCATCAAAAGATTGAAGGCGGGCCATTTCTCTGACAGTTAATGGACGGGGGGAACAATAGTGGATATAATCATCAGCAATTGTCATTATAGTAGGGCTCTGGCCGGCTGGCTTTAAAACATTATAATTTCTTTTCTCTGAATCAAGGCCGATAGCTTTTAGTTTTTTCTTCGCGAGATTGTAATCGCCTTCTTTTAAAATAACATTCAGGCGCTTAATCACATCATCATTTTGTTTACTGGTTTTATGATTATGCAGTTCGGCAGAAATATGACCTAATCCATCTTTTAATTCCTCAGCAGTCCGAACATAAAAAGGAGGACGAGCATTTACAAAACGTCCATTTAGTCTTCCTTTTTTAGACCACTCTGAATAAGTTAAACCATCCTTGCCCTCTATTTTACCATCAATTTCACGACGCCTTATTAAAGCAAGCATTTTTTCTGTGGTGCCATTAAATTTTGCTTTGATATTCACCTTTTCATACTCAAATTTTTCATCGTCGTTCCCAACAAAATCCAGATCATAAATAGCTTCGAAAACGGTAACCTTATCTTCATGCCTAACTGAAGCAGGAATGTCCTTAATTAACCTTTGATCTTTCCTGCAACCTATAAATAATACACGTTCGCGATTCTGAGGCACACCATAATCAGAAGCTAAAGCAACAAATGGTTTTTCAATATTATACAGACGGATCTGAGAAAGTATTTCTTCAAGTTCGGCCTCTTTCTTTTTTGTTTTAGCGAATTCTTTTAAGCCTCCAACGCATTCGTCAAATGAGCAATTATAAATTTCTAAAGCCTTTACTATTTCCTCAACCTCGTTTTTATACTCAGTTCCAGGATTTAAGAGTTCAAAAGCTTCACTTACTCGTTCCACAATTAAATCTGAATCAATTGCAGATAAAAATTTATTAAAGTCATCTGCAAAAAAATCATTATCAATATCACAAAAAGATTTTTCATTAATTACCCTTTTACGGATATAATCGAATTCTTTGGTTCGTTTCAACATATTAAAACCATGCCGAATTGTACTAATATTCGAATCAGTTTTGCTTGTTTTGTAATCGACAATTTTAGGCGTTAGCAACCTGAATCGATTTTCAAGATTGATAATGTATTGCTCTTTAAGTTCTTCAAGTTGTTTGTCTTGAACAGATTCAAATTTCAATCTTGAATTATATGATTCAAGAACAAAACTTTTGGATGATTTTCTTAATTCACTTACAAAAGCCAAAAGTTTATGAAACTCTTTCAAATCAACAATAGAACGGATTTCTTGCAAAATCATTTCTTTTATTTTACCACCTTCTTTCGTCAAAATACCCTTGACGTTTTCCATCACAAAGTATTTAGGACGAAGCACTCTAATTACCTTTAAATAATGAGAAAATAAATCATCTTTTTTATCAAACTTTTTTCTTTTTCCTGCAAGACTGAAACTCTGGCATGGGGGGCCTCCACATACTACATCAACATTTTTTTCGTGTAATTTTTCGACAAGATTATCTAAAAAATCAGGTTCTGTTATATCCTGTTTAATAAATTCCATATCAAGCCCCAATTGATAGTTGTAACGAGCCATATGAGTTAACTCACAATTCTCATTAATATCGCTTGCCAAAAGAAAATCATACAACTTGTTTCCTTCTTCGGCTTGTAAAAATCCCTCACTAAACCCACCAGCTCCTGCAAATAAATCAATGAAAGTGACCTTTTCTTTTCCTTTATAATATTCAGGATCTTCACAAGCCAAATTTATACCGGTGTTTGACTTATGACTTTCTACAATAGCAGTAATTTTCTCCTTAAGTTTCTTAACAGTTAAAGGAGGTGTCGACTTTAAAAGAGCTTCTGTTTCCTTGCGAAGTAGAGAAAGATAATTTTTAAGGAATTTATAATTATAACAAGTTTCCTTAACGTCCTTTTTGACCGAATCCCAATCACTAGACTTAACCTTTTGCCCAGTAGAAACTTTAACTTTATTGCCTTTTATAACTAAAACAAGATGTATTGGCGATAATTTGCTTTTATCGGCTTTATCGAGGTAAAAATTTACATTTATCATATTGCGGACAGATTTACGGACACGGACAAATCTACGGACACAATAAATAAAATCCTAATCTGTTTGAAACTTTCAGGAGTTGGAAATAAGAGTGTTAGATAAGGAGTAATTAATAGCTCCTTATCGGTGGACCTTTTTAATTATCAGCTCTTAAAGGAAATTTCTTGTGTTTCAGCCAAGTCATGAGGAAAAGGGAAATTTAAACCTGAAGGCTTGCGTTCTTCCCACATTCTTTCAATTTCCTCAGGTGAAACCCAGGTGTCATACCATCCCCTATCAACAAAATGTAAATTGAGTTTTCCCAAGGCTTCATTATCACTAGTAGTTATTCGAAATTTATTATTTTCAAAACGATCAACTTGAAATTTGTAATTTTTATACAATGCGAATGTCACAACGGAAAAAGCGTTGTGAATGTCAGATTCGGTTACAATTTTATTAAACACATCTTCGCAACCATTTGCTTTTATAAAAGAGTTATCGGGCGGATTTTTTCCTCGATAAATAAGCATAAATTTCCCATCCGGGTTTTTAGTTAATTCTAATTCAGTCCCATTATAAATCGTATAAGAATTATTCCGGATTAATTGCATAGGTATTAATTTATAGGAATAAATTTATGTTGATTTATATCAAATACACCTTTTAAAATCTCAGAACCATTTGCGCCTAATTCCCATAATTCTGCACCATTTTGCATTTCCGCCCAACCATCCATCTTCCATTCCGGCACTCCCAAACGCCCATTAGTACCAGAAGTAAAACCATGCCCAGTAAAGGGAAATGCATCATTTACATTTCCTCCACTCTCAATGGAATCTTCCCGATTTACATTTTCAAAAAACAGATTGGGAGCAGGATCATCCTTATCACGAATTTTGCAACATCGAAATGGTTGCAGAAAATGGAGAAGGCAATATTTTATCTATAGATACATTTCTCGCACATATAAAAAAAATCTAAAGGGGAAACTCCCAAATACCTTCAAGAAAAATTTGATACCTAGCTGGTTGGATTTCCCCAAAGGCACAAAGAATTATATATTTATTAGACAACATATCATTTTCAATTATTTTATAATAAATCGGCAAACCATCTTCGTTTTGGATAGTACCAAACATCTTCGATTTCTTGAACTTTATTTCTTCCAAAATCTGCTCTTTAAACGAAGTATCAATAATAGTAAATTCATGATTTACAATATCCTTAATATCAATATTGAAATCTTTGTCTTCCAACGTAATTGAAATTTTTTTTCCAATTACGTCTTCAAGCAATCCGTCATACATTTTTCGCCTCACCACTAAATTTTTCATAGCGTAAAACTATTGAATTTCTTCAATGAATCCATTTTGTTTGAGTTTGTCAATTGTTTCTGAAAATTTGTATTGAGTCCCCATACCTGGCTGATTAAACCAAGGTATTGCTTGACCTTCCTCTACTTCAAATGATATAAGCACTCGGTATTTTTTGTGAGGTTTTGATAAACTTGATTGTGGCAATGCACGCTGTTCAAATGGGACATCTCTTGGAGAGGCGAAAAAACCATTGTCATGAAAGCCAGAATTATCAATCCATCCTCCAAATCGATCAAATTCTTTTCCAACTTGCAAGGAAGTATTTTGAGCTGAAATTGCGCCACCATAAGGCGGCCACCCCCCATTAAAATTATGCGCAGTAAACAATTGCTCCAATTCCCCCCACCTCTGCTCCTTCCATAAATTATACGATTGCTGCGCCAATCCAGCATTCGCCCCATTCTTAAACTCCTCCACCGTATTAGCAAAATCAGTAAACGAAACATCATTCAAAATAGAATTAACCACCCCCACCTTCCCCTCCAAATAATCCTCCATACTC
>JALYPU010000103.1 GCA_030856215.1 Bacteroidota bacterium
GGCTTAAGAAGGAGCCTATATAGAGTGTAAAATTTTTCATGAATGCTTACTTTGAGTTTAAATCGAAAATAAATTAGTCGACAAAAGTAAGTTTGGTCCGTGTAAGGTTTTTTGGAGTTATGTGAAATAGATGAAAAACTTGATGAACGGTACTTTATTATTGATGAATAGTTGAATGATCAATTATTGGCCAGGAATAGGGTTCTTAAAGTCTTTATTTGGGAAGGTAGGTAATGGGTAATGCTACAGTAAGCACGTTCAACACCCTTCTTAAATATTATATCTTGCCCATGACATAGAGCTCCTCCATTGTAGGATTTACGCTGCCACCTTTTTGCTCCAATGTTATAGCAAAAGCATCAGCAGATTCTATGGATTTCATTTTTTGGACCGCGGAATAGGCACCTTCTGACAAATCAAATACACCCAAGTCAATTGGCTTACCGTCCTTTAAAGCCCAAAGTTGGTATTGCCTATTCGACGGTGGGGGAGGTAAGTGGATAAAATCAATGAAAACTTCTTTACTTGTCTGATCCCATACAATCATGGCAGAATAATCAGCGGACTTTTCAGGAAGACCGCTAAGCGCGACCCATTTATTTTGTCCTTTACTCAATAAAGCTAATCGATTTTCCAGCATGGAGGTTTGGCTAGCTGTCTGTTCTTTTTCAGCTTGTAAACTGGCCAGGTCGTTTTGTAGGCCTTTAAGTTTAGTATCTTGATTAATATAAAGTGCTACGGAAGCCAACGCAATAATGATACTCGCCGCTATAGCCCAAGTCGCGGAATAATTTTTTCTTTCAAATTTGACTGGAGCCTTTAAATAAGGACTTACTTTTTCTTTTACTGCGGGCTGACTATCCATTTCTGTTTGATTTTGGATAGAAGCCATCAGGCGCTGGTGAACCGATTTAGGCGGCTCCAGTTTGGTGGATTGTAAGTATGATTCAAAGGAAATGGATACACGATGCAACTCATCGCTGATTTCCGGGTAAATTTTGGACATACATTCTACTTCCCGGCGCTCTTGATCGGTCACCGAGTTGAGGATGTAATGTTCCAATATGCCGGATGATATATATTCTTTAATATCCATTTCTAATTTGAAAAAATATGTTTTAACTCCTGCAAAGCCCGCCGCACTCTTGTTTTCAAAGTTCCCAATGGAATTTGAAGAGTTTCAGAGGCTTCTTCATGAGTCATGCCTTTAAAGTAAACAAGCTCAATAATTGCCTGCCATTCCGGTTTTAGTTTTTGAACAATGTCTTTTACCCCGATATGGCTGATGTTGGCTTGCGAACTTGGCTCATTTTCATAATATACGCTATTTTCAATGTTTTGGATGCCCTTGTTATATTTACTTCTGAGCGCATCCAAGGCAGTGTTATGTATTATTTGGTTCATCCACGTAAAGAGAGAGGCCCGCTCTTCATCATAACTGCCGATATGGCTCCAGATTTTTAAATACGCATCGTGAAGTATGTCTTCCGCAAGATCCTGACGTTTGACCATTTTAAAAATCACACCGAAAAACAGGGAAGAACTTAGCTCATATAATTCATTGAATGCTTCGGCATTTTTATTCTTTAGCCTAGCAATTAAATCAAGCTCTTTTTGTTTATCTAATAACGCCATGTAAGGGTTTCCCGCTTTTAATAAACAAATGTAGGATTATTGTTTAATTTGTTATAATTTATTACAACCCATACTGAATGAACTCATACGGTTTTCCAATCTGCTTTTTGTCATAACAATCAAGTTTGCAGTAATGAATGTATTCTATGTTTGGGAATTGGCATCATAATTTTTTGAATAGGCAATTTTAATTAGCAACTTGAATAGATAACTATATTTAATTCAGTAGCTTTAAATGGCATAGGCTTATCTTCGTTTTAAAGTAAAAAGCAAACGATATGTGTAAAGTTCCCGGTAAAGTAGCATTGATCACCGGAGGCAGCCGGGGCATCGGATCTGCCATTGTATTAAAGTTAGCAAAAAATGGGGCAAACATCGCATTTACCTATCTTTCCTCCCCAGACAAAGCGGCATTGGTGCAGGAACAATTGGCGGAAATGGGGATAAAAGCCAAAGCATATCAATCGGATGCATCCGACTATGCCCAAAGCGAACGGTTGGTCAATGAAGTGATTGCAGATTTTGGCAGCCTCGATATTCTGGTCAACAATGCAGGTATCACAAAAGATAATTTACTCCTTCGCATGAGTGAAGAACAGTGGGACCAGGTAATGACAATAAACTTGAAATCCTGTTTTAACCTGACCAAACATTCAATCAAACAAATGATGAAACAACGGGCTGGATCGATTATTAATATCAGCTCTGTGGTTGGTGTGTTTGGCAATGCGGGACAGGCCAATTATGCAGCGTCCAAGGCAGGCATGATCGGGTTCACGAAATCGATCGCCAAAGAAGTGGCTTCTCGAAATATTCGTTGTAATGCTATTGCTCCGGGATTTATTGAAACGGAAATGACCCATGTACTCGACGAAAAAACCAAAGAAAGTTTTTTGAAGAGCATTCCGCTGGGACGCTTAGCGCAAGGATCTGAAGTCGCTGACGTGGTTACTTTTTTAGCTTCGGATCAGTCCAGTTATGTCACGGGACAGGTCATTAGCGTCTGTGGAGGCCTGAATATGTAAGTACTAACGAATGTTCGTTTGGGGATAAAGATTTATTCGATTCTATGTCTTTCAGTTCGTTCATGCTACACAAAC
>JALYPU010000123.1 GCA_030856215.1 Bacteroidota bacterium
CGCCCCTACAGGGCTAACGATATGCCGCCCCTACGGGGCTAACGATATGCCGCCCCTACGGGGCTAACGGGATGCCGCTAAAATGTAAAATCCCGGAGGGATGGCATTCCGATAATAGAGATAAGTAAAGAGATGTTTAGCCCCAGAGGGGCGGCATTATTCTTAACTCCATCTTCTAATAAATTCTTCGATTTTTTCTTCCGTCCTAATATCCTGATATCTCAGCTTCTGTTTTAAATAAATACCCTCAAAACTCTGACATCGACTTAGAGCAACGTACACCTGGCCATTTTCAAAAGCCCCACGACCTAAATCGATGACCACTTTGGAAAACGTTTTTCCCTGGCTTTTGTGGATGGTCACGGCCCAGGCTAATTTTATGGGGAGTTGTGTAAAGGTACCCATTACTTTTGCCTCGATTTGCGTAGGATCGTCTGGATGCAAATTGTATTTTATGGATTCCCAGATAACTTGCTCTACTTCACAGCTTGCCTCTTGACCTTCAAAGTGAATTTTTATACTACGTTCATTAAGCTCAGTAACCACACCTAAACTTCCATTTACAAATTTTTTTGCAGGATCGTTTCTGACAGCCATGACTTGAGCACCTAATTTCAAAACCAAGTGATCGTCTACCGGATATTGTCCTGGATAAACTACCCCGTCAATGCTTGCAGCATAAATTTTTGATGCAGCATTAAGCTTCTGAAGCTGCGTAAAATTAATCCCTTGTGCTGTTGCATTGGTGCTGCATAATGTAATGAATAATTCAGTTTTATCATTGGGGAGCATTCCACATCGCTCATTTAATTGCTGAAGATCCTCTTCATCCAATGTGTTAAATCGAACCTTGTTCAACAGTTTTATAAATTGTTTATCCTTTTGTCGAAATACCGTTTGCAGTTCGATGATTTCAAAAGAAGCAAGTGATCGCATAACATTCGCATCAAAAAAATAAGGGCTTTCATAAAGGCTGTCAAATATTTCCCGTTCTTCTTTGGAGCCAATTATTGGAGGCAACTGATATAAATCTCCAATCCACAACATCGGAATACCCCCAAAAGCCACATTTTTTTTGGTGGATTTACGAAGTACGGCATCTATATGATCTAATATATCGGCGCGCACCATAGAAATTTCATCAATGACGATCAAATCAATTTTTTCAACAATCTTTTTTGGAATGACTTTATAATCTTTTGGGCTGATCCATTTTGGGGGAAAACGAAAAAATGAATGTACCGTTTGACCCTGAACTAGCATCGCCGCAACCCCGGTAGGAGCCAAAATGATAATATTTTTACCACTTGTCTTTTTTAATACCTGAAGTAACGTACTTTTCCCCGTACCAGCATTTCCCGTCAGGAAAATAGCTCCTTTCGATTCTTGAATTCGATCTAAAACATAATGATGTTCCTCTTTTAATATGTATGGATTTTCTTCCTCACGCAATGTTCAGTATTTAAAGATAGGTCTGTGAATTGTTTTCAAAAAATCTTCTTCAAATCATTAAATTTCTCTTACTAGATAAATTAATACAGGGAAATGATCACTATAGCCGAAATTGTAGATGTCTCCTGAAAATGTTCGCTTTGGATAATTTTTAAAATGACCTTCCATTTCTATCATGTAGTCCTTTTTATAAATAGTATGTTTATAGAAATAATATTTCTTTTTTTGTGCCTTTAATAAATTTTCACTAAATATTATTTGATCGAATAAACTCCAACTGTCTTGATAAGCTGTTGTTCCATCACCACGAATGAAATTATTATAGTATGGGTTATAGAACTCATTTTTCTTTAATTTATCTTTATGCTGTTTAGCCTGTAATCCTTTTACCATGGATACATTATTAGGATTGTCATTTAGATCTCCCATGACTATGAAATGTGCATCCGGGTGGATAGCTAAAACAGAATCCGCTAAATGTTTAGAAAACTTCGCTGCTTGTATTCTATAAGGGTCTGTTAGTTGTTGACCGCCCCGGCGAGACGGCCAATGGTTGACGGTAACGAAAATTAGTTGATCACCCAACATACCTTTTACGAAAAGGAGATCTCTGGATCTTCTGATACTGTTATCGCTCTCCAGAAAATTTAGGGTAATTGATTTGGATTCTATCGGCGTGAAATATTTTGATTGATATAACAAGGCTACATCAATTCCGCGAGGATCTTTTGAATTAAAATGAATGATCTGATAGTTTTTATTCTTAAGTTTTTCAGATTGAACAAGGTCCTCTAAAACCCTTTTGTTTTCAATTTCACAGACGCCTAAAATAGCCACTCCATCCGCGGTGAAATCCTTACCAAAATCGCTTATGACGGAAGAGAGTCTTTGCAATTTATCACGGTATTTATCTTCTGTCCATAATTTTGGACCGCCAGGAGTAAACTCTTCATCCAGGATAGCGGGATCATCCTCTGTATCAAATAAGTTTTCCAAATTATAGAAGCCAATGGCAGCAACTTGGGCAGACTGCGTGTAGGCCGAGTTAGTTTTGCTTAGGCAGGCAGTCCATAATAAAAAGCTGCTAAAAACTACAAATTTTGATAAATTAATCATTCGAATTTTCTTAATAATTGCTTTAAAAGAGATAATATTGGCCCCGAAAGATGAAAGCATGCGCAGGATTATTACATTAATGTCATTTATTTTCATTTGTTCAAGCTCTTTATATACCCAGGTATTTGAAGCCCGGGTTTTGGACAAAATTACAAAAACTGGGATTGCCTCAGTCGAATTCAAGATTTCTAACAATTCTATTTTATTTTCTACAGATCAAAATGGTCATATCGTTTTAAGTCTGGAACAGATTCCAGAATCGATTGTGGGGAGTTTAGTTAAACCAGGGTATGAAGCACTGGAATTTAGCATTCTTTCATCAGAATGGCGTTCAAGCAGAACATTTGAACTGCAACCACAAGCTAATATACAAGAAGAAATTGCAATAGTTCAGTTGGAGGATGCAGAAGGAAATGATGAAAATAACGCCGAAGTATATAGTTTATTGAGCTCTTCAAAGGACCCTTTGGACCAGGCTGCCGCCTTTCAATTTGGCTCCTTTCGATTTAGAATGCGAGGATTGGATAATCTGAATAGTGAGTTGGGAATCAATGGATTTATTTTGGATGATCTTGAGATAGGTAGCAACCCTTTTTATATTTTTTCCGGACAGAATGCCGTGACCAGATATTCCGACAGGACCATGGGATTAAAAGGGAATGCCTATTCATTTGGATCTGCTGGTTTAAATCAAATGATTCAGTTCAATCCAGCGACCTACAGAAAAGGCCTTAGTTCCATACTTTCCATTTCAAACCGCGCTTATTTATACAGAGTAGGTGTTCAATATGCTTCCGGTCAATTAAAAGGTGGACTTTCTATCCTGGCGGGTGTCAATCGAAGATGGTCTCAGGAATCCGTCATAGAGGGATCGTTTTATGATGCTTGGGGAGCTTATGTAGGAATGAGTAAAACTTTCGGTAAAAATCACCAGATAACATTACTTGTCCTTGATGCCCCAGTATGGCGCGGAAAGAATAGTCCGGCCACAAAGGAAGTGTATCAGCTTGCTGGCAATAATTTATACAATTCATACTGGGGATATCAAAATGGAGAAAAGCGTAATTCACGCACTAACAAAACCAATATTCCAATTGGATTGCTGAATTATTCAGTGAAATTTAACGAAAATTTGATACTGAAAACAGGGCTAATGTACATGAAAGGTGTGCGTTCGGATTCAAATTTAGATTGGAGTGAAGCGCCTGATCCTAGACCGGATTATTATCAAAAATTACCTTCATACATAGAAGATCCTATTGCCGCTGAATTAGTCAGGAATTTATGGAAAACGGACGTCAATACCCGGCAATTAAAATGGCATGATTACTATGCGGCTAATTACGCCAATCAACAAACTATTGTCGGGGCTAACGGAGATCCGTCATCAACGGTCACTGGAAAAAGAGCTGTTTATGTTCTAAATGAAAGACATTACGATCCTACGGATCTAGAACATTTTGGAATTTTTACCTGGAATAAAAATCGTTGGCAAAGTAATACCGGTTACCGGATTGAACAAACTAAAAAGGAAAATTACCAAGAGCTGACAGATCTGTTAGGAGCTGATTTTTATTTAGATACCGAAGATTTTGTAGATGATATTGCTAAAGCACATCCTGACATTGACAAGAAAAATAAATTAATAAGGGTAGGTGATAGGTACGCTTACGATTATATATCCCATCAAAATAAATCTTCGCTATTTTCTGAATGGAATTACAAAGGAAAACGCTGGGATGCATTGATCGGAGGGAACGTTTATAGATATTCAAGCTATAGAGATGGAAAGTTTAAAAATGCCATTTTTGCAAATTCATTTGGGGAATCTTCGAAATTTTCAGATTATGGATTTGGTGGAAAATCGGTACTCACCTATAAATTTAATGGACGAAATTATATCCAGGGATCTGCAGGTGTCAGCTCAGAAGTTCCGTTGTTTGACCAGGTATTTATTAATCCACAATGGCGATCGGACATTTTGCAAAATATTGAAAATTCTGACGTGTCAAGTTTCGACATAGCCTATTATTATAGAAGTCCGGAATTGAAAATTAAATTTGGAGGCTTTTGGGTAAATTTGAACAATCAAATTAGGCGCAAGAATTTTTATTTGGATGAAAGTCTTGAGTCTACTTTCAATGACGAATTGGCTGACGGAGCATTTATCAATGCATTTTATAGAAATTTAGATCAGCGCCACATCGGATTGGAAGGTTCCATAGACTATGATCTTGGTAGCGGATTTGAAATGGTCTTAACCGGCTCAGCAGGGGATTATATTTATACTGGCCGTCCGGATTTTGAAATTTATGATCAATACAGTTTGCAATCTGGAAAGCATACGGTATATATAAAAAACTTTTATGTTCCTGGAACTCCGCAATTGGCAGGAACCACTGGATTAAAATATAATTTTAAGTCATACGGTTTCGCTACGTTAAATATATCCTATCTCGACCAAAATTATGTAGAAGTTAATCCACTGCGTAGAACCACCGTTGCAGTGGCTGGTGTGGAGAGAAATTCAGCGAAATTTGAACAGATCATTGCACAAGAAAAATTGCCTGCAGCTTGGGTATTGGATGCCTTTGTTTACAAGTCGTACAAGATTAATGATTACTTTATGGCCATTAGTTTAGGAGTTAATAATATTTTGAACAAAAAGGATTTGATCTCAGGAGGTTTTGAGCAAAACAGGTTTGACTACACAGACAAGGATCCCAACGACTTCCCCAACAAATATTTTTATTTACAAGGAATTAATTATTTTTTAAATCTTACGCTTAGTTTATGAAACTAATTCATCGGGTTGTTTTAATTATAGGTTTATTTTCTGCAGTTAGTTTGCATTCATGTCTGGATCACGATTACGATGTACCACCGGAACAAACTTTTCAAATTCCATTTCAACCAAATATTTCGATTGCAGAATTGAAGGCGCGTTATGTGGTAGATCAGTTTTTGGATATTACGGAGGAACTCTATATTCATGGGACGGTTGTTGCTGATGATAAGAGTGGTAATTTTTTTAAGAAATTAGTCATCCAGGATAGTACAGGAGGTATTGAAATACAATTAAACCGGACGTCACTCTACACGGCTTATCCCGTAGGAATGAAGGTAGGATTAAGTTGCAAAGGCCTTACACTCGGCGCTTACAACGAATTAGTACAAATTGGGAAAGGAACCTTTTTGGATAATAGTAATCGCTTGGCCTTATCGCGAATTGAAGATGCCTTAATAGATATACATTTATTTAAAGGCCCATTAAATCAACCGATAACGCCAAAAAAGATTACGATAGGATTATTAGCCAATAAAGATTTGAGCACCCTGATTGAACTGGAACATGTAGAATTTATTCGAACTGATACAGGAAAAACATATGCGGATTTAGTTTTAAATCTATCCAGAAATTTAATTATAACTGATTGCAACGATCAGGAAATTATTTTGCGATCCACTAATTTCGCTACATTTGCCGGCATTAAAGTACCGTCAGGAAACGGATCGTTAGTAGGTATCTTTAGTCGATTTGGATCCGATCTACAAGTGTTTATAAGAGACACGTATGATGTGAAATTTCTGGATCCATCCTGCAACGGCAGTAGTAATGCCGAACTCATTACTATAAAAGAAATTAGAAATAGTTTCGCAGGGACAAATACTAAAGTTAGTGATGATAAAAAAATTAAGGGTATCGTTATTTCTGATCGTGTGAACGCAAATATACATTCCCAAAATTTAGTAATTCAAGATGCAACAGCAGGCATCACGGTGCGATTTACCGCAGATCATGCGTTTAATCTGGGTGATGAGATAGAGATTAATGTAGGCGAACAGGAATTATCTGAATTTGACGGCCTCTTACAAGTAAATAAAGTTCCTGTAAATAACGCATTGAAAACAGGCATTGGATCCATAGCTCCAAAATTAGTGACACTGGCGCAGATTGTAAGTGATTTTGAAAACCTGGAATCCAGTTTGGTACAGGTCAGCAATGTGACTATTACCAAATCTTCTGGGGCCACGTTTTCTGGAACTTGTCAAATAAACGATGGAACCTCAACTACGGATTTATTTACCCGAACGCAAGCACTTTTTGCAAGTACTGCTTTCCCTACTAACGCGGTTACGATGACAGGTGTCGTATCTCAAGGCGGAACTAGTAAGGCCAAACAAATTTCTCTGAGATCTACGGCAGATATAGGAGGAGGCACTAATCCTTCCAATCTTCTCGACAGTTTGAAGTTGAGTTTCGATGGTTTGGGAGACAATGTGGATTTGAGTTTATCCGGTTGGGTCAATAAAGCTACTGTAGGTACTAGAGTGTGGAGATCCCGCATGTTCAGTGGAAATTTTTATGCGCAGGCTACCGCTTTTAATGATACTAATACAGAAATGGAAACGTGGTTAATTACCCCAACCTTCAAGTCGGATGTTGCAAAATTACTTTCGTTTGAGTCTGCCTATCAAGTATGGAAGCATGATGGATTGCGGGTGTTTGTCTCTACCAATTTTGATGGAAACAATATCGCAGCAGCAACCTGGACACCTATAACGGCTAGATTAGCAACACAATCGGATGCTGAGAATGCGTTTATTCCATCTGGAAATATAGATTTAACTTCTATAACCATGAATTTTAGAGTAGCTTTTGTTTATAATGGTAATAAATCAACCAATACAACATCGTATCGCGTAGATAATATTTATCTTAGAAATAAATAGATTGGTAGAATAAATTACTAAAATTTTATTTTACAACGTATTCTTGAATCTTTTTAAAACCATTGACTATTGACCATGGAGGCTATATTCTAATTAAAGTATGATATATTAAATATATTATATATCTTACACTTAAATAATATAGAATGAAAGCAGTATTACAACCTTTATTTGAAGCCTTTAACTTATTATCATCTCAAGAAAA
>JALYPU010000070.1 GCA_030856215.1 Bacteroidota bacterium
TGTTGAAACTCCGTGCCCATACTCATGTGCGATGATTCCATTATCAAAATCCCCATCCAAACTATCCGGTCCTCCCGTACCTGGCTGGGGTTTTTGAATTTTCATGACCAAACCGTTGCCAATTTCCAATCTGAATTTATCGCAAACAGATTTTTTAGCGTAATACGATGGAATAGTCACCTTTGCGCCGTCCAAACCCGCACCCATCTGTGTGTTTTCTTCATTGAATCCGCATATGATGACGGCAATTGCTCCTGCATTTTGGGCATAAAAGGCCTTAGTGCCGAACTCGCAATTTCCCCTTTCGATAATTACAATTTTACCATTTATAAGCTCCCGTTTCTGAGAATTTTTACAACCGTCTTTTGCCGCTATTCCTGCACTGCCATCATCAGACCAAACCACAGAACCCTCAATGGGGATATCCGTTGGTGCCGATCCGAATTCTCCTCTGGTCAGCGTTAGAAATCCTTTTAAGGGATCCGGTGACGTTATTTGAACTTCAGTTTGTGTAGCTGACCATAGAAACATTTGCATACGACCGCTTGCGCCATCCCCTGGAGTAGAAAAATTGGCATTATTCGTTCCACTACCATCCTGTGCTTCAGCAAGAACAGGATCATTCGCAATGCCTCCTTTACTGTAGTTATTTTGTTGAAAGTTTCCTGATTTCTCATCAAATCCATACTCATACAATCTATCATGCATCATATTGTTCATATAGAAAAGATTGGTCACTGCTGCAGGTTTTATATTATTTGGGGAGGCAGCAATATCAAATGGAAAATCAAAAATTAAATCAGCTCCACCATTTGGCTGACCGCCATCGTCTATATTATCTCCATTTTTATCTAAATAGGCATTGACATTATTTCCTCGAGTCACCGTGAATTCAGCTCCAGGCTGACCATTGGTATCATGCCATCCAAAAGGAGAGGCCACGTTATTTGCTGGATCTACTGCTAACGATCTATTTCCATGCAAAGGACTCTCAATAGGTATTTGAAACACATTATAGGTATTGGGAGCAACCGTATTAATTGTCTCAATGGCTTTCTTAACAGGTGCCAATTCTTGTGTTGCAGGTTTATGTTGGTTTACACAAGAACTATGGTTAATGTGATCAAAATTACAGCTTAGGGTTAAGTTAAATTGGTCTAAAATTTCACCGTTCACAGCATCTACTCGTATACTCCAATGATCTGTCCCAAAGGCCATTTCTAATCTAAGATCATAAGCCAACCGGAGGTTACCATCTGCAGTAGGTTGATATATTAATTTTACCGGAATGTCGCTGGTCGTGAAATTAGTTTTCGGAAAAAACTGGATGTTATTTTCTTTATGTCTATTTGTAAATTGAGGAATTAATGCATTGACAATACCTAAATGATGGACAACCTGAATTAATGATTTGACAGGGTCAATTTTTGCTTTGGTTGCATTTATTTTATCTTCAATATTATTAAAAAAGCGGCAAGGACTGTCAAATACTTGTCCGGATTTAGAAATATGTACGGACGTAATCGCATTGTAGATAGGAATTCCCTGATATTGCTGTTGAAAATAGATGTGTCTAAGACCATTATGTGCACTAATGTAATCGTCTGAAACTTTTAAGTCTGCAATATCAAAGGGAGTTAGATTCCAGGCACTCTTCTGGCTCTCAATAAATCGCATGGCCTCATCCAGATTTGTCTGTTGTTGAGCATGAATAGGGGATGTAATCAATAAAGTATTGAAAATTAAAATAATAGGTATAAGTTTTTTCATTTATATGTGGTAATTTTGAAAGGGTAAAGATAAGACTATTTTTATATCATGAAACAACATTTAAAAGATTGGATTATAGGGAAAAATGCTTTAAAAGAAGCTTTAAATTCGGAGGCTAGTCTTCAGAAAGTATTCCTTCAGGACAGTTTGGAAAAAGAAATCTTATATGATTTACTAAAACAAAGTCGCAAAAAAAAGATACCCGTCTTACAAGTTCCTAAGTCCAAATTGGATAAAATGGTCGGCCCAAATCATCAAGGAGTCGCGGCGTTGATTAACCCAATCCAGTTTATTAAAATCGAAGATTTAGTAGACAAAATATTTCTAGAAGGCCATAATCCGGCTTTATTGATTTTAGATCAAATTACCGACGTGCGGAATTTTGGAGCCATCGCCAGAAGTGCGGAAGTATTTGGACTGCATGGGATTATAATCACCCAAAAAAACAGCGCTCCTATCAACCAGGAAGCGATAAAAGCTTCTGCCGGGGCTCTATTAAATATCCCTATTTGTATGGAAAAAAGTTTACACCTGACTGTGAAAAAATTGAAAAACATGGGACTTCAAATCATTGCCCTATCAGAAAGTGCCACGATGTCCATTCGTGAAGTTGATTTCCAAAAAGCGCTGGCTTTCATACTAGGATCTGAAGGGGAAGGTATTGCCGAAGAGTTATTAGAATCTGCAGATCTTGAGGTCAGCATACCGCAGAGGGGCAAGATAAACTCGTTGAATGTGTCCGTCGCGGCGGGAATCGTTTGCTACCAATGGACTGAAAAAAATGGCATGACCCACTGATTGTTTTCATTTTGTTAAGACTTGAATTAAGAGTTTAATGAACAACAAAATTGTTTTTTTTGCTGTTTGTTATGCTAATCATCACATAGTCAATGAAAAAATGGATTTTACTATTGCCTGCGATTTTTATTTTAAAATTGGCATTCGGACAGGATGTTTTACCTCATGCACTTTTATGGAAAATTGAAGGCAATGAGTTGACAAAACCATCGTATTTATTCGGGACCATTCATATAATTCCTACCAAAGATTATTTTCTGCCAAAGGGAACTGAAGAAGCGCTATCTAGTTCTAAGAAATTATTTTTAGAATTAGATATGGATGAGATGAATGATATTGGCACGATGATGAAAATGATGAACAAATTATTAATGGAGGATGGGTCGTCACTTTCTGACTGGATCAGTAAGGAAGATCATGCTATTGTCGAGGATTTTTTTGAAGATGCCGGATTGCCTATGATGTTATTTGAACGCATGAAGCCCATGTTTTTAAGTGCATTCACTGCATTGGATATGAATCCAAAAGCACTCAGCGACGGGAGTATGAAATCATATGAAATAGAGTTTGCGGAAATGGCAAAAAAGAAGAAAATGGAGACGGAAGGTTTAGAGACCATTGAATTCCAAATGGCCATTTTTGATAGTATCCCATATTCTGTGCAAGCAAAAATGCTGGTGGATGGTATTAAACAGAGCAAAAACGATACGAATGATATGTCGGTTTTATTTGAGGCTTATAAACAGCAAAATCTAAATGCGTTGGAGGAAAGTATTGAAGCAGAAGATTCCGGCTTAAGTCCTTACTTAGATTTATTATTAAAAAATAGAAATGCTTCTTGGATTCCGTTGATGGCTAAACAAATGAAATTGCAACCTAGCTTTTTTGCTGTGGGAGCCGGTCATCTTGCCGGGTCGCACGGAGTCATTAATCTTCTAAAAAAAGAAGGCTACAAGGTTACACCTGTTTTAAATTAATATGCCTTTAATTCTATCCGTTCGGGGGTTCACTCCTAAAATTGGGGAGGATTGTTTTATTGCACCCAACGCAACCCTAATCGGGGATATTAGTATTGGAAATAAAAGCAGTATCTGGTTTCAAACAGTGATTCGCGGTGATGTAAATGAAATTCGAATTGGAAATGAAGTCAATATTCAGGATGGAGCCATCATTCACGGTACTTTTGAAAAGTCAGGCACATTTATTGGAAACCAAGTGTCCATTGGCCATAACGCTGTTGTTCACGGCTGTTATCTTCATGATCGGGTCTTAATTGGTATGAATGCGGTTATACTGGATAAGGCTGAAATTAAATCTCATGTATTGGTGGCAGCTGGATCTGTTGTTCTTGAAAATTCCGTTTTGGAATCAGGATTTATCTATGCCGGAGCCCCTGCCAGAAAGGTTAAAGCACTCACAGAAGAACAAATTCAATTTTTTATTGAAAGGACAGCAAAAAACTATCAATTGTATGCATCTTGGTATGCCAAGGATCAGTCTTTAGAGGAATAACCCTAAAAATTTCATTGATTTAAGTAAAAAAGGAAACATCTACTTACACACCCTTTTCCCATTTTGCAATTATCTTTGCGCCTCTAATTTTTAAACGAACATGGAAAATCTCATCTACTTATTGCCCATTTTTGGTGTGTTGGGCCTAATTTATATGGCTTATTTATATGTCTGGGTGTCCAAACAGGAAGTTGGCGATGCTAAAATGAAATCCATCTCGGATAGTATTGCTGAAGGTGCCATGTCATTTCTCAAAGCTGAATATCGGGTACTATCAATCTTCGTCCTAGTAGCGGGTGTTTTGCTTGCTTGGCTAAGTACCCAGGTGGATACCACACATTGGTTTATAGTCGTGGCTTTTGTTTTAGGTGCTGGTTTTTCTATTACTGCCGGGTATATAGGTATGAGGATTGCCACTCGCGCGAATGTGCGAACGACGAATGCAGCAAGAACCAGTTTGAGTAAAGCATTGCAAGTATCCTTCAGAGGAGGTACTGTAATGGGTTTAGGGGTCGCAGGTATGGCGGTTCTTGGTTTAAGTGCTTTATTAGGCTTCTTTTTTATGTATTTTATGGATGGCACCTGGGCTAATGCCATGATAAAAGGCGTCGTCCGAACTCCAGTAGAAGCTATGAGTATCATATTAGAAGTATTGGCTGGTTTTTCTCTTGGAGCGGAATCAATAGCTCTTTTTGCACGGGTTGGTGGAGGAATTTACACCAAAGCAGCCGATGTAGGCGCAGATCTAGTGGGAAAAATTGAAGCGGGGATTCCAGAAGATGATCCTCGAAATCCTGCAACCATTGCTGATAATGTAGGCGACAATGTAGGCGATGTAGCGGGCATGGGCGCTGACCTTTTCGGGTCATATGTTGCTACCGTTTTGGCCTCTATGGTTTTAGGGAATTATGTAATCCGTGACATGGGAGGAAATATTACATCTACGGATAAATTTGGAGGAATAGGTCCGATCCTGCTCCCGGTTTTATTGGCAGGATTAGGTATTATTTTTTCGATAATAGGCACTTTTTTTGTAAAAATAAATAATGATAATGCACGCGAGCAGGAAGTTCAAAATGCACTAAATAAAGGTAATTGGAGCTCCATCATCTTAACGGCAGTGGCTTCCTATTTCTGTATTGTATGGATGTTGCCAACAGAAATGACCATGGTATTTTTTGGTAAAGGTTTAGTCACAGTTACCCCAATGGATGTTTTTTATGCGGTTTTGATAGGGTTATTTGTTGGAGGAGCTATATCCTGGATGACCGAACTTTTCACAGCAATTGGCAAAGGCCCCGTGAATGATATTGTACAAAAATCAGGTACTGGTGCGGCGACAAACATTATTGGGGGATTAAGCAACGGTATGTTGAGTACCGCTGGCCCTGTTATTTTATTTGCCGGAGCCATTTGGGGCGCCTATAGTTTAGCTGGATTTTATGGGGTAGCTATTGCTGCTTCTGCTATGATGGCGACTACAGCTATGCAGTTGGCTATTGACGCGTTTGGTCCCATAGCCGATAATGCAGGAGGTATCGCTGAAATGAGTGAATTACCTAAAGACGTAAGGGCTAAAACCGATATTCTCGATTCTGTTGGGAATACAACTGCAGCGATCGGTAAGGGCTTTGCCATTGCCTCCGCGGCGCTAACAGCGCTTGGATTATTTGCGGCTTATGTGACATTTACAGGGATTGAAGGAATAAATATATTTAAAGCAGATGTTTTGGCAGCCTTATTTGTGGGTGGAATGATTCCTGTAGTATTTTCAGCTCTGGCGATGCGATCGGTAGGAAAAGCCGCTATGGAAATGGTGAATGAAGTACGACGGCAATTCAGAGAAATTCCAGGCATTATGGAGGGCACTGGCAAACCAGACTACAGCCGTTGCGTGGATATTTCTACCAAAGCAGCTTTGAGAGAAATGATGTTGCCGGGTCTAATTACCATATCAGTGCCTGTATTGGTTGGTTTTGTTATGGGTCCTGAAGCGCTGGGTTCTTATATGGCTGGAGTTTGTGTGAGCGGAGTCCTTTGGGCAATATTTCAAAATAATGCAGGCGGGGCTTGGGACAATGCAAAAAAATCATTCGAAGCTGGCGTGGAAATTAATGGAGTAAAATATTTTAAAGGATCTGAACCACATAAGGCGGCAGTAATAGGAGACACTGTCGGTGATCCATTTAAAGATACCTCTGGGCCATCTATGAATATTTTGATAAAACTAACCTGTTTAGTAGGGTTAACGATAGCTCCGATTTTAGGTGAAATGTATGGAACCGGCCATTCAAGTTCCAAACCTAAAATGGAACAACAACATCAACATAATGGGCATAATCATGATGGTCATCAGCATTAAAGCTGAAGATAAAGATTAGTCTTTTGAAATTTACACTGTTAAAGAAGTTGATATAGTCATCTCTGTTCCTTGTAATTCTTATAGAGGAGAGAGCGATTAATATCGCCAAGGATTATTAGTTCAATTCACTATTTTCTTTTAATAAATTAAAGCTGATATCCCAATTCCATTAAATTATAAATATCAAAAAGAGGATATCAAAGAATTTGAAAAGAAGCGTTTGAACATTGATTACTCAACCTCCATGTGAGTTTTTTAAAATGGCTTCATAACAAATATTAATGCAGTATTAAAGCCAATAACTTATTTTAATATTCCCTTCAGCGTAGCACCTTCCATTTCTGGGATGGTCATTGTATATTTAATTGTTTTTGAAGGAATTGCTTTTGTAACCCATACATTGATTTCTCCAGGATCCCCATTGCTTGGTTTTATAGTTGCTACAAAACAATCGATTCCATCTATAATTTCTGATCGCTGTACTTCCAGGCTCATCATTTTTTCTTCCATCTTTTGGAGATCTATGTTCCTGAAATAGGATTTATAACCTTCGCGCAGCGGCAAATTGGCTAGAACTAACAACAATCCCGGTCCATCTGCTAAACTAGGTCCTAACGTTTTAATATTGATTTTAGTGATGGTCCCGCTTACATTCATTTTTCCATTGACTTCCTGGCCGTTAAACTTAAGATCCAAATTCACAGGACCTTGATCTAGATATCTAGTCAATACTTGTAAATTTCCTTTTTGCAACGTCGTGTGATCTTTTGATTCTCCAAAAGGCATATCCATAACTTCAGAAACAGACCAATGGCTTCCTTCATCTTTTACGTTGATAGTTTGATGAAATAAATGGTCTTCTCCCATAAGATTCATTTCAACTTCATAGACGTATTCACCCGGATTTAAATCTCTTACAACAGCTGCAGCTCCAGCTATCATTTCCTCTTTATCAATGGGTTTATTTAAGTTTATGGATGCTGGATCAATGGTAATTTCTTTTAATCGCTTGGCAATGTCATCGGTCATAGTTTCTTGATAACGACCTCTCAGATGTTTGGCAAGAAATTTTTCAGCAGCTGCCAGGAAAGCCATATTATTTACTGGTCTGGCAAAACCATGTCCTTCATCCGGCGCGCATATATATTCTACCGGCAGTCCTTTATCCCGCATGGCTATGACAATTTGGTCGGATTCAGCTTTTTTAACGCGCGGATCGTTTGCTCCCTGCACCACTAAAAGCGGATCGTTAATGCTAGCTACTGAAAATAAAGGGGATTGCCTTTTTAATTGTTCTTCACCTTCAGGCGTCGTTGGGTCTCCCATCCGCTCATGAAATATCTTTCTGCCAGCTTCCCAGTAGGGCGGAATTGATTTTAATAACGTTAACAAACTAGAAGGCCCCACTAATGATATTCCACAA
The DNA here is from genome assembly GCA_030856215.1 of Bacteroidota bacterium. GTDB lineage: Bacteria > Bacteroidota > Bacteroidia > Chitinophagales > Saprospiraceae > Vicinibacter. The sequence continues at coordinate 7,866 of JALYPU010000070.1, forward strand.
GCATATACATCTGGCGTAAACGTCAAACCAGCCAATGCAGCGTAACCTCCATAGGATCCTCCAAAAATTCCGACTCGGTTAGGATCCGCGACTCCTTTGGAAACTAAATGCTTCACACCCCAGGTCAAATCATCCTGCATTAAATCACCCCATTGTTTATTTCCTGCGTCTAAAAATTTCTTTCCATAACCGGTAGATCCTCTAAAATTCACTTGCAAAACTGCATATCCACGATTTGCTAAAAACTGGGCAAAAGGGTCATAACCCCAGCCATCCCTTGCCCATGGCCCACCATGTGGATTAATTATGAGGGGTAATTTTTTAGCTGGAAGGCCTTTCGGTAATGTTAAGTAGGCTGGAATAACCAATCCATCTGACGACTTGTATTTAATCACCCGCATAGATGCCAGGTGTTCGATAGGCATTTTTGGCCTTGGTGTGTATTGAAAAGTAGTTTTTTTGGTTCTTCGATCATATAAATAAACCGACCCAGGGTCCGTGTCCGAATACACGCCAATAAGCCAAGTCATTTCATCTTTCGTGGAAGAATTGAAATTAACTTCTTTTCCTTTGAATTGTTTTTTAAGCGTTTTATATTCATTCTCCATCGCTTTATCTTTCCAGTAATGCCTTGTTTTATCATCTTCATAATTTGTGGCAATGATTTGATTGGTCAGGTCAGAAAATGATACCCAACCAAAATCTACCTTCTTGAGCGGATCAGTTTCAACCATTTCTTCCTTTTTAGTTTGAATATTGAATAAAATCAACTGGCTTAGATTGAGTTTCGCACCTTTATTCGTAGACATATAAATACGCAATCCATCTGGATGAAATCGAATTGGATTAAAATCTTCCAGAATAGTACAATCATAAATTTTCGTAAATCCTTTTGGATCTATTCGAAGTAATTCACTGCTGCCATCCTCATTTGAACGAATAGCTAATCTTAATTTATCTTTTAGATCAAATATCCAGGAAACCATTCGTTCGGTGTTTTGACGAACTAATTTCAGATCCCCTGTGGAGATTTTTAATTCATATAAATCATGCCATGATGCATCGCGGTCGTTTAATCCTACATACATCAAATCCGGATTAGATTTTGGAACAGCATAAATGTAAGCCCTTACATTTTCCTTATTGGTGAGGTTTCTTGATGTTGGAACTTGCTGATTTTCTTTTGGTTTTTCGTTTGGATTCACCGCATAGATCATATAATTTTCATTGCCTCCTTTGTCCTGAGTATATAGAATATATTTTGAGTCTCTGGACCAAAAGTAGCTGGAGATGGGTCTTTTCGTATCTTCTGTCAGGGGTTTAGCAGACTCAAATGGATCAGTGGCTTTTTTTACCCAAATGTTTCTGGTTCCTTTAAAGGGTTTTATGAAACTCATGAATTTTCCATTAGGTGAAAGTTGAGCCCCGGTGATTTCAGGGTCACCAAAAAATATTTCCCGATCAATAATGGGTATTTGTGGAGATTGTTTTTTTTGTGCCTGAACAGTTAAGCCAGCCATTAACGTAATAAATATCATGAAAAGTGAATTGATTAAGTTGCGTGATTGCATAATTAAAATTTTGCGAATATAAAATATATCAGGTAAAGTATTTGTAAAAAAGTTAACTATTTAATATAAAGCAAAAAGATAATGTGCATTAACTTTCTGAATAACATTGAAAGCAGTACAAATGACTCGCTGTTTTGAATTTAATAAGGAAAATCCAGTACCTATAATAAAAATGTCTCATGATTTCCTGGATAGCCTGGCCATATAAAATCCATCAAATCCACTTTCGAACGGCGAAATATTTTTTTCTTCTTCCAATTGAAATTCAGGATGCAAGTTCAAAAATTCCTGTATCTGGAGTTTATTTTCGGAAGGAAGAATGCTACATGTCGAGTACACTATTTTTCCTGTGGGCTTGATCATGTTACTATAGTTATGTAATATTTGTTTTTGTTGTTCAATGACCTTTGCGATAAACGTTTTGTTTAGTTTCCATTTAGCGTCAGGATTTCGTCGCAGCACACCCAGGCCACTGCAAGGGACGTCCAGCAATAATCGGTCAGCAGTTTCTCTTAATCGTTTGGTCACTTTTGTGGTATCAATCCAACGGGTTTCTACTATAGAAACACCATTTCTTCTGCCTCTTTTCTTTAGTTCATCCAGTTTCCATTTTTCCATATCCAGCGCTATCAAACTACCTTTATTTTTCATCAGTGCGGCCAGATGTAATGTTTTTCCACCCGCACCCGCGCAGGCATCAATCACGCGCATGCCGGGTTCAACTTGGAGGAATGGTGCGACCAATTGTGAGGAAGCATCTTGTACTTCGAAGAAACCTTTTTTGAAACTAGCGGATAAAAAAATATTTCGGCGGCGGTTGAGAATTAGTGCATCTGAATGAACAAGTGATTCTGTTGTTTCGATATTTTCTTCCCGCAATTTTTCTTGCAACTCAGCTTTAGTAATTTTTAGAGTATTCGTTCGCAGGACTACCTGGGCTTGTTTATTTAATGCCTGTAATTCTTGTTCCCATGAAGTTGATAATTCTTTTTCGCCTAAATCATCCAACCAATCCGGAATGGATTCTCTGATCTGCCGATTATTTTGAGCAACGATATGTTGGGATATGATATCTTTAGGATTCAATGAAACAAATTCATTCCAATCAGTCATTTCAAATTCATTTAAAATAAAATAACAACCGGCTATCTTCCAATGATCATCTTTCGTATGAGCACAATATTGATATAAGCGATAATACCGTATAATGTCATACGCTGTTTCGGCAATAAACGCTCTGTCCCTAGCACCCCATATTGGGTTGGATTTTAACATGGATTCAATAGCTTTATCTGCAAATATATTCTGTACAAATACCTGTTCCAGAATAGTTACAATGGCTTTAACCAAAGAATAATGTAGTTTTTTCATGGTAGGTTTTCAGTTTCAGCACTATAAAATGTTGCATGCGATTCGTATTAAAAGCATTCAAAGTGAAATTGATTTATAGAAGCTATGAATTTTACAGTGCGGTTCATATTGGCGTTAATGGGTTAGTTCATTTGTTTCATCAACATGTAAAAGTAATCATGAATCTCCATGAACCAGATTGGTAAGTGAATAATTATTTTAGACAAAAAACTGTAAATGAAGCAACATCAATTTTGATAAGCAGGGTACTTCTTTTTAATTTTTTAACAGTAATTGTTTACTCACATCAGCTATCTCATTTCTAATTTCCAGAACTTGCTATTAAAATTTTGACAAGTTATCTATCGGCGCATGAATTTTTTTAGAAAAAACTACTTGATGGGTCGAGAACATCTTCAGGCATATGGATACAACAAAAAATAAAGGGCTATCACCGAATAAGCAGGTGCATTTTTCGATATCAAGCCCACATTATAACTTATTTTAACGCAAAGTTTGATTTGAAATAGCAGAATGTGTGAATCATATAACTCTTTTAGGTAATTGTATAATGCTTAGACATGGTAAGGGTCGCATTTTTACAGTATCATTCCCAAAAAAGAAGGATTAGGGGAGTTGGGTTCGTTCTTCGGTGCTTTTAAATAATAATATTCATACAATTACTATAAATAATATTTAATCTATAAGATTTTAATTACTTTGTAAAGAATTTTCTAATTTTAACAATTAATATAATTAAATTAAACCCTTACCATATGAAAAAACTAATTCTTAGTTGCATTTTGGGCTTTTTGGTACTTATGACTACCACAAATGCCCAGGTACTCCCGAGCAACACTTTGACACTTAAACCTGTTTGGATCAATTTTCACGCACCCAATAATGACAACAAGGGATTGATCGAAGATCTAGATAATGCCTTTGAAATTGGGTACAACCACCATTTTGGCAACGTGATTTCGTTAGCCATTCCATTTAGAATCGGTGCGGCAAATTTTCCAATTTATAATACCACCACCAACACGGTGACCACCTACACTAGAAGCGAGTATTATGCTGGCTTGGATGCTTTGCTCAATATACATCTGTTCAGAGGAAAATTGATATCTCCATTTATTTATGCAGGAATTGGTGGTGCTATGCAGGACTTTGACAAGTTTTTTGCTCAGGCTCCTGTAGGTTTGGGTTTTGATCTTAGACTTAGCGAAGTGGTTTCCATTGTGGCTCAATCTGATTATCGTTTTGCATTTGAAGATGGTTATGACAATTGGCAACATGCGGTTGGTTTGCGACTAAGCCTTAGAGGTTCTGATAGGGACAAAGATGGGGTTCTCGATAAAGATGATGCCTGTCCGGATACACCAGGTACCGTTATGGGCTGTCCAGATGCTGATTCCGATGGAATTGCTGATAAAGATGATAAATGTCCTACTGAAGCCGGAGTAATTGAAAATATGGGATGCCCTGCTGATAGAGATAGTGATGGTGTATATGACAGAGACGACATGTGTCCGGATATTGCTGGTACAGTGAGTGGTTGTCCAGATGGTGATAAAGATGGCATAGCAGACAAAGATGATCGATGCCCTACAATATTCGGCCTAGCTAGCTTCAAAGGCTGTCCGGATGGAGACATGGATGGAGTTGCAGATATTGATGACAAATGCCCTACTGTAAAAGGTCCTATTTCTAATATGGGATGTCCAAACGATCGGGATAATGATGGCGTAATTGATGAAAAAGATATGTGCCCAGATGTCGCAGGAACCATCGAAGGTTGTCCTGATTCTGATAAAGATGGCGTCATAGATAGTAAAGACCGATGTCCATTCACGCCTGGATTAGCTTCGAATAATGGTTGTCCGGAAATTAAGGTGGCAGACAAAAAAGTACTGGCTGTTGCCATGTATGCAGTCCGTTTCGCAACGGGTACCGCCACCCTTACTAAGGCTTCTCATAAAAACCTCGATCAAGTGAAAGCAGTTATGGATAGATATCCTGAAATGATGGTTAGCATTGAAGGTCATACAGATAATGTAGGCGAAGATGACTATAACCACAAACTTTCACATAGACGTGCCCAGTCATGTGTTGATTATTTGATCAAAAAAGGAGTTAATAAAGATCGCTTGACCTCCACAGGTTATGGTGAATCTACACCTGTTGGTGACAATAAGACTAAAGCGGGAAGACAATTAAATCGACGTACAGAATTTAAACCAGTCTGGCGTTAAGAATAAGTGATTTTAGGTAAGCAGAAGCTGCCAGGAAAAGTGGGTAAACTCTATTTACTTTCTTTCTTAGGCAGCTTCTTTTTTTTAGCTTTGAGTGTCTATTTTATATCTGATGGTTAATTTATCAAGTTATTCAAGTCTTATTCAGCAAATCCTATTCGAACTGAGAAATGTAGATATCCAGAACGATCGCCATCGTTTCAGGCAAAACCTTAGAAAGTTCGGGCAAATTGCAGCGTATGAAATCAGTAAGAATTTCACCTACAAAGAGGAAACTACAGATACCATTTTAGGAGAAGCCCAGGTGAAGACAATTCAAGATGCTATTGTGGTTTGTCCCATTTTAAGGGCTGGGCTGCCACTTCACGAAGGAATGTTGGATATGCTACCAGAAGCGGAAAGTGGATTTATTTCAGCCTATCGTAAGCATCAGCCGGACGGAAGTTTTGAAATTTATATGGGCTATACTACTTGCCCGAATTGCGAAGGCAAAATATTGATTATTGTGGATCCTATGTTAGCTACGGGTTCTTCCATCCAATTAGCTATTGATGAATTAAAATTGTACGGTACAGCAAAAGAAATTTACCTAGTATCGATTATTGCTAGCAGGCTCGGAGTTGAATATGTTCAGCGAGTTCATCCGGATGTAAAATTATTTGTTGGGGCGATTGATGAAGAGCTCACTGCGAAATCCTATATTGTTCCCGGATTGGGTGATGCTGGGGATTTGGCATTCGGATCCAAACTCCAGGATTAAACAAATCAATAAAAAATAAATTGATTATGAATTGGCTTGCGATAATTGTTGCCACCATAGCTAGTTTTGGAATGGGTTCTTTATGGTATGGCCCATTGTTTGGTAAATCCTGGATGAAAGAATTGAATTTTACCGAAACTGATATTAAAAATACTAATATGGGAAAGGTATTCGGTACCACCTTTGCATTGACTTTTGTGTATTGTTGCATATTAGCCCTCACCATGATGATAAGCGAACGGAGTGGTATGGCGGATGGCTTTAAACATGGAGTTTTAATTAGTTTAGGATTTGTGGTGACGACATTTGGAATCAATTATTTGTATTCTAAAAAGACCTTCAAATTGTTTTTAATTGATGTAGGATATTATATAGTCATTTCATGCCTAATGGGCGCAATTATAGGCGCTTGGGGATTATAATAGACAGTATTTAATTAATCATATCCGGTTATCTAAAAAAAGTATATTTTTGTATTAGTTCAGTGTAGCATTTTTGGGCTTTAGTTTTTCACTTTTAGCACGAAGTTTGTGGAGATTTGTGAATGTAGTTCAACGCTAATTTTAAATGAATAATATTGAAATTTTAAATATGAATCGTTTAATTTTATTCTACCTAATAGTGCAAATTTCAGCCACGTACTCATGTGCTCAGAAATCAAACGGTGATTATAAAAATATCGATCAACATGAATTTTTACGACTGATGACACAAAAGGATGTCGTCATTTTGGATCTGCGAACTCCTGATGAATATAACAATGACCACATACCCAACTCTAAACTCGTGGATTATTCAAGTCCTAATTTCAACATCGAAATTGATAAATTGGACAAATCAAAAAAGTATCTAGTCTATTGCGGTGCCGGAGGTAGAAGTAGCAAAGCCGCTGCATTAATGGGCTCAAAAGGATTTAATAGTATTTATAATCTGAATGGTGGATTTAGTTCTTGGTCTGGTCCCAAAGAATAGAACGTTAGTCGAGTACATTTCATCATGGAATCCAAAAGCTATCTCGACATTGTAAAAGATTCCTATTTTAATTATTGGAATTATTTAACCTCAGAAATTCTTTATCCAAGTTGGCATAATTATTTTTATTGGCTAATTGGACTTTCCATCTTTGTTTGGTTGCTTGAGATTATTTTGCCATGGAGAAAACATCAGTCTTTTATTAGGAAAGATTTTTGGTTGGATGGGTTTTATATGTTTTTTAATTTTTTTCTATTTTCATTGATAGGATATAATGCCATTTCCGATGTTGGTGTAAATTTATTCAGCGATCTATTAGCCCAGGTTGGAATTCAAAATGTAGTGGCCATTGAGATATCTTCGTGGCCTTCCTGGTCAAAACTTGTTGTGTTGTTTGTATTGGCAGATTTTATTCAATGGAATACACATAGATTATTACACCGATTTCCAAGACTTTGGGAATTTCATAAATTACATCATAGCGTGGAAGAGATGGGGTTTGCAGCGCATCTGCGATTTCACTGGATGGAAACGGTCATTTATAAGAGTATACAATATATTCCATTGGCAATGATCGGATTTGGATTACAAGACTTTTTTATTGTGCATATTATTTCAGTCATCATTGGACACCTGAACCACAGCAATCTCAATATTACTTACGGTCCTTTTAGGTATATTATAAATAATCCGGTAATGCATATTTGGCACCATGCAAAAGACCTGGATGGAAGGATTTATGGTGTAAATTTTGGGTTGAGTTTAAGTATTTGGGATTATTTATTTGGTACCGCATATATTCCCTATGATGGTCGCGATATTGTGTTAGGCTTTGAGAAAATGGAATCTTATCCTAAGAAATTTTTCAAGCAAATCTTTTATCCATTTATTAAATAACTATTCAGGAAAAGAATCATATAAGAATTTAATTTTATGATTCTGGATTGTATAATTTCATTTAGTTCGCACTTGAATCATCTTATCATATACTTCATCATTGGCTTCCCATAATTCAATTTTATTACCTTCAGGGTCCATGATATGGGCAAATTTTCCATATTCAAATACCTGGACCTCACCTATAATCTGAATGCCTTCTTTTTTTAATTCTTCCAACAGCCATTCCATATTTTCTACCCGGAAATTGATCATAAATTCTTTCTCAGAGGGTAGAAAGTAATCCGTCGAATCCTTAAATGGAGACCAGGCTGTAAATCCTTTTTTAGCAGAATCCTCTGAATGCGTCCACTCAAAGGATGTACCATATGCATCCATCTCAATGCCGAGATGCGTTGAATACCAGGATTTGATTTCATCTGGATTTTTACACTTAAAGAATACACCCCCTAGGGATGTGACGCGCTTCATAAATTCTCTTGCACTTAGTTAAATAGAAAACCTAAAGTAAGGTATTAATTATATTTCATCTATTTTTACCGACTAATTTTAAAGCATTGAATCCAACTAATATCCAGGATCCCGAATATTTCCATAAAGTCGTTGACTGCCAATACGCTTGTCCTTCGCATACCCCTGTTCCAGAATATATACGACTTATCGCTGCTGGAAAATACACGGAAGCCTATATGGTCAATTGGGTTTCTAATGTATTCCCTGGAATATTGGGTCGCACATGTGATCGACCATGTGAACCGGCTTGTCGCAGAGTTCGAGTAGAAGAACAACCCGTCGCTATCTGCAGGTTGAAAAGAGTAGCTGCTGATTATAAAGGCGACATTAAGGATTTAATTCCTGGGCCACCCCAAGAAAGAAATGGTAAAAAAATAGCCTTAATTGGCGGAGGACCGGCCTCACTGACCGTTGCCAGGGATTTAGCGCCTTTAGGGTATGAAATTCATTTGTTTGATGAGCAGCCGGCAGGTGGTGGTATGATGCGAAGCCAGATTCCTTCGTTTCGACTCCCGGAAGAAGTTCTAAACGAAGAAGTGAATTATATTTTGGACATGGGTATTCATACACAGTTCAAGACGTATATAAATAGCCTTAAAGAGGAAATTTTAGTCGAGGATTATGATGCGGTTTTTATAGGTACCGGCGCTCCAAGAGGAAAAGACTTAAGTGACCTTCCAGGGAGACACGAAGCGGCAGCCCAAATTCATATCGGAATTGATTGGTTAGCTAGTGTTGCGTTTGAGCATACCAGTTCCATAGGAAAAAAAGTATTAGTAATCGGGGGTGGGAATACGGCCATGGATTGTTGTCGAACTTCGCGGAGATTGGGAGGAGAAGATGTACGCGTAGTCGTCAGAAGCCCATTTAATGAAATGAAAGCATCCCCCTGGGAAATTGAAGACGCCCAGCATGAGGATATTCCTTTTTATAATTGCCATTCTCCTCTTCGATTTGTTATAAATGAAGGTAAGTTGGTCGGTATGGAATTTGAAAAAGTAGAGCCTACCTATGAAAATGGTAAGCGAAAGCTGGTTTCTACTGGTGAAATAGTTTTCATGGAAGCAGATGAAGTACTGCTGGCTATTGGACAAGAAAATAGCTTTCCCTGGATTGAGAAGGATCTCGGAATACAGTTTGATCAATGGAAAATGCCTTTAGTAAATGAAACCACTTTTCAATCGACCTTACCAAAGGTATTTTTTGGAGGTGATTCCGCATTTGGGCCAAAAAATGTAATCACTGCTGTGGCTCACGGTCACCAAGCGGCCATTTCGATAGACTTATTTTGTAAAGGTGACGACATATTTCATCAACGGCCTTCGCCAATGACGAATCTGATTCGACAAAAAATGGGTATTCATGAATGGTCGTATGATAATATCACTGCAGACGATCTCCGTTACAAAGTTCCGCATGCTGATAAAGTAAAAACGTTGAAGGATCGATTGATGGAAGTGGAGTTGGGATACGATGAAGCTTTAGCATTTAAAGAGGCTCAACGCTGCCTGAATTGTGATATCCAAACGGTTTTTACAACTAGCCGATGTATCGAGTGCGATGCATGTGTCGATATATGTCCGACTTCTTGCATCACTTTTACGGAGAATGGAGAAGAGATGGATCTAAGGACAAGACTAAATGCACCTGCCAGGGACCTCACTCAAGATTTATATATTTCAGATGTGCTTCCGACCATGCGCGTTATGGTCAAAGATGAGGATGTTTGTTTGCACTGTGGCCTTTGTGCAGAGCGCTGTCCCACTGCAGCATGGGATATGCAAAAATTTTTATACAATGCTGCAAAAGCAAGTAATTTATGAATGTTTTGAAAAGTGTCAATGACTTTGTAGTACGATTTGCCAATGTAAATGGAACCGGTTCAGCAAGCGCAAATAATTTGTTTGCGAAGGCGATTTTTAAAATGGGCATTCCGGTGTCACCTAAAAATATATTTCCGTCAAATATTCAAGGACTGCCAACGTGGTTTGAAGTGCGCATTAACGAAAAAGGGTATTTGGGGAGGAGAGACCATATAGATCTGGTTGTGGGTGTCAATGCACAAAGCATGAGTCGGGATGTAAACAGTGTACGAGAAGAAGGATATTTTTTATACGACTCCACCAAAATATTGGCGGATGATTTAGTGAGAGAAGACATCCATTACATTGGAATTCCCATGATTAAATTATGCATGGAAAATTACACAGATCCAAGGCAACATTTGTTGATGAAAAATGTAGTTTACATTGGAGCCCTTGCAGCCTTATTAAATATTGAAAATGAAGTTCTGGAGAATTTAATCAAAGAGCAATTCAAAAAGAAAGAAAAATTAATTCCTGCCAATCTACAGGCGTTGCATTTGGGAATAAATTATGCAAAAGAGCATTTTGTTTGTCCGCTACCAATCCATTTGGAACGAAGAGACTTAATCGGGGATCGTATATTAGTGGATGGAAATAATGCATGTGGGTTAGGAGCACTTTTTGCGGGAGCCACGTTTGGTTCCTGGTATCCGATTACACCGTCCACTAGCGTCATGAATGCTTTTGAAAAATGGTGTAATAAATTCAGAATTGATGAAAACGGAAGACAGAATTTTGCGATCATCCAGGCAGAAGATGAATTAGCAGCCATTGGAATGGTATTAGGTGCGAGTTGGAATGGCTCCAGGGCGTTTACGTCTACCAGTGGTCCGGGTATATCATTAATGAGCGAATTTTTAGGGCTTTCTTATTTTGCAGAAATTCCGGCAGTGCTGATAGACGTTCAACGTGGAGGTCCTTCGACTGGTATGCCCACTCGAACACAACAATCTGATATTATTTCCTGTGCGTACGCATCCCATGGAGACACGAAACATATTTTATTATTTCCGTCAACTCCCAAAGAGTGTTTTGATATGACCATCGAAGCTTTTGATTTGGCTGAACATTTTCAGACTACGGTTTTTGTCATGAGCGATTTGGATCTCGGCATGAATGATCATTTGAGTGATCCATTTGAATGGGATGATGCACGTGTATATAATAGAGGAAAAGTTTTAAACGCAGAGGATTTGGATAAAATGGAATTTTACGGCCGTTATTTAGACGTAGATGGTGATGGTGTTACATACAGAACTATTCCAGGAACACATCCTACTAAAGGCTCCTTTTTTACACGCGGAAGTTCTCGGGATGAATATGCAAGATATACAGAGGATGGAGAAGTGTATGCCAGAAATATGGATCGACTGATGAAAAAGTGGGATACCATAAAATCTTATGTACCAAAGCCTGAATTTTATACTAAACAAAACCAAAGTAAAGAAGCCTTTATATTTTTTGGAACATCATCCTATTCTTCACTGGAAGCCATGGATATCATGGCGGTAAAAGGAAAAAACTTTGATGCTATGCGCGTTCGAGCTTTTCCATTTCAGGAAAGTATTAAAGAATTTATTGATGCTCATGAAAATATTTATGTAATCGAACAAAATCGCGATGCGCAGTTTCGCGCACTGTTGATTAATGAACTCGATATTTCACCTTCGAAACTTAAATCCATCTTGAACTATGATGGATTTCCAATAACCGCAGAGCGGATATTGTCTAAGATGCAAAACTAATTTTTAAATAATTAAAGTGTTTGTATTATTTCTAAAAATTGAACATAAATAAATATTAAGTTTTTAAAATAAATATGACCTACGTAAGACCAAATTTTCGACATCCGGATTTACCAAAAAATAAAATTGGCTATTTAAGAAAGGACTATGAAGGGGCTATCTCCACACTATGCGCGGGTTGTGGCCACGATAGTATTAGTGGGGCAATTGTCCAGGCGTGTTATGAAATGTCCATTGAGCCCCATCGTTTAGCTAAACTTTCGGGTATTGGGTGTTCGTCCAAAACGCCTACCTACTTCCTAGGCAATTCCCATGGATTTAATTCCGTCCATGGCCGAATGCCCAGTGTGGCGACGGGAGCTGTGATGGCCAATCGGGATTTATTATATTTAGGAGTGAGTGGTGATGGCGATACAGCTTCCATCGGTATGGGCCAATTTGTACATGCCATTCGAAGGAATCTTAACATACTTTATATTGTAATGAATAACGGTTGTTATGGTTTGACAAAAGGCCAGGACAGTGCGACGGCAGATGAAGGATCTATAAACAAATCCGGTGAGGAAAATGTATTTCAATCAATAGATCTTGCCTCATTATGTTTGGAATTGGGAGCTAGTTTTGTGGCTCGAAGTTTTTCCGGAGATAAACATCAATTAACTCCATTAATTAAAGCAGGACTTTCACATCCAGGTTTTGCTTTTATAGATGTAATCTCACCATGTGTTACATTCAACAATAACCCAGGATCTACTAAGTCATATGACTATACACGAGAACATATCGAAGCCACTTTATCTTTAGATCTCGTTCCATTTGAAAATGAAATACTAGTCAAGCAACCTCAAGGATTGACCATTGATATTAAACTTCATGATGAATCCGTAATTCATCTACATTCTCTCTCTGATGACTGGGATCCACGTAATAAACTTTCTGCAATGAATAAAATGCATGTGGCAAAGTTAAATCATGAAATATTAACCGGTTTGATTTATATTAATGAGGAGAGTCGAGATTTACATTTCTTGATGAATACTTCCTTGACGCCACTGAATGCATTGAATAAAAAGCAGCTCTGCCCGGGAAAAGATGCCTTGGCAAAAGTATGCGAAGGATTGAGATAAGTGAAAGAATACTATTCCGGTGTATACTTACTGTGTTACAATTTTACCATCTTCCATTTCAATGATACGATGGGTTCTTTTGGCAAATTCTGCATCGTGCGTGACTATTAATAAAGTCTGATTAAATTCCTCTGCAAGCTGCTTGAAAATATCAAAGACGATATCGCTATTTTTATTATCTAAATTTCCAGTGGGTTCGTCGCCCATAATAATTAATGGGTCGTTTATCATGGCTCTGGCGATCGCGACACGCTGTTTTTCACCTCCGGAAATCTGGTTGGCATTCTTGCTGGCCAAATGATCGATTCCAAGGGTTTTCAATCGAGCCATCGCACGCTCTTCAACATCCTTGGAACTAAGTTTGTTTAGTTTTATACCTGGAAGCATTACATTTTTTAACACGGTGAATTCATTCAACAAATAATGAAATTGAAACACAAAACCAATTTTTTCATTTCTGATTTTTGCTAAATCACCTTCCGCTACCTTAAACATAGATCTCTGGTCAATGTATAATTCACCTTCATAATCGGTATCCATGGTAGAGAGAATATATAGCAAGGTTGATTTTCCGCAGCCTGACTTTCCCGTTATAGAAACAAATTCTCCTCGGCGGATCATAAAGGAAATATCATTCAAGACTAATGCATCAATAGGGTCATAAAAATGTTTGAAAATATTTTTAGCCTCCAGAACTTTCTCACTCATGTTACTTACCTCTGATGATAACTACAGGATCTACTTTACTCGCTTTTCTAGCAGGAAAAAAACCCGCCAGATAGGTTGTAATAAGAGAAAATACAGCTGCGATCAAATAATATTTTATGTCATAATTGATAGGATAGGTCTTAATAGTTGGTAACGCTGCAGTCTCAAATGGAATTTGGTCAATTCCTAAAGATAACAACAATCCCAAAACCAATCCGGCAAATCCACCAAAAATACCAATGCTTAAAGCAATAAAAATAAAGATTCGATTCACATCCCAACCAGAAAATCCGGTGGCTTTTAATATAGCTATTGTGTCCATTTTTTCATAGATCATCATGTTAAGTATGTTGTATATTCCAAAACCAGCTACTACTAATAAAGTTATCCCTACTGTAAAAGAGATCAAGGTTCGAATGAAGCTTCCGGTTTCAAATTGTGAATTGGCAGATTGTATATCCTCTGCATCAGCAGCATATAATTCTTGATACTCTTTAGACATTTTAGGAGCCATGGAAACATCATTCAATCGCACTTGGATTTCAGTAATAAAATTATTGGGCTCTCCTAAAATTTTTTGTACCGTTGAAATGGACGCATAACTTTGCACTTTATCGAATTCCTTTAATCCTGATTGATAAATACCTACTACTCTTAATGTGAACGGAGTGCCTCTGGAGGTGGTAATGTGAACAAAATCTCCAACATCAACTGTTAGTTTGGCCGCTAATTCTTTTCCCAAAATGATGCTGTTAGAAATTAAATCCAAATCATTGGACGATCCATTTATTATATAATCATTAAAAAAAAATAATTGACTTTCCTTTGTGGGATTGATACCATGAATCATGGCAGAAATTTCAATTCCACCATCAATAAAAAATGCAGGGGTCACTATTTTAGGGGATATACCTTCCACGCGTTTATCTAAATCCAATGAACTCATTATGGCGAGGCTATTTGTAATTTTCGCACTTTGGTCCTTGGATTTTATAGAGTGAATAAAATGGTAGGTGTTTTTTTCAAATTTTGAGCTGAGTTGAATCGGCTGATTTGGGTTTGCCTTTATATCATTATAAATTCGGATATGCGGAGTACGGTTAAGAATGAGACTATCCAGTAAATGATTTAAACCTGTCATGAAACTTAACAGCGTTATAAACATCGTAATACTAAAAGAAACGCCAATCGCTGCGACCAAAGTTTGCTTCCACCTTGCTTTCAGAAGTGAAATGCCAACATCTACAATTAAATTCTTACTCATTTACCTGGTTTATATAACACGTCATTCTGGGTTATGCCTTCAAGTATTTCTACTTTTTGGTAATCACTTACGCCTATTTTAACTTTTCTTTTTTCATTTGAATTCAATATGACAAAGCTGTCTGCCGATACAAAAGATTTTGGAATGGTCAATGCTTGTTCTTTAGTAATAAGGACAATGTTGGCTTCCACCGTTAAATTTGGGTACAATACGGGAGGATGCTCTTTAAATGTTGCTTCTATAGTAAAGGTTCGGGATCGTTCATTCATCATAGGATATATTTTAGCAACTTTAGCTTCGAATACTCTATCCTCATAACTATCCAATTGTACTAAAACGGTTTGCTGTAATTTTAGTTTGGAAATGTCCGATTCATCTACTTGTAATTCAATTAAAAATGAATCTGCATCCCCAATTATTACAATAGGAAATTGAGGGCTTACCAATTCTCCTTCTTTTTTCAAAACACTATAAATTTTTCCGTTCATTTTACTAACAATGCGATAGTCATCATTTATATTTTTGGAAATCTCCAATTGTTTCTTCGAAAGTTTTGCGGCTAGTTCTATTTGATTCTTTAAATCCTGGTATCTTATTTTTGAAGCTTGAAAAATGGAGCGAGAGTTTTTTAAAGCCAATTCGCGTTGTTCCAATTCGAATAGACTCCCAATTTGTTTATCCCATAAGGCTTTTTGCCTAACGAGTAAGAGTGAATCCTGGCTGACTTTTACGGCTGCCAAATTGATATTCACTTTTAATTCATTTAGTTTTGCTTTCTGTACGCTATAATCCATGTATGATGCGTTGAGTTGCGCATTTTCTGTCTGAAGTTGGGATACTTCGTTCAAAACCTTAAAAACGGGTTCTCCGGCTTTAATCAGTTCGCCTTCTTTTTTATAAATATGCGTTAATATGCCACTGACGGTTGAATAGAGCTGATACTGATTTTTACTTTTTATAATTCCTGATGCATATACTGATTCTGAAATGCGCTCCAAAGTAGGGTTTATGCTTTCTGTTTTTTTTGAGCAAGCAAAATAAAAAAAGATTAGTAGAATACGTATATAGAATTTCATGAAAATGTTATTAAAAAATGATCCACAAGTTATTAATAACCTCAATCATTAAATTGTATATTGAATTAGAATCACTATAATTAGTAGAATAAATAAATATAATTAGTATAAGTGATCCTACGTTTTGTTATTTTTTCTAAACAAGAGAACTCCTGCAATAATGAACCAACTTGTTACGGCATGACCCAAAGGATAATATATTGTTGGATTCTGATCGATAATCATCAGTATGGTGATTCCTGCAATTCCTAAAATCAATGCAAAGGTTCCCATCCACTTATTTAAAACATCACCCCGCATGATTCCCCAACCTAAGACAACTAGACCTAAGTGTAAAAACATTCTACCCATTCTAGCCATACAACTGACCCATTCATTAGTTAGTTCTAAGGCTGCTAACATGGGGGCATGCTGATCAGTTGGAATTAAACCCATTTTCCATTGAGCCCATCCGCCTGTGTGCATAATATAGCCTTCTGATATGGCTGTCAAGAGCATGGCCAGAGAACAAACCATTATCCCTGCCGAAACGATTGGTTTTGCTTCTGATCCCGAGTACAAACTACCTAAGCTCACTAAGGCAATGATTCGAATGAAAAGCCCAAACACCATAACTTGGAATGAGCGAACCCAAAATTCATGATGCTCTTTTATGCTATTTAACATTTCCAGGTTAAAGTTTAATACCACATGAACAGGCATAATCAGCCAACCGATTATTACCATCAAGCCCCCTAATATTAGAGAAAGTGAAACAAAACGTACATTAAATTTTGATGCCATAAAATAAACTTAGAATTAGACTCTAAAGATAGTGAAAAATTAAATTTGATCAAACGGGAAATAAGCTTTTAAAAAGGTAAAATAATTTTATTACGTATAAATAAAGCCACATTTCTGTGGCTTTATAAATCAGTGAATAGGTTTTTTAAATATCGGTTACTATTTTTTTGATCCTCCTAGAGTAGGCAAAGACTCGTTCATATTATAAACTTCTTTGCTAGGAATTATAGGGGATTGTCTATCTCGAACTACCTCAAAATTTTCATAGCCTTTTCGGATAGCTTTCACTTCCCAGTCAAACTGATAATTGCCAGTTCCTTTTCTAAGCTCTTTAACTTTAAATCCTCGTTGTGTTTTTTCAATAACGGCCATCCCTTCAGAATCTGCGGAAAGTGCTGTCAATTGAATGGTTATAGTTTGAGGATTAACAATGAGTCCGAAATGTTCGGAAAATAGAATCTCTGCTACGCCGTTTTGTAAAGTTCCGGTGCCTCTATCGTAAGCAGCCACTTCCGGTCCTTCCATACAAGCATACCAAATTTGTTTTGAAGGATCTGTCGGATGGTCTTCAACAAAATTTTTCACTTGCGCAATTAATTGAGCTTGGTTTTGTGCATTAAAGAACAAACCATAAATATTTTGGCCGTTGGCTGTCCAAATACCTACGAAAGGTGTCAAAACATTATTGATGTTAAGATTCCCGGTAGTTGCCCTTACAGTGCCACCTAACGAAGCATGAAAGTTACCGATACCTCCAGACCCGGAGGCCTGAGTGGACAAAACCCGAACAGGCTGACCATTATTGTTGGCCTGGCTGAATATTTCCTCCTGAGTTATGATACCTGGTGAAGTACCGGGTTGAAAAGTATAATTATAAGAAGACGTTCGCCAGAATGTATCAGTACTAATTCTTGTGAAAAATCTAGTTAAGGTAACTGGATATTCTATTACTTCTCCGCCAAATGCAAACGTTTTCAAGGGATGTGGGAAAGTAGTAAATTCTTCAGACCAACGAGTGGGGCTTGAATTAAAGCTTTTCTTTACTGTGGGGCCAAACTGAAGTTCAAATTTTTGACTATTAAAAGTCATTCCGGTATTAGTAGTATGTTGATACACTAAATCATTTCCAATTTTTTTCCAAAGATTCGCGCCACTTGCTGGCAATAAAAAGGTTCCGCCGTTTTTACTTAATCTGATTGAATTATCTGAAGTATCTAATGATATTGTTTGGATTTCATTTAGTGGGTCCGCATCAGCATCATTTTTTAATGAGCTAAGATCCACATTATTTGCCTGCGAGATGGCTAATGTATTATTAGCTGCGTTAAAGTTTAGATTTTGAATTTCATTGGTTGAATTTCCATCCGCATCATTCACTGCAGTTCCAGCTTTCACAGCAAATGCAGCAACGGGAACTTGTAAAATAGGAGAATTCCCCATATTGATAAAATTGGCACCACCGGCTGGATCCAATTCTACTTTTAATTGAAAGTTTCCAGAAGACCAATCAATGGTGGCACAGCTTCCAGTAGGATTAGTTCCTGCACAAACATTGACACTAAAAATTCCTAAGTCTGATGTTTGGGTTTGATGTGTTTCCACAAATACCGGTGTTCCTCCTTGGTTTAAAATAGATAATCTCAGACTGATATTTTGATTAGGTAATGCAGCATTCTGAGCATTGCGGGCGACCCCTTGATATTTAAAGGAAGCAGTTTGTGCCATTGTGACGGAAATGAATGTGCACAATACTATGAATGAAAGTAAAAATGATTTCATGTTTTGCAAATTTTAATTTGATTAATAAATTTTTTCAATTTTTATCGATTGCTGAATAGCATCGGTTTTTAAATTAATAAAATAAGTTCCTGACGCTAGGTGTTCCATGGATAATTCGTGTATTCCCGTACCTACGGATAATTCAAATAATAGCTGTCCAAAAACATCCATCATTTGAATAGCAAGTTCTTCATGCTTATTATTTTCTATAAATAAATTAGATTGAACAGGATTGGGGTAAAATGTGATACCCTCAATTAAGGGATCTTTCGTGGCAACAACTATTATTCTTGCCTGGTGAAAACCTTGAGTTAAGATAAAATTACCAGAGGCAAACCGCTCTGTGATCATTTCTCCTAAAGTCCATTCAATACCAAAATTACCAGCTTTTTGGACCGTGCCTGCATTCGATAAAACCTGCGGCGTAATTTTCTGAGCTGATAAGAATGAATAGAATAGAAAAAAAACAAATACTGTAAATATTCCTTTCATAAGCGTAACTTTTAGCTTATAAAATTAATGGCAATGTCCTACCAAAGGGGATAAAGTTTGTTAAAGTTTTATATAATTAATTATATAATATATAAAGTGTTCATTTACATTAAGCTTCGGGAGAGGTCGCGGTTGTATTTTGAATAGACGTATTGATACGGGCGACTTCTTTATCAATGTAAAACAAGGATTGAGGGCCTGTCCCGATTAATTTAATTTTGTCCAATATTTTTCGGATTAAGGTCTCTTC
Organism: Bacteroidota bacterium; assembly: GCA_030856215.1. Taxonomy (GTDB): domain Bacteria; phylum Bacteroidota; class Bacteroidia; order Chitinophagales; family Saprospiraceae; genus Vicinibacter. Next base: position 27,273 of record JALYPU010000070.1, read on the forward strand.
TTCCCGTTGTTCTGTCACATACCATTGGAGAAAATTTTCTGTGGCGTAATCGTGGGCTTGAATAGCCAACTTGATCATCTGATGTATGGACTGAGTCACACTTTTTTCCTGAACTAACGTAGATTCGAATATGGTTTCAATGGAAGCATATACCTTGGGTGTATCTTCTATGGGAGGAATAATGGGCTTTCCATCCATTTCAGAAATATAATGAATCAATTTTAGCATATGCATTCGTTCTTCATCAGATTGGCGGTAAAAAAACTTGGCGCATCCTTCCAGTCCTTCCCCATCACACCACACGGCCATTGACAAGTAGGAAAATGAGGCATGTGCTTCTTTGGCTACCTGCTGATTTAAAGCTTCCTCAATTGATTGTTGCAACATAATTAGATTTTAAAGTTAAACAGGCTTTTTATGAAAATGTTGATATTTACGTCACAACTCATCTTAAATTAAATTGTGAAATGGTTTGCTCAATATTTGAAATGCGCTTTCAACGGTAAATATTATCTAAACAAATTCTTAGAATTTTCATCGACCGAATTTAAAGCAAAAAAAGTTTTACGTGCAAATTAATATTTACATTTGTTAGCAATTTTTATCTATGCCTAAAATATCAGCAGCAATTATTACGTACAATGAAGAAAAAAATATTGAACGATGTTTGAGTTCACTTTCAACTATCGCTGATGAAATTATTGTAGTAGATTCTTATAGTGACGATCAGACAGAAGCAATTTGTAAAAAGTATAACGTAAAATTTGTTCAGCATCCTTTTGAAGGATATAGTCAACAAAAAAACTATGCACTTTCCAATGCGAGTTTTGATGTGGTTTTGTCATTGGATGCCGATGAGGCATTAAGTGAAAAGTTGGCAGCTTCCATAAAAAACATTAAATCTGATTTTCGTAAACAGGGGTATTATTTTAATCGCAAAACCAATTTTTGTGGACAATGGATAAAATACAGCGGATGGTATCCTGATCGAAAGCTTCGATTGGTGAATAGGTTGCATGGGGAATGGGGTGGATCAAATCCGCACGAGAAATTCATCATGCATGAAGGGGATGCTGCGACAGGATTTTTGGAAGGAGATCTCCTACATTACAGTTATTATAAAATAGATGAGTTTTATAAAAAATCCTATCAGTATGCTGAACTTGCCGCAAAAGATTTATTCAAAAAAGGAAGAACATGTAATTACCTTAATCTATGGGTCCACACGATTTTTAAATTTGTTCAAACTTATTTTTTGAAATGGGGATTTTTGGATGGAATAAATGGTTTCCAAATTGCAAAAATCAGTACACAGGCAACCTTTCATAAATATCAGATGTTAAGATACTTACATTATTCATCGAATTAATTTTTTTACATGGGTAAGAGAACCATAGTTTTAGGCGCAAGCCCCAATCCTGATCGATTTTCATATAAGGCCACACAACTATTACATAAATATAATCATGAGGTTATCCCAATTGGAATCCGATCGGGCATGATTGGAGATATTGAAATAAAGGATCTCAGTGAACTTCCTGACAAAGTGCATACGATAAGTTTGTATTTAAATCCCACGAAACAAAGGGATTTGTATCCATTTATTCTTTCCATACGGCCCAAAAGAATCATTTTTAATCCCGGAACTGAGAACGCCGAATTAGTGAACATCGCCATCAAACATGGTATTACATGCGAAGAAGCCTGCACATTGGTCTTACTAGAAACGAATCAATATTGAGTGGATCAGTGGGGGTTCCTTTTTCAAACAGTATAAGGCCCATTTCAATTTATGAAAAAACCTCGTTTTATTTTAAGATTAAAACGAGGTTTAGATTAATGTTTACTGATTAACTAAAATAGTCAGCTGCTATTCATTGAAATTTTAGGGAATTCTAGAAACTAAAAAGTGTTGATCTTTTACTGCAAGAGGATCTTCCATAATATCCTAGCGCAAAGTTAGCTTCAAGAACTAATTGGACATAGGCAGCATTCGTAGATTTAGGCTCGGACTGCAACACTCTACTTGGTGTTGGGAACCCCAAATTTTTTCCTTCGTCAGTTACCATTTCGCCAAATCCATAACCCAAACGAATTCCAAGCATCGTAGTGAATTGTTCATAGTTAAAAATATAACCACCAACGCCGAATACACCGGAAATATAATTTTTATTGTAAAAATTTGTGACATCCGTTCGTTCATCATTTGGATCATCATTTTTAACTTTTTGTAAAATGGAAAACTGCGGGCCAAGCTCCACATAAAGCCCGTCTTTTTGCATACGGTATAAAACAGCGATGTCAAAATTCTTCCAATTTATATTATGGATGAAACTACTTCCCAACCTATTATAATCGAATTCCTGGTTGTTGGATGATAGCATAAAGTCAGCGGTAATTCCATTATACAAGCCAAAGTATAAGCCAACTTTAGCACCATAAGTAAAGCCAGTACTAATGTGATGTTCATAATCCCTATCATCAAATAAATTAGTATTTAACAAACCAGTGAGGCCATAACCCGCTTTTACACCAACATCCATCCATGCATATACCTTTTGAGCTTTCACCATATAAGCACAACAAAATAATAAAATAAGTAAGATTCCTTTTTTCATTTGATATTTTTTATGTTATTTAATTTTAGTTTAATTTTGTTAATTGGATTTATCGGATTAATCCTCTTCGCATCATTTCAATATTTAATAATTTTAATTCACGACTCATGTCACCAGTTACGCTTGAATTTTCTTGTGCACGTCTGACAAGATAAGGAATTACATCCTTGATGGGCCCATACGGTACATATTTGGCCACATTATATCCTTGACTTGCCAAATTAAAGGTAAGATTATCACTCATACCAAATAATTGGCAAAAGTTTGCATGGGGATGATCTACCGGTATGTTTTTTTGATACATAAGTTCGGCTTGTAATGCATTACTTTCCCAATTATGGCTCGAATTGCAAAAACTAATATGTTCAGGAAACTCCAAACAAAATCTAATGGCATCATTGTATTGTAGATCCGTCAATTCTTTATTTGGTTGTATGGGGTCTTCATAATTTTTATCTGCAGCCCTTTTGCGTTCTTTATTCATATAGGCACCGCGAACAATTTTAGCTCCCAGGATATAATTAGCTTCTTTAGCGTCTTCCAAACATTGCTTTAAGTATTCAAGGCGTCCCTTTCGGTACATTTGAAACGTATTGTAAAGAATAGGCTTCTCTTTATTATAAATGGGCATGTATTTATCAACCAATCTATCCAGTGGGTCTTGAATCCAACTTTCTTCCGCATCGATAAACACAGACACACCGAGTTCTTGCGCCTTTTCACATAAAATTACAAACCGGTCTTCCAAACGTTCAGAGGCCATCCTGTCATAGTTATCCAGGGTTTCATTCGCTTGAATTTTTTCTAATACAGAAAAAGGTATATAACCGGTGAGTTTGGTGCTAATAACCGGTATGTCAGGATTGGTATAAGCAAATTCTACCGCTTTCAAATTTTCCTGCAAGGTTTTTTGAAAGTCTTCATCCTTTTCTTTTGATTCGACTCCGTAATCCAGGATAGTTAACGTCTTTTTATGGTATAACTTATCAACGACTTTTTGGCATTCCAGAAGGGTTGTTCCGCCACAAAATTGCTTGAAAACAGTTTCTCGAATGAAGGGATCTCCTAAATGAAATGGAATACTGGATGCAAGACGGCCTAAAAAAGATCCAATCTTAACCAGGTTCGGATTGTTCATTAATTTGAACATCCGATAAGTGTGCTTCAATTCCCGGTCCGATTTATAGGAAAAGGCAATCTCAGTATTACTAAAGTCCGTGATGGGCTTATATTCTTCAGCCATATTTTATTGCTTCGTCCAGAACTGCCAGGATAGTTCCGCCTGTTTTATTAACATAGCTAAACCATTTTTTACCCTGGCCCCTTGGCTTGTCCCGCGAATCAAAAATATAGTTTTTTCAGGATTATATACTAAATCATATAAATAGAATTCTTTATTAAGCGAAGAATAAGGCAATTCAGGAGCTTGAGATATCATTGGATGCATACCTAAAGAGGTCGTGTTTATAATAAGCTTATGTTGGATTAAGATGTCTTCGGTTATTCCAGCATAATTCAAGAAGTCCGGATTTCTTGATACGACGGTAAAGGGAATTTCTCTCATTTTAAGCGCCCACTGAACGGCTTTTGAAGCGCCACCATTCCCTAAAACCAGCGCAGATGATTGGAAATGTAGCGGAATGAATTCGTTCAGGGTATGAAGAAACGCCGGGCCATCCGTGTTGCCGCCTGACAATCGATGACCTTGCCTTAAAATTACGTTTACCGCGTTTATTTCTTTAGCCACTGGACTAAGTTCGTCGAGATATAAAATTACTTTTTCCTTAAATGGGATCGTGACATTCAACCCAATTAGCTCAGGATTCTTTTCCCAAAGATCCATTAGCTCCTCTAAGGAATTTAATTCATATAAATTATATTCATAATTTATAAAGCTATGTTTATCAAAAAATTCTTCAAAAAATATTTTTGAAAAGGAATGTCCTAGTGATTTACCGATCAGACCAAATTTTTTCAATATGTTGGTGAATTAAAAAAGATTTTACAAAGCATTTGATGAATTAATAAATCTGTATTCAAATTAGGAAAATGAAAAAATATTCCAGGGCAACTCCTTGGGCACAGGACATTGCAATGTTAAACGTTTTTGGGTTCCCGGATGTAGAAATCCAAAGGATTCACAATGTAATCCAATTTTTATGTCATCGCTATATTTCTGTGAATTGTATAGAACATCATTCCAGACAGGCAAATTAACATGAGATAATTGTGCGCGAATCTGGTGATATCGGCCGGTATGTAATTGGATTTTTAACAAACCAAATCCATCTTTTATTTCCAAGGTATCATACTCCAAAACAGCTTCTTTCGTCCCTGATTTGGTATCTTCATGAACCAAGCTTTTAAATTTTTTCGGATCTTTTTCTAAAAAATGAATCAGCCTTTGACTTTTTAGGGTAGGGGATCCTAATACTACCGCGTAATAACTTTTTTCAACCGCTCGTAAGGCAATCTGTTTTTGAATCAGTTTGAAGGTTGAAATGTTCTTCGAAAATAAAAGTAAGCCACTTACCGGTCGATCTAAACGAAATAATGGAAATATAAACGAGTTCTTTTTTAGAGATTTAGTTTCTTTTAAAAAGTCTTGTAGATTTTCTTGAACACTAGGATTTTGTTTGCGATCGGGTTCTACCTGCAATCCAGCTATTTTTTCAACTGCAATTACGTATTCATCTTCAAAAATAACCTTCACAAAATGGGTAATGCCTATTTAATTATTTTTAGTATATTTTTACGTTACCTTACCAAAGTGAGATCTCCATATACATCTTTTACTTCTCCGTTTTTCCATTCAAGTTGGAGGTGATAAACATACACACCCGGTAGAATGTGTTGTTCTCTCATGCGGCCATCCCAGCCTTCTTGTGCTAAGTTGGGATTAAAATGCTCTTTGGAAAAAACTAATTCTCCCCAGCGATCGTAAATACGCATAAATCGGATTTCATTGAAGGATTCTTCGGAAACAATGGGAAAAAACCAATCATTGATTTGGTCACCATTTGGACTAAAAACATTTGGAAGCCAAATGTTTCTTTTGGCAAGTCTAATTTGTATGGAGGCAGACGCAATACAACCATTATTATTTGCAAAACTTACTGTGTAATTAATATCAGATGATATATTGATGATATCAGGATACAAACAGGTATCACAATTTAGAAATTTTGATGGCTCCCATTTTACCCACGCAATCGAATCATCAGGAATGGAATATACTGGTTGTAATGTATAATTTTGCCCTTGTTGAAGCAAGACAGAAGGAGATAACGTCACGTCAACTCCTGAAGAAGGATAAATTATAAAACTGTCCAATAATTCGCAACCATTTTTATCAATGATCTTGATAAAGTAATTTCCTGGGTTTAAATTAGTAAATTGAGTGCCTTGGATTTTTCCATTGAACTCTACCGTTATGGGTTGCTCACCACCAATAATAGTTGAAATATTTGCAGAGCCACCATCATCCTCGCATTTAGGTTGTTCAATATCCAGAGTTAGTGATACTGGTACATTGGTATTTAGTTTTACATAAGCAGAATCTGAATTACTGCATCCATTACGTTTATCTGTTATAGACAAATAATACCATCCAGATCGATCGATCCCTGGTGATAGAATGTTTTGCGATGAAATGAAATTTCCACCAGCACTGCTCCAAACTATAACAGCATCGGATGAAAGCAGATTGGTGCTTCCCTCAAGTAAATTTGTTTTTACACGGCACGTTAATTCTTTGTCATTCCCTGCATCAACCACGGGTAATTTCTTATTTTCAATAACCACGACGGTATCCACATCTTTACAACCATTTAAAGGATCTATCACTTCCAGAAAATAAACGCCGGATTTATTGAGATCTATAAAAGTATCAGTTGAGTTGTTTAGTATATTTCCAGCCTGTGTGCTCCATTTATATTGAAAGGTATTTCCACTTATCGTGTCAACTGAAAATAACCGAACAGTATTTAATAAACAGGTCAGGGTGTCTGGGGTTGATATTTTTGCTGGAGGCTTTTTTAAATCCGGAAGTATACTTAATTCATCATTTGCGACACATCCATTATCTGTATCAGTAATAGTAAGTTTGTAAGTGCCTGGTGCTCCTGCAGTAATTTTAGTTTGATTCGATGATCCTATTATCATGCCGTCAGTTGATTGCCAGGAATACTGTAAATTAGATTGTCCACTGGAAAGGCTGCCATCTAATATTAAATTCGTGGTTCTGCAATTCCAAATTAAATCTGCCCCCGCTAAAGC
>JALYPU010000142.1 GCA_030856215.1 Bacteroidota bacterium
ATTAATCCTCTACCCCCCTCCGTATATCGTTTTTCTATTCAATCTGATAGGGCACTTTATTGGTAGAAATATCATAAAAAAATTAAAACATTAACATTTGGCGAGAATTCGCTGCAATGTGGGTTAAAGTTGAATATCAAATGTGGGATGCAAATGAATCTCATTTGAAATCACTTATGTGGACGGATTTTATTCATATCGATCTACAAACTAAGAAAGTGGAAAATCACCCTGAAGATGTCATGAATCTGTTGTCTGAATTTGTATTCAAATTAGAAAATATCGAATTCAAAGATCGCCTTGAAGGTTTGTTAAAAAAGTGATTTTACTTTTATTGTCGAAGTAATTTAATACTTAGAAAACTTCTATTTCTTGAGTGTGCATTTCCGTAAAATTTATTGCAGTTCAAAATCCACTCACATCCAAACGACCACCGGTCAAACATTTGCCACTCAAAAAAGGTGTAAAAAACAAATGTAGCTTCAAAGGACTTTTTGACATTCATAAAATAAAAAGAGGAGTTGGTAATTAACCACACTCCTCTTACTGGTTTCATCCTACTAGCAGGAAAAGAATTTTGTCTGATTTCTTTAATCCATCAAAATCATTCGTTTTGTTGCTGTTTGGTCGTTTGCATCCAATTGGTAATATAATACACCGGTGGTATTTAAATCAGATTTTGAAATGAGCAAATTGTTTACGCCCTTAGTTCCTTTCAGATCATATACCCTAAGTACTTTTCCGTTGACATTATAAATACTTATTGTACATGGTGATGATTCTGGTAACCTAAAACTAATTATGGTTTCATTATCAAATGGATTTGGTTCATTTTGATATAGTTCAAACACACCACTCTCAGTTATCGTTTGATCATTTCTAGCCAACAATTTAATATCATAAATTTCAAGATTTGCATTATATGCTTCAGCAGCAGTATAATCACTGGTTATAGCAAGTACTTTACTCAAAGACACATTAGTAAGCGCCGTAAATTCTAATTCAAACAATACATCATTTGAAGTTGCATTGACCGGATGATTAGAATTCCAGCTACTCGTAAGCAATCCTTGATTTAATAGACTTGTTCCAAAATTACTTTCATTCATTGCCAATTTTCCAGAAGCAAAATTATCAAACGCTACATGCCTTTTGTCAAAATTTAAGGTAAATTGATAGCCCTGAATTTGATTAAAATTAGATGAACGGAACGCAATTTTATATCGTTGTCCTGCTTCCATTTTAATATCCTCTATCTCCAGATGTAAGTTTCCTGACGTTCTTGATGCAATTTTTACTGCATTCCGCGCTCTTGCTGTTATATTGATGTCTCCCATTTTTATGGCTGTAAAATCGCTGACTTTCTGCTCAGCGTCTAGCATAACGGTAGATGTGGTAGGAGCACCCCATGGAGCTGTTGGATCCGCAAAGACATAAGATTGTGGTACAAACGTCCAGGATTTCACTTTTGAAAATCTTGACTGCACACCCAAAATCAATTTTCGTATTTCAGCAATGTCTGCTGCCGTAACAGAATTTGAATGGTTGACATCCGCAGCAATTAATTTGTATGGACTTGAAATAGTTTCTTGTCCCAATATATGCTTCTGAATTTTAACTATATCCGCTGTCGTAACTCCATTTAAATGATCGTCATCACGTGTCGGTTGAACCACATATTCCAGATTTCTAACGAGATCAGCAAAAATGTACGGACTTCCAATCCGCTCTATCATCATTTGTCCATTGTAGTATAATGTCATATCCACTGGATTGGATTCTTGCCCATTTTCAGTCTTTAAAATACCGGTGATTTTTCCCTTTTCAATGGATCCTACATTCGGACATAAGTCATTGTCTTGAATAATAAGAGTGGTTGTGCAGAAGTCTTTATTTCCTTCTTCATCTTCTACCCATACTTCTACTTCAATTACTAATTCATCATCAATCTCTTGGGCTACAAAATCTTCGCAACAGATTGTTCGTCCTAATTGTGAAGAATCCGCATTGAAATAGAATTTCAAATCCCTTGCATTTGTACAGTTATCAAAACTTCCGGCATCAAAATCTTTTGCCCAAATGGTGATACATTTAGTACTTGGCATAGGAACCGTAATTACTCCAACTAAACAATATGGTGTCGGCGCTTTGCAATCTTTGATGTCAAAGAGCGTTTCGCAAATGCCTACATTTCCGCAACCATCTTCTACAAACCATTTTATTTTATGAATTCCAATCGGATAAGTTCCACTTGCATCAAACGGATTCGTTGGATTATCTGCATAAGGATTCTTTTGAATGTGCGGAGTTTGACCAGCCGCATATTCTCTCCTTGTCAAACTTCCTACCGTAAGTTCATAAGTTCCATTGTTATACAAATCAATCTTGTATTCCCATCGTAACCAATCTAACGGCGAACAATTATCTGTCGCATCCGCAGTAAGGTTAATATGAGCAAAACAAATTTGTGTAACGGGATCTTTTGCTGCTGGTGTACAAGGTCCTACTTCACAAGT
>JALYPU010000167.1 GCA_030856215.1 Bacteroidota bacterium
AATTGCCGCCCCTACGGGGCTATTAAATTGCCGCCCCTACGGGGCTATTAAATTGCCGCCCCTACGGGGCTATTAAATTGCCGCCCCTACGGGGCTATTAAATTGCCGCCCCTACGGGGCTATTGAACTGCCACGAAATGTCATCCCTACGGGATTTTGGCAGGAAAAGTAGCTATTTATTTAAGTAAACTAACATTCCCTTGGCGAACGTATTCTACATTATCAAAGCACCTAAATCGGATATAATAACCAAAAACATCAGGGCCTAATTTTTCACCTTTATAGGTTCCATCCCATTCCGAATCCACAGAGTTGCCTAGAAAAATTTGCTCACCCCAACGATTGTATATCATAAAGTCCTTGACTTCCGTAAGAAAAGCACTCAACGGGTGGAAAGTTTCATTTTTACCATCACCGTTCGGACTAAAGGCATTTGGTATACCTACCACATCAGGACAGGCTACAACAGTCACGGTAACAGAAGCACTAGCTGTGCAACCAGCTTCATCAGTAACGGTTACGGTATACGTTGTCGTTACTGCTGGCATTGCGGTAGGATTATAAATCGTTCGATCTGATATTGTTCCGTCATCGGGTCCCCAATTATAGCGATAGTCGGGATCGTTGACTGTCAATAATTGAACCTTAACACCCGGCACTATTTCAGTTGGATCTGCAGTGGCTGTAAGGCCGAAAGACGGATTATTTACTTGGACAGTTTTCGTCAATGTCCAAATGCACCCAAGTCCATTATTAATTACCACAGTATAGGTTGTACCCTCCCCTGGTGCAACCGTAATTTTGTCGCCAGTACTATTTCCTATAATCTTATCTTTTGGAGTCCAATCATAAGTGTATGTTACTCCTGGAGGTGCAATAACAAATAGCATGGTTGTGTCACCGAGGCAAATTAAATCATCTCCTTCGATTTCAGCCAATAATTCATAAAAATTAACTCTAACAGTATCTCTCGTAATACAACCAAACGAATCAGTAGCTTTTAGAATAAGAAATCTAGACGTGGTTATATCTAGTTCAATTTCCTGACCTCTGCCTATTGTATTTCCATTTTCATCACACCATACCAAAGTAGCTGAGAGCAATGTACTCGCTCTTAGTTTAATCTTAGCAGGACCGCACAAAAATGTATCCTGTGAAACTATAAGCCCTAGTTCAGGTGGAACTCGTACAGTAACACTATCTTTTTTACTACATCCTGGAAAGTGAGAATCCTTCACTTCAACAAAGTACGTTGTTGTAATAGTTACTGTCGCTATAGGATTAGCAGCGTTAGGATTATCAAGACCGGTTATCGGTGTCCAACGGTATTCGTAATCAGGATTGCCACCTGGATTTAATGGTACAGGCTCACCGTGACAGGCACTTATGGTGTCAGCTAAATTTACATCAATGAATACAATCGTGATTTCTTTCGTGCTACCTACAATACAAACACTATCGATCGTTAGGGTAATTTTATATACGCCGGATTTATCATAGGTATACGTAGTTACTGGATCTGTAGACATACCTTTTCCGTCACCGAAATCCCATGTTACATTTCGATTTCCGGCTGTAGAAACTTTTACTGTCAAGGACCCACATTCATAGTCTATTTCAAAATCTGTGTTGGGTGGCTCTACAGCATTAATTACAATACTATCAGCAAACGTACAGAAAAATTGGTTTGTTACAAAAAACCGAATAACATATCTACCAGCCGATGGAATATAAATTGTTGGCGATAATACATTTAAAGGAGAGATAATTATTGGATTGCGCTCCCACAATATCTGCAAGGTGTCTGAGGGGTCTAAATTGCGTACATTTATAGTAAAAGTATCTCTTGCGCAAATGGTTAGTTCTTTTGCATAATCCAATTGTACGGCGAGGTATTTTACTTCAAAACTCGTCTGGGCAATACATTGTGTGCTATCACCTGCACGGACATAAAAAGTTGTATTAGAATTAATGGTTGAACTAAAATTTATACCCGTAAAAAGGATTGGATTAAAATTAGGATTCGTGGACCATACTACGACAATACCTGAGTCAGTTAGGGCTCTTAATGAAACATTTCCATTACAACTAAAACTGTCTCCATCTATTTCTAAACTGACAGATTGCTTGACATTTATTTTAATTTCACGCACTAATTCACAATTACCATCTGTAATCGTGACTCTATAGGTGGTCGTTTGTTTTGGAAATGCGAGTGGATTACTAGGGTCCGTTAAATCCAAACCTGTAATTGGATCCCACGTATAGTTCAAGTTTCCTATTGGATTTCTGACTAATCGAATGGTATCTCCGGAACATATCGTTGTATCATTCCCCACTAAATTTATATTGAAAATTTTTATAGTATCTAATTTGATTATACTATCCATACATCCATTAATGTCCGTAATTTTTAATTTAATTCTAATTGGACCTTCATTACTAACTGAAAACATTGGATCTTTAAGAGTTGAACTTAAATTATTTCCGCTGCCTTCTAATACCCATTCATATTTTATAATACTATCTGTGGATGTAGATAAATTTTTTAACGAAATTTTTATACCCTGAATACAATCATAAGTCAAACTGAAATCAGGTTTAAGTTGAGGATCCGCAACGGTAATCGTCATTCTTGACGTGTCGGTGCAACCTTCATTATAAGTTACTAAAACTACTTCGTACGTGCCAGGTCTTGGAAAAGTGACTTTTGGGTCATTTTGTTGTGAGGTAAATGTTGTATCGTTTAAAAAATCAAAATACCATATTTGCCTCAGCGCATTTAAACTCGAGTCAGCGAATTGCTGAGTTAGTCCCTCACACAACGTTGAGGTCTTTGAAAATAATGAGGTAGGTGAGATACCACAAGGCACTACATTTATCTGAAAATCTCTTCGCGTGGAGGATCTTAATTTTTTAGCTCCTGTAGTTCCAAGGTTGGAATAAGCATCCACACAAACACCTACTAAAAATTGACCAACTAGATGAGGGTTTGCCGTAAGAAGTCCTGTAACCGGATCAATAGTTAGAGCATCTGGTCCAGGCAAGCCCAATAGATTGGACAAACTAAATGGCGATTTCCATGTCACCAATGTATAAGGGGGCTTTGTTGGTTCCCCATAAGGATCAATCGAGTCACGGCCCTCCCAAGGAGTGCATAATCGATATACTAAAGAGTCTCCTGTGAACCCTCTGGCTGCATGATCAATTACGATAGGTTTATTGACACAAAAATATAAATCAGGAAAATCATTAAAAATTGGATTAAAGTATTGTTGCCTTAATTCTCGGCCCGAAATTTTAATATCCAACGTCATTCCTATATTGAGCGGTACTCTAATATTTTGTAAACTTACATTTCTGCAACAACGCTGATATGAAAGTGTATAAAAGTTCTCTGTATCTATAAAAAAAAACGTATCTCTATAGAATGCCTGGTGAACACAAACTTCTTGACCAGCAGACACGCAAATTTCGGGAACAATTTCTTGAATGGTATCATTAGTTAATCGTTTCAATCGAAGAATTCCATCAATTCCAATTCTAAATGCTTTCTGATTATTATGGTCAAAAACACCAATTAACGCCGGGTCGTCGAAAGGAACATCCAGTCTACCGTTTTTGCAATCTCTTCGAACTACTAAGGTAATTTCTACAAACCCGTTACCAAGCGTGCGATAATTTAATTGACCTCCCACTATATGAGTAGCTTTTGCTTCATAACAAAAGTTACTTATAAAATAAAATAAAGCCGTTATTATAAAACCTATTCTGGGTTTTGGTAACTTAATATGGTATTTCGACTTCATAGACATTTCTTTTTAAGTAATAAAAAATTACTCTTTAATCTCAATAATTTCAACACGACGCTCCTTACTGGCTTCAATAGTATATATCGACTTAGCCAGGTCTTTAACATTATCGCTGATTCCTGGAGGCGCTGTTTCCTCTCCAAATGACTTTTCTAAAACTTTTAACTGACCATTTTTAATATATTTTTTGAAAATTCCGTTTTTGTAACGATCGAATTCATTCTGTACGCAGCTAATTCTTCGCTGTCCCAAATTATAGTTGTAGCTATGTTTAGCTAATGGAGATGCATATCCTTTCAAATAAATTACATAAATCCTACCATCAATTAAATCAGTTTCTAACTGTTTAAAAAACCGAGTAAGTTTTTCTCTTCCTTCCTTCACACTGTCTTCAAAAAACGCGTTCATCTGTTTTCGAGCTTCTGCTTTTTTATCCTTTGGCATCTTACTCGTGTAACGTTCAATAAATACGGGTTTTCGATTATAGTAATTAATGTAAGTTTGATTGTATGGTATAGAAGTTACTGTTTTTAATGTTGCCGGATTTGGATGATCATTATCAAAGTATATACCCAATGGTAAGAAACTATATATTTTTCGGTCTAAAAACAATCGCTTTTCAATATAGCCTACATTATCGCATTCTGCGACAAAGATTGTCGAATCACCGGTATAGCCATCCTTTGAAGCGGTTAACTTATATTTATGGCATCTTATTAATTCGAATTTATGCAAATTCGTATCTGGATATTGTAGAGTGATAGGAGGAATTGTCACATCCGTCAAATCTTGTAATTTAACTCTAACATCATTGAGTGGAGCATTCGTTGATCTTTTGAAAGTCAACGCATGCAAAATAATTTTTTCAGGTTTTAAATATAACTTTTTTAGAATCTCTTCAAACTCACCAGGTTTACCTGACATAAAACTGACCGAATCTGAAAGAAAACCTGGCTTGGAAGCAACAACCTTATACTCACGGTCACATAAAATTGGAAATTCAAATTTATTATCGTCGTTTCTATATAAAACAATGGGTTCTGCCAATGGATTTTTCAAATCATAAAGGCTAACTGTAACCCCTGCTAATTCTTTTAAAGTGGCTGCATGAAATGTCAATACTTTTAAAGTAACTTCACATGGACCCATAAGCGCTTTAAACACATCCAGGCAACATGCTTCACTTAATTCATCAATAAACATGGTGCCCACTCTATTGGATGCTAACCAGGCTTCATTCCCTTTTTCTTTTTTGAAAAAATACACGTCGTCCAAACTTGAATTTATTGGGACTCCTAAGTGTTTTATACTTGACCAGTCACCAAATAAATCTCTGGAACTGTAAATATCAAATCCACCCATTCCTAAATGACCCTTGGATGAATAATATAACATATTAGATGCATTGTGATAAAAAGGGGTCACATCATCTTGAGGCGTATTTAAAGCTGCAAGATTAAGCGCATCCGAAAAATTTCCATCCTCATCGATGATTGAATACCAAATATCTAAATTGCCTTTTCCATTGTCGCGATCAGATACAAAATATAAAACCTCTTTATTTAAGTTTGCGCTGTAAGCAATATTTGGTTGTGTTGCGGTTTTACCACTTACATTGACTTGTTCAGGTAATTTAAATATATTACTCCATTGGCCTGAACTATCAAAATCGCAGCGATAGATATCACATCGTTTGTCAAGGTCATTTAAATTTTCGCAAATGGTAAAATATACTTTGTTGAGATCTTTATTAAATGAAACATGTGCAATATTTAAACCTGGTTTTTTAAGAACTTCCATCTCCAACTTTTCGCCGGGTCCATCGTCTGTCGATTTTAAAATATGGCTAAAATGCATTTTGGGCAGAGTGGCTTTCGTTCGATCTTCGAACCGTAGTGAAGAAAAATATAATTCTTTATTTATTTGTACGGGTGCAAAATCTGAGAATATGGTATTAATGTGTGAACCAATTTGAGTAGTGGTCGTTCCTAAAACTGGATTTTTTAATTGTTCTTGTGCCCAATCACAAGCTTTTACTTCTTTTTCTGCTAAGGCCGTATAGTATGCATCTTCACCGGAGTGTCCAGACAGATAAAGTTGATAGGCCTGTTTGGCACCTTCATAATCGCCACGTACTTGCTTGGCATAACCTAGCCAAAAACTCGCCATTGGATATTTAACTTGATCGGGATGTGCTAAAACACTATCATAAAGAATGGTGGCTATTTTATAAGAATGAAAAAGTCTACCTGCTTCCGCTGCGTTATGGAGGTAGTCGATGTTATTAGGTTCAAATTCAAGAAGATCCTGGTACTTGTGTAGGGCATCGTAATAATTTTTTGATGCCATCGAAGCCTGTGCTGCTTTGAGAACTTCAGATTGGGTTGCTCGTTGGGAGATTCCATTTACCAAAGAAATCAAGGACAAAAAGAATATGATTATATATTTATGTATTGGTCTCATACTCTGGCTTTAAAAAATCGGACAGGTTTTCAATTGTGGAAGAGGCCTTGATTTCACAAAAGTATACAATAATGAAATTTCCGGTCCTCCATTTCGATTGGTGGCTATTTTGTAATCCGAAGTGTTGATATCATAACTAATTCCCGCATACCAATTATTGTATTCAAAAGCAACTTTTGGAATCCACGCATCTTCTAAGCGAGTAGCGACTCCTAATAATAATGCAAATTCTTTACCTCGTTGTTGTGAAATATAGATTTTTCCGTAGGCTCCTACGACTATTTCTTGATAAGGGTTTTGAAGTTGAACTTGCCCATGCAATAATAAATCGAAGCGATCCACTATCCGAAGACTCGGCGTAGCATTGATATTAATGCGCATGGGTAACTTACTGCTAGGGGAATTTTCAAAAAACTTTTGTTCCGGTTGATTTAAGTGAAAAACGCCCACTCCTAAATCCAGTTTTGTTCGCATAGATTTTTGCCAACGATAATTAAAACCTGCTGACAAGTCAAAAAACGTTCGACTGGTTTTTCCAAAATTTTCTCCTGGATTAAAATTTGGATCAAATCCGTTTCCAGTCCATTGTGTTTCCCATACCAAATCTTCTTCCTGAAAACGTCTCTGTGAACCACCTACTAGTGCTCCAATTGAAATAATATTATTAGTGGTCAAAGGATAAGCATAACAAGCTGATAAGCCGATATGTGCCAAACTCAATTTTGAATCTCCGGCGCGATCATAATTCAGAAGAAACCCCGCTCCCCACATTCCCTTACTAGTCCATTTCTTGGGGTAAAATCTTTTGTCAACAGAAGCCGTGAATGTAAGGTAGTCCACAAGATCATCCCTAAACCACTGATTTTTGTAATTCGCAGCAAAACGAAGGTCACCATTAAAAATACCCGTTAAAGCAGGATTGACATTAAGTGGTGAGGTATAGAATTGGGAATGGTGAATATCTTGACCAAAGATGGGCAACGAAGCCCATAAGCCCAGGGCAATCAGGATTGGCGGTATATAGCGTTTAACCACGATGATAGATTTTATAGTAACCTAATATATAAATTATTCAATTTCAATTGAATAACCTATAGGAAATTAAAAATCATCTTCGTTTTGACAACATAAAAGAACTTTGTTTCTCGATCCTGTCAAAAAGATTTCAGATTTCAAGAGATTGAGTAAACAAATATATACAAAACCGTGCCAGATTTATTACATATGCGGAAAAAATTTTATCTGATTAACGTAACATTTCCTTTTTTATAGTATGTATTACCGTCTACACATTTCACATTGAAGTAATAGGCATAGACATCTGGTGGCAATAAGTTACCCTTATACATTCCATCCCACCAACTATTAAGGTCCTTAGTTTCAAACACTTTCTCTCCCCAACGATCATAGACGTACATTTCAACCTCTTCAAGAAAATTGGACCGAATACGAAATAGGTTATTCACTGCATCGTTATTTGGACTAAAGATATTTGGGATATAAACGTCTTCTTCATTGCATTTTGGTAAAATAACAATAACCCGCACCTCGGCTTCTTCATTGCAACCATCTGCATTGGTGGCTTTAACAGTATATAAGATTGAATTAGTAGGTGTGGCTATTGGATCTATACATCCTAGACAACTTAATGTGCCATTTGATGGAACTCTCCATTCGTAGTTTGTGTATTGAGAGTTAACGTGCAATACTGTTGATTCGCCCAGATATATAGTATCATCATCTGCAAATGCATCTAATGGAGGATCAAAGCGACTAATGTTTATTTGGAAACTATCCCGGAAGCTACATCCATATTCGTTGACAAAATCAACTATAAATACGGTAGTATCTATTGGAGAAACTACGATAAAACTATTGTTAGGATTATTAATATATTTTGATGGACTCCAATTTAAAGTGTATCGATGGCTATTGTTACTAACGAATTCTATATTCCCTGAGGCACCTGGACAAAGGTTCTGTTTCCCATTTATTTTATAATCTGTGAAAATAGGAATCACACGGAATGAATCTAATTCAGAACAACCATAATTGTCAGTTGCAATTGCAATGATATACATGGAATCCCTTATGTCCTGTTCTAATTGATATCCTTCTCCTAATAACACACCCACTTCATCCGTCCATTGAATAGACTTTGTATTTACGCTGGTAGTCGCCTGGAAAACCATTCGATTAGAATAACAAAGAATGGTATCATTATTTACGGTAAGATTGATATCAGGAGCTACAAAAACGATTACTTCTCTTTCAATAAAACAATCTGCAATACTTTCATCGATTACCCGTACTTTGAAAACAGTCGTTGTATCCACGGTAGCGAGTGGATTGGCTGAATTTGGATTATCTAAAAACTCAGCGGGCGACCAAATATATTTGAAATTCAAATCTGCATTTTCATTCAAACGCACAGGTGCTCCCTGGCAACTTGTTACGGAATCATTGAGTGTAACTACAATAACCCCGACTTGTATTACCTTTTTAATTTCATTTTGACATTCTGCATTCACACGAAGTGTCACCACATAACGCCCATTTCTTAAATAATTGTGGATAGGATTATTCTCGTTAGACACAGGTGTGCCGTCGCCAAAATCCCAAGTATAATTTCCAGCAGCGCTTCTATTTATAAAACTTACAATGGTATTATCACAAGTCTTATCAAACTCAAAATCGACCGATGGCAAACAAAGAATATCCAACCCTATGGTATCTATGGCCGAACATTTGTATTGATTTTCTGCACGGACTGTCAACACCTGGTCCTCACATCGGGGAATTACCAGCGTGACAGAATCAGTGCCCTGGCCAGATAATAAATAGGAATTGGGTTGCCAAATATATGTTAAGTTATGGCCCGGCGTTTTATTGTTGATAGTCAATCCAAACGTATCTTTTTCGCAGAATTTATATTGGTTGCTGGCGCCAAAAATCTCCACTTTTTGATTAAATACTTCGATACTATCTAATCCCGGACAATTTGAACTACTTACACCCCTAACATAAAATTTTGCACTTCCATTTATCGCAGTTTTAAAGTCAAAATCGCCGGACTTTATTATTGTAGAAAAATCTCTTTGTCCAGACCATTGAATGCTGGATTCAACTCCGCCCACAGCATTAAGACTAACTGTATCCTGGCATATCACGGAATCGCCTTTGATACTAATTGCCAATAATTCAGAAACTATGACCTCAATGGAATCTACTTCCACACATTTACCATCAGTAATGGTGACATGATACTCTGTCGTTGATCCAGGGTTAGCTATTGGGTTGGGACAATCTGAGCAACTTAAACCAGTCGAAGGCGACCAGGTGTATGTAAATCGGCTGTCTGGATTGGAAATCAATGGAGTGCTTTCTCCTATACAAATGGGTATTTCACTGGATATGAACCGAGGTTTTAACCGATTTAAGTATATCTCACGCTGTATCGTATCTTGACACCCCCCTGAAGAATTTACTACCAGATTTATAGTGGCTTTTCCTGTATCATAAAATGTAAATCTTGGATTTCGATCATTAGATTGATAAGTATTTCCATTTATATTGACATTCCATTCCCATTTATTTAAAAATAATAAAGAATCATAGGATAAATCTTCAAAAAATACCTCTATGCTATCGTCGCACGAACCATAACTTGTTTTAAAGTCTGCATTTAATAAAGTTGAATCATACAAGTAAATATTTTGGTAACTGGTGTCAATGCAATCTTGTTTTCTGACAGCCAATAATGCAACCCTATAGGCACCGGATTTTGGAAATGTAATTGTTGGGTTGCTATCTCTACTAGTTATTGTGTTAAATGGATAATCAAAGTACCAAGTTAATCCATTTTCATTAGAGCTCTTATTTCTAAATCTAACGGTTAGATCTCCTCCACATTTGACGGTATCATCCGTCTCAAATTGAGCTTCAGGATTTGTGTTACAGATTCTGACATTATATTGAAAATCTCTCCTTGACTGGCTTAACAATCGACCATTTCGATATTCAGATACACAAACAGCAATGAGGTATTGAGCAGGGATAATTGAAGAATCGGGTCGGCCTGTCAACCGGCCAGTCTTACGATCAATACTTAATTCTGGAAATCCACCTATTAAGTTAAATAAACTGTAAGGTGCTTTATAGGTCACTAATGGAAATGGCGGACGAGAAGGTATAGAAGGTTTGGAATTAGCAGTATCTGCGCCTTCATATGGAATACATAATGAATAAACCAGAGAATCACCTTCTGCATCAAAAACGGATTGATCGAAATCAATCGGTCTATCACCGCAAATATAAATTGGAGGCCATTCCTTAAAAACGGGACCTTGATTACAATACCTTAGTGCATCCTCACCTATATTAACTGAATAGGTTGCTCCAGAAAGTTCAGGATCTACAATATTGAGGATAGAACTATTTCTGCAGCATCTTTGATAAGCGAAAATGTATCCGCCTTTTCTGAATGGAAGCTCAACAAGTCCAATATACGTCGTTGTGTGCACACAAACATCTCCTCCGATTACCTCACATTCGGTTTTTAATATTTCATTCAAGGTATCATCGTGACGAAATGGTACGATGAGCGCTCCATAATTACCCAGAGTTCTGAGAATAACCCCATCGCTATCAAAAATACCAATTCTGGCAGGATCGTCAAATTGAGCTTCCGGGCTTCCGAGCAAACAGTCTCTTCGCAGTGTAAGCCGTATTTCATAACGTATACCACCTAAACAACGGTAGGTCATTTCACCCCCTACAATATGGCTGGCCTTCACTTCATTTTGAAAACTTATTATTATGATTAACAGGAGTAAGCTCGAATAAATTTTTAAACAATTCATATATAAATGTTTCTGTTTTTTTTGGTTACATTAATTACTATCTACACCTTTTAATATTTCTAATATTTCCACGCGACGCTCAAAAGCAGCTTTCAAACTGTAGATTGAATTTTTTTCGTCTTCCAATTTATCACTCACCTCAGTCGATGACTGGGATTCACCAAATGGAATTTCTTTTATTTTTAAATTACCTGATTTAATATATTTATTAAAAACACCATTGTCGTAACGGTCAAATTCATTCCGTATGGCTACCACACGTCTTGCAGATAACTTTTCATTATAGTCTGACTTCGCGCGTGGCGATGCATAGCCTTTCAAGAAGATATCAATGGAATGGCCTTCCTCCATTATTATTAATAATTTATCCATAAATAAATGTAAAGTTCCCCAACCTTTCTTAACATCAAACTCGAAGAAGGTATCAATTTCATTAAGGACAGCTATTTTTCTTTGGCCTTTTAAATCGACAGTAAATTCTTTCATATACCTATTCTTACGGCCTACATATTCATTGTAAATTTGGGAAAACCCTACATTGGTTGTATCCAATTCAGAACGCGGGTCTGGCATATCGTTGTCAAAAAATAATTTAATCGGTAACAATTTACGTAACTCGGCAATTGCTGTCAATTCTAAGTACAACTTTCTATGCAAGATTTTTTCATCCGCCGTTTCTTTTGGTGTGATGACAATTTCATGCGATTCATATTTTTTCTTCTTAGCAATTAATTTATAATTCTTTCCCTTCAATATTTTGAAATCAAAAAAATTACTATCCGGATTTATAGCCTCCTTTACCAATTCGTTTTTATCCGTATTCCAAAGTTGGACAGTAACACCTTTTAATGGGATATTTGTGGTACGTTCAAACGTCGTAGCATTTAATTCCTTAATTTCAGTTAGATATAAATTTTTTACAATCGTTTCAAAACTTATTGGATCGATGGTGCTCAGTTCAAATGAATCACTCATAAAACCCGGTTTTGAAGCGATGGCCTTATATTTGCGATCTTCAGTGATTTTAATGTTGTACTTTGCCTTGTCGGCTAGAGTTTTGTCTTGAACAATGGTATCAATTTCTAATATATCATAAAGTTTAAGGG
>JALYPU010000009.1 GCA_030856215.1 Bacteroidota bacterium
GAATATGTATTGACCAGAACCTGGAATGCCTCAGATGATTTTGGTAATGTATCTTTTAATTGTAGTCAAAGTATATCAGTAGAAGATACTACTCGTCCTGTTATTACTTGTCCGGCTAACACTACGATACAATGTCCGGCAACGCCAGTTTTTGGTACACCGACGGCGACTGATTTATGTGATGCAATTCCTACGATAAATGTAGTGAGTACCGATTCAATTGCTGGAACTTGTCCACAGGAATATGTATTGACCAGAACATGGAATGCAACAGATGATTGTGGAAATGTATCGTTTAACTGTAGTCAAAGTATAACGGTAGACGATACGACTAGACCTGTTATTACTTGTCCTGTAAATACCACATTACCCTGTGAATCTAGCACAGACACTAGCTTTACAGGCATAGCCACTGCCACAGATGCGTGTGATGGAGGGAATGTTATAGCTAGCTACTTTGACACAAAGATCATGAGCGATGGTTCAGATAGTTGCTTAATTGTAAGGACCTGGACTGCTACGGATAGTTGTGGAAATAGTAATACCTGTATCCAAGAAATATTAATAGTGTGTTTAGGAGCCAGTGTCAGTAATTTTATTTGGTTTGATAATAATGACAATGGATTACAGGATTTAGGCGAAACTGGAGCTCAAAATGTTGTAGTATGTTTATACACATCAGGAGGAATTTTAGTAGGTAAGGATACCACAGATGTAAATGGATTTTATATTTTTACTGGCTTATCTCCTGGACAATATTTTATTTTAGTTCAGTTGGGAAGCCTTGTCAGTACCCATTATTTTGCTAAGCAAAATCAAGGAAGTAATGATAAAATTGATAGTGATGTTGGTGCTGGTGGACTAAGTCCCATATTTACATTAACTATGGGAGCTTTCAATGACAGCCTGGATGTAGGTCTCGTTCCTTATTTAGAAATAGGAGACTTTGTATGGCATGATAAAAATGGTAATGGAATTCAAGAAATTGGCGAAGAAGGAATTAAAGGAGTGGTAGTAAATTTATTAGACAAAGTTACTAATACAATCCTTAAAACATTTATTACAGATGCTAACGGAAAATATATATTCTCTAAATTAAAATCTGGCACATATTACATAAAAGTAACTATTCCTGTTTCATATAAATTGACTCTTCCAAATGTCGGTTCTGACCTATTGGATAGCGATATTGATCATACAAATGGTGTTAATACCAGCCCAACTATCGCATTGTCTCTACAATCTAATTATACAATTGACGTAGGATTGGTAAAATGCGCTTCTATATCCGGTACGGTGTGGAATGACGTAAACGCTAATCATATATTAAATCTTGGTGAAAAAGGCATTAATAATATCACGGTCCAATTATATAATGCTGCCAACAATCAACTTCTAGGTACTGTAAAAACAAGTTTTAAACCAAGTGCTGGGTCTGAAGATGGTTATTATAAGTTTGATTGCTTATCACCAGGTTCTTATTATATTAAATTCATTAAGCCAGTATCATTTTATTATTGCCTACCATTCAAGGGGGGTAATCCTTTAGTTGATTCCGATATTACTCACGTCAATGGGCCTGGAACAACCAATATTTTAAACTTATTGAATGGTGTTAATCTGCTTGGAATTAATGCAGGATTTAAAACAAGCGCTGCGATCTTGAAAAATCCTGAAACGACAGATGTATTAGCTGAAATAAGTAACGATAATAGAATTAATAATCTCCCAACGCAAAACTCCTTTGATAGTCATGAAGTAAGGATTAGACCAAATCCTGCCAATAGTGAGGTATTTATTCAAAGTAATTTTGAATCGATCACTTTTGAATTACTAATTTTTGATATTAATGGTAATTTAATTTTCAAGAAAGTAGACGCAAACGAACAAGCAAAAAAACTGATGATCAGAATGGATGTATCCGCATTTGCTTCTGGATATTACAGAGTTTGCTTAAAGACTAAAGATGAAATGCATTGCAACAAATTTATTGTCTTAAAATAAACTGAATGAATACATAAATTCTAATCGTTTAAATTAGAATGCATCGTATTATAATGATTGGAAAAAAAATATCTTGAATTATTAAGAAAGGGTTGGGTAGTCTTGAATTACAAATCGACCGTGTTCATTTCTACCCACTTTGCAACAAGGAAATTTAGGATCGTGTTCTAAAATGAAAATTTGATCTTTATCAATTGCGTCAATCAGAAATTTGTGTTTCTCTGCTATGCTCACCAATGGCCTTACATCATAGGACATGATGAATGGAATAGATATGTGATAGGATGATGGAAACAGATCCGCGCAATACAAGAATGATTGACCTTTATATTCAAATTCTACCAACATCATCGCTTCTGTGTGTCCATAAATGAAGTGAACGTCAATGTCTGGAATCCAATTGGTTTTCAGCGTTGTGACCGGAATGAAATTTAATACGTTAGCATCGAGTAGCGGTAAAAAATTTTCTTTAAGAAAGGAAGCGCGCTCCCGGTCATTGGGCTCCATAGCCCATTTCCAATGCACCTCATTACTCCAATATCTAGCTTTTGGAAACGTGGGATACAACTGACCATTTTGATCTCTGGATACAGCACCTCCACAATGATCAAAATGAAGATGGGTAAGGAATACATCGGTAATATCCTCCACTCCAAGTCCTAGTTTTTTTATTGAACCAATTAAATGATCTTCACCATGTGGATAAAAGAAAGATCGAAATTTTTCATCTTGTTTATCGCCCATGCCTGTATCCACTAAAATACATCTATCTTCTGTCCTTATTAGCAGACATCTCATAGACCACGTGCACATATTATTTTCATCGGGTGGGTTTAATTTTGCCCACATACTTTTAGGAACGACACCAAACATAGCCCCTCCGTCTAATTTAAAGTAACCTGTCTCTATGAATTCTATGGATGTAATCATGACGAGCTATCTATTTGTTGTTTTAAGTCCAGCATTTTTAATGCGCTTATAGCTGCTTCTTCACCTTTATTGCCAAGTGTACCACCGGCTCTTTCGGCAGCTTGGAAATGATTGTTGGTCGTCAAAACCCCAAATATAAATGGAATAGAATAGTGGATGGAAAGTTGAGAAAGTTGTTGACTAACACATTGACTTATATACACATCATGATCTGTTTCTCCTTTGATTAAACAACCTAAACATATAATTGCATCGGCTTTATATTTATCGGCTAACCATTTTGCACCAAGTGGTAACTCAAATGATCCCGGTACTTTATGGATGAAAATATGTTCTTTTGGGATGTTCAAATGGATCAACGTACTTTCACAAGCTTTCAATAACTTACTCGTAATGTCTACATTCCATTCTGAATAAACAATACCTAATTTCCAAAATGGCGCATGCGTAAATTGGAATTCCTGATCAGTTGTTAATGTGGGTAGTTTCCCACTCATAGTTAGCTAATTATTCCAGAGCGATGATGTATTTTTCTATACCCTGAGCATCTGGAGAGTTTGGATATTTTTTCTGAAGAGTTTTATAGGCTTCCAATGCCCCGGCAAGATCACCCTGGGCTTCCTTTAGAATGGCTAATTTCTTTAAATATACCGCAGTAAGAAACTCATTATCACTTTTACAAGCTTTCTCATAGTGAGAAATGGCTGAGGCAGGATCTTTAAGTTGAGCGTAGGTATCACCCAGTGCTCCAGCTTTTAGAATATTCATCATTTCCCCATCTGCTTTATAATCTTCAAAATACGTTTTGGCTTCTTCAAAATTTCCAAGATATAGATTACACATTCCAGCGTAATATTTTGCTAAGTTACCTGCCGGTGCGGCACTATAAGTTTCAGCGATCTCCTTAAAACCAGCAAAACCACCGCCGGGATTATTTAAAGCTAAATCAAATGAATCCTTTTCGAACATTATTTCTGCTTGATACATTTGTTCCAAAGCTTCAGCTTGTTTAGGCTCTTTGTACAAGTATTCATAAGCATAATATCCGCCTACTAAGACAATTAACCCTCCTAAAATGGAAAAGATGATAATTTTATTCTTTTCGAAAAAGTTTTCCGCTTGATGTTTGACCTCTGAAAGATCTATGATGGTTTCATCTGCTTTTTGCCCACCTTGATTTTTTGATTGACTGGGCCTGTATCCTTTTGCCATATGTATGTAGCTTTTAAAAAACTTCGCAAAGCTAATATAATTGAAGCATACCAGCTAAATAAGCGAATAAATTTATAGAAACCATCATAACTGCTTCAACTTTGACAGGAATGGTAGGTTTTGTAAAATTAGATTTTCACAGAACATGATTAGGTACTTATTAAGATTATAATTTTAAAATACTACCATTCGTCTAAATCAAGGAATCTAAGCACTAGCTCAACTCGTGAAAGGCCAACGCAATTAGTTCTAGTCTCTTAAATATGGATAATCTTTTTGAATATAATTATCTTCATACAACGCATTGGGTTCAGGAAATGGAGATTTTTCAGCAAATTCCACTGCCTCATCTATTTCCAGCTTAATTTTTTCCTGGATGGCCTCTAATTCCTTTGTCGTAGCTATTTTTTGATCCAATATTGCGTGTTCTGTGATTCCTAACGGATCCAGAGTTTTAAAATATTCTACTTCTTCTTTTGTTCTATAATGCCCTGGGTCAGAAACTGAATGACCTCTATATCGATAGGTTTTGATTTCCAGATAGTAAGGCCCTTTCCCTTCCCTGATATGAATCGCTGCCAGTTCCAATGCCTCATGCACAGCCATAGGATTCATTCCATCCACTTGCATAGAAGGCATATCGAAAGCAAGACCAATTTTAAATAGGTCTTTAACATTACTAGTCCTCTCAATGGACGTTCCCATGGCATAGCCATTATTTTCAACGATATACAATACGGGCAATTTCCAAGTCATCGCCATATTAAATGATTCGTATAAGGCACCTTGACGAGCAGCTCCGTCCCCGAACATAGTCACACAAAGTAGGTCAGATCCCCTATATTTTTCAGCAAAGGCAATACCGGTTCCTATAGGAATTTGAGCTCCTACGATGCCGTTGCCACCAAAATACCGATGTTCTTTTGAAAAAAAATGCATGGACCCACCTTTTCCTTTGACACACCCTGTGACTTTACCAAACAATTCTGCCATGCAAGAACTTGATGTCAGTCCTCTGGAAAGCGCAATCCCATGCTGTCTATAGGCAGTGACTATAGCATCTTCCTTTTTTATAGCCGTGACCAAACCTGCGGCAATGGCTTCTTGGCCAATATACACATGGCAAAACCCCCTGATTTTTTGTTGCGAATAGAGCATCAGCGTCCTCTCTTCAAACTTACGAATCCTCAACATGACTTCATACCAAGTAAGCCAGGTCTCTTTGGAATAGTCGGCTGATTTTGATACTGATCTTTTGTTTGGTACTTTTGTTGGACTTAATGTTTCGGGCATACAGGATGATTTATGGACAAATTTAACCGACTCTATGAACCTATGCAAGGCTTGAGACAGAATCCAGGTAGATTCTTGTGTAAACGCAGGAATTGTTATGAAAGTTTTTTTGACGCTAAATTTGATTTCATTTGTTTCTTGATGCTATTTCATTAACTGCTTTTAAGAATTTTGAAAAGCTAGAACTGAGTTTTCAGCAAGGAGTTCATTTTATTTTAGGGTTAAATGGAGCCGGTAAAACCAATCTACTGGATGCTATTTATTATTCGTGTTTAACTAAAAGTTTTTTTCAGACTTCAGATAAATCTCTTATCAAGCATGATCACGAATTTTTTAGAGCGGTTTTACATTTTAAAGATGTAGACAAAAATCACCAACTCATTATTAAATGCAAACCTCCTGGACTAAAAGAATTTATTTGGGATGATATACTCTATGAAAAAGTTTCAAACCACATAGGAAAAGTACCGGTGGTTTTAATTGTACCGGATGACATTTATACATTCATTAATGATTCTGAGGTGCGAAGAAGATTTTTGAATCAATCGTTAGTTCAAATTGATGCTTTATATCTGGAGCATCTTCTCATATATAACCGTATCTTAAAACAACGGAATGCATTATTGAAGAATAGTTCCATAAGTGTTCCAAAGAAAAGAGAATTGATGGATATTTATGACCAGCGTCTCGTGGATTCCGGAACGTATATTTATAAAATGCGGTCCCATATGATTATAGAAATATCCAGGGATTTGAATGGATTTGTTGAAAGTATTAGTCAACACGATCAACAGGCCAGTTTAGAATACCAATCAGATGCCATTGGTAACTATAATGAACTCATGAACCGAAGTAGAGAAAGAGATCTGTTATCTCAACGCACTAATGTAGGTATTCATAAAGATCGGATAATTCCGAAACTAGGGGAGCGAGCATTAAGGGATTTTGGTTCTCAGGGGCAGATTAAAACCTTTATCATTGCTTTGAGACTGGCTCAATATAGATTTTTATTAAATCAAAGCCAGCAAAAGCCCTTATTATTACTAGATGACCTTTTTGCCAAGTTAGATGAAGAGCGAATTAAAAAATTGATGCAGATCATTGAATCTTTAGAAATCCCTCAAGTATTTATTACGGATACTGACGAAAAAAGGGCAAAACGTGTGATTCAGTATTCTCAGATACCTCATTATTTTCATTATATTTACAAAGGAAATGTAATCGATCATGAGTAAGGACAATGAACAAACTTTGGGAGATGTTTTGAAAGAGTTTAGGGATCAAAAACATTTAAAAGATAAATTAATCCGTTCACAAATTGAAAAACTGTGGTTTGAATTGTATGGAGATTTGGTGCAAAATCACACGGATAGTATTAAAGTTAAGGAAAATAAATTGCTTGTTAAATTGAATTCAAGTGTACTCAGGCATGAACTGAATTTGCAAAAATCAGCTATTTTGAAGCAGATTAATGAACATTTAATCGATGCAAAGATTTTGGATATTGAGATTCGATAGATAACAAAAGACTCTGGAATCGTATGGTAGTTTATTCCAACCTTTTTATTAGCTGGATCAAACTTTCATTTAAATTTTTTATTGCCAATGGAATTTCCCAAGTTTCACGATTTCTTGGTACCACATAGTTGGAGATGGATCTAATAGAAATAAATGGAAGATCTAGCATGCGGCAGGCATAGAAAAATGCGGCGCCTTCCATACTCTCTACATCACGATTATATTTCTTTTTAACCAGATCAATGGACGTTTTTGTTCCATTTACTTTATTAACTGTGACACCATGAACTTTTTCAAAAGGAGTCTGTATTGGGTTAAATTTTTTTTCTAATAATTTTGATTGAAAGGGATATTGATCATCTGAACAAAGCTCGAGGTCAAAAACGTCTAATAATTTTCCATCATTGTCTTCTGCGCCTAGGTCTCCCCAACATTCTGTAATCACTTCTACTACTTCACCCAGTTTAAATTTTTCTGTATAGCTTCCATTGATTCCTGCATGAATGGCTAATTGAAATGATGCAGAATCAAGCAGTCTGCCTAAAGCAAATGCCATCATCGGACTTCCTACGCCACTGACAAAAGGAACCACTGTGAGGTCATTCTTTACAAATTCTGAGAATGACTTTTGTAAAAAATGCTGTTGTAGATATTCCACCGTTGCGGCGGTTTCATAGATTGTTGCTGAACAGAGAAGTATTTTCATGATTTTAACCATTTATAATGAATGCCTATTCCAGGCGATAATCCAAGAACTAATTGATATTCCATTGACGCATCAATCCAAAAGTGCGTATTCCATTCATAAGAAAATCCAGTAGTCCAACTAATATTATCTGTTTTTAGTCCTACTTGGAGGGAAAGCTTTGGATACACCTGGTATAAAAGGCCTATATTAATTTTTGGAGAATATTCCTGATCTGCTTGTACGGCTGTAGTAATTTTAAAAAATTCATTCACTTCATACAATAAGCCCAAACTGTAAAACGAAGGTAAGATCAAGTGTTTATTTATTTTGATAGGTATGGTATTTTTAGTTTGGAATCCAATCCATATATTTTTTACTAATTTTGTTTGAATGCCTATATCAAAAGAAAGTGCTTTCAGGTCATCAAACTCAATTTGATTCTGTTGTATGTAATTAATACGTAATCCTACTGATGTGTTTTTTACAATTTTACGACCATATCCAATACCGATCAACATTTCACGAAATTCAGGACTGCCATCCATACTAGCGAGTATGGTTAATCCATCATTTCCAGATAATTTTACTCCTGAATGTATGGCGGAATGATTTAAAGAAGGAATCAGGTAATAGTTTCCGCCTTGAATTGAAAATGAATTTGTAACCAAAAATGCAAGATGTGCAGGGTTATTGAGGTAACTTCCGTTTTGAATTAAACTTAGGATGCTAGAGCCCATGGATCTGGATAGGATGGTTTCTGTTGATTGGATAATGCTATGTTGAGCGTGACTCCATTTTATTGAAACAATTGTAAGAATAGCACTAAAATAAATGAGACGAGGGTATTTCATAGTGATAATAGAATGCATGGTGTTGCTAATTTGTCATAAATATACGAATTGGGTTAATTTTGCATTTATAAATATTTTATATGAATGATCAATTTTTAGAAATCGTAGGAAATGGCTACACTTTTAGTGGAGAAAGCCTGATAATAGGGGGAGGAATGTTTGACAAAAAGGTGATTTCTGAATGTGTAGTTAGAGTGCCTATGAGAACTATGAATCGACATGGTTTAATAGCAGGGGCGACAGGAACTGGTAAGACTAAATCCCTTCAAATGATGGCGGAGCAACTTTCTCGTGCCGGTGTACCTTCATTGTTATTGGATATAAAAGGAGACCTTAGTGGAATTGCTATAGAAGGTGCATCGAATCCAAAGATAGAAGATAGGCATCAACAGATAAAAATTCCATGGCAAGCTAATGGTAATTTTGTAGAATTATTATCTATCTCCAATCAACCTGGTCTTCCATTAAGAGCCACACTGACAGAATTTGGTCCTGTACTATTTTCAAAGATTCTAGGATTGAATGACACTCAGGAAAGTGTCATAGCCTTGGTATTCAAATTTTGTGATGACCGTGGTTTATTGTTGTTGGATTTAGAAGATTTCAAAATCGTATTACAATTTATTACGAATGAAGGCAAAGAGGAAGTGCAGCGAGAATTTGGAATGGTATCTCCAGCGAGCGTAGGCACCATTCTCCGAAAAGTAATTGAATTAGAACAGCAAGGGGCCGCATCTTTTTTTGGCGAACGATCGTTTGAGGTGGAGGACCTGATTCGATTCAATAAAGAAAAACATGGAGTGATCAGCATTTTACGGGTTGCCGATATACAGGACAAACCAAAATTTTTTAGCACATTTATGTTGCAGCTTCTCGCAGAGATTTATAATAAATTTCCAGAAGAAGGAGACTTGGATAAACCGAAGTTGGTTATATTTATCGACGAGGCCCATTTATTATTTGCTGAAGCCACTAAAGCGTTGTTAGATCAGGTGGAAACCATAATTAAACTCATACGGTCCAAAGGAATAGGTATTTTCTTTGTAACGCAAAATCCCATAGATATTCCTGAAACTGTTCTAGCTCAATTGGGTTTGAAAGTGCAACATGCTTTGCGTGCTTTTACGGCAAAGGATCGCAAAGCCATTAAGTTAGCTTCAGAAAATTATCCCGAATCAAATTTTTACAATGTCGAACAACTTATTACAGAATTAGGAATTGGTGAAGCATTTGTGACTGCATTAAATGAAAAAGGGATCCCTACACCTTTAGTACACACCATGATGCGAGCCCCGGAATCGCGCATGGATATTTTGGAGGAAAACGAAGTAAGTCGACTAGGTAGAAGTTCTGAGATTGCCGATTATTATGCTGAAAAAATAGAGCGCGAATCTGCTGCTGAAATTTTATTGAAGAAAATTGAAGAAGCCGAGCAGGATCCGGAGATAGTATCAAGGGGTCGAAAAGAAAAAACAACCTTGGAAAAAGTGATGGATAGCACGGTGACGCGACAAGTTGGTCGAACGGTTGCAAGGGAGTTAACTAGAGGGTTATTAGGGATTCTTGGAATTAAGACAACCACTACCAGGCGAAAAAAGAGGTTTGGGTGGTTTTGAATTTTAGAAAATCAGAAATCAATCAACTCACCCCCGACCCCTCTCTTAAAAAAGAGGGGAGAAAAATAAGGATTCATTGAGGCATGAAGAAAGATGCAAAGAAGTGCTTTCCGCCAGTTGGCGGAAAGTTCCCTCGCTTTGGATGAACGAACTGAAAGACATAGAAATGTCTTTCAGTGAAGTGAACCGAAGATGAATCCGGAGCATGCGGAGGGTTCATTGAGGTATGAAGGTATCTGCATTTCAACTCACCCCCGACCCCTCTCTTAAAAAAGAGGGGAGAAATATAAGGATTCATTGAGGCAAGGAGAAAGATGCAAAGAAGTGCTTTCCGCCAGTTGGCGGAAAGTTCCCTCGCTTTGGAGTGATTTTTATCACTCCAATCCGCTTCTAGCGGTACGCTCGGTCACCCTCTCGATAACATCGGGACAAGCTCTCTCTTCAAAAAGGGGCTAAGAACTACCATTATTATTTATCAGTAGGTAGTGGATAGGGACAATTTTTACAGCCTGATTCACAACAATATCCTCGTTTTAGATGATATTCCCTAGTAAAAACATATAGGCCATCTTCTATCGTGTAATCTTCATTCAAAATAAGAAATTCTGCGTCTTCGGAATCAGGCATGCTGCTTTATCAGTTTAGTTTCGTAAATCCAAAAAGCTGAGAATAAGCAGCACGAGAAAAATAACGTACCTGCGATTTCATTTCCAAAAAAAGGTATTGCGGCCAAATAGCAACTGACTAATCCGGAAATATCTTTAGGATATAAACTGCCAGATTGCCAAACACCTAAATTAGTCAATAAAAAGAAAACGCACGAGACTAACAAACTTGCGGGTATCAACTTTAAGGGTTCAAAGTCTTTTTTTAAGTACCATTTCGAGATTAAGAAATTAATAATCAACGGGATGTATATCCAGGCTAATGAATTGCTTGCCCATTTGAAGCCACTGCTGGAATGATACATGAAGTTATTAATAATTATATCTGAAATCCAGTAAGAAAGTAGAATTATAAAAAGTGCTGTTGCGCTCCTGAATTGAACGGCCGCAAACAACGTACATGCCATGACGGCTGTAAAGTTAGGTGCATGAGGTAGTAACCGGCTTGCAATGATAAGAAAGGCCAGAATCAGAAACATACCTATTTTTTGAGTATCCATGTGGGCAGTTAGTTGTACGCGTAAAAATATAGCTTATATTCCATAAAAGTAGATAAATTTAATTTTTTACATTTGTGCACATCTAAGTCATGAAACCCAATACGTTCCTTTTTTTAGCCAGATCCACAAAACAATATTTAGGGGGGTGCTTTTTGAGCCTTTTCATTCCCATCCTTGGGATTGTTTTATATCAAATTATTGTTGAACGTCTAGGAATTAAAATACTTGAAATTCAGGATTTAAATGTGAGGTTAATCTACATGTTACTTCCGTTTACCATTTTTATTATTTTATTTTTAGCGTGCGTTCATTGGATTCAAAAAAGACGTATTAAGTCTTTATTTACTGCCTTCCCTACTATTCGCTGGATGCGAATTTTTAGTTCATTTTTAATTTGGTTTTTTATTAATGTCCTAGCTGATTTAGTTTATCATTACGTTTTCCAAGGAGAATACCATTTTAGTTTTAATCCTAACGGATTTACAAATTTAATTTTGATTAGCATAACCTTACTTTTTATTCAGACAACAACAGAAGAGATACTAGTCCGTGGGTTTTTACTCCAAAATTTTGCTCAGCGCTACCGAATTGCTTTACTCCCTATCATTTGGTCCTCCATAATATTTATGCTTTTGCATAATTCTAATCCTGAAATAGAGCAGTTTGGATTTTGGCCAATGAGTATATTTTATTTTAGTGTTGCTTTTATTATGTGTGTCATTGCCGTTTTAGATAATGGATTGGAAATTCCGCTAGGCCTTCATGCCGCCACTAATTTTTATGGAGCATGTATAGTTGGGTATGAAGGAGGTGCCTTAAAAACCTATAGCCTATTTACTATTAAGGATATGAATGCCCCATTGATGATCACGATGAATTTATTGAGTATCCTGGTTTTTTACTTTATAATAAACAATCTATATTCATTATCACCCGTTAGCACTTTGACTGAAAATCTTATTGATGAAGAAGTATAGACTACTGATAAATACCCTCGTATTATGCTCATGTTATTTTCGTACCAATGCTCAACAAGCTTACTGGCAACAAAAAGTAATGTATCAAATGGATATTGAATTCGACGCTAAAAAAAATCAATATTCCGGAACTCAAAAACTTACCTTGTGGAACCATAGTCCTGATACGCTCGATAAATTATATTATCATGTATACTTTAATGCCTTTCAACCTGGGAGCGATATGGACATTCGTTCTTTAACTATAGAAGATCCTGATCCAAGAATTGGAAGGCGCATTAGTGCATTAAAGGAATCTGAAATTGGATACCATATAATTAAGTCCATAGAACAAAACGGAAAAGCGCTTCAATATTGTATCGAAGGAACCATTTTAGAAGTCCAATTACACAAGGAATTATTTCCTGGTAACGCAATTGAAATTATTATGAAACACCAAACACAAGTTCCGTTACAAATACGAAGAAGTGGGCGAAATAATAAAGAAGGTATTGACTACAGCATGTCTCAATGGTATCCAAAACTTTGTATGTATGATAGACATGGATGGCATACGGATCCATATATTGGGCGGGAATTTTATGGAAACTTTGGAGACTTTTTTGTAAATATTATAATTGATCAAAAATATTGTGTAGCAGCGGGCGGTATTCAATTAAATTCTGAAGAGGTAAATTGTTTTAAAGAGAAATCACAAGTTGTTCATAAAGGAAAAAAGACCTGGAATTTTAAAGCCCTGAATGTTCACGATTTTGTTTGGGCTGCCGATCCAGATTACGTTCATGAGACGCTTACTCGCAATGATGAACGTAAAATTCATATCTATTATCAACCAAGTGAAAAGAATTCTCCAGCATGGAAGGAATTGCCCATTATAATGGACAAAGCCTTAGATTTCATTGAAAAAAACTTTGGTATTTATGCATACCCCAGCTATTCATTTATTCAAGGAGGTGATGGAGGAATGGAATATCCTATGGCTACATTGATCACGGGCAATCGCTCATTGGTCAGCCTGGTAGGTGTATCCCTTCATGAATGGATGCACAGCTGGTATCAAATGATGATAGCTACCAATGAAAGCTTGTATGGTTGGATGGATGAAGGATTTGCTTCTTATGCAGAAGAGGAGGTTATGAATTATTTGAAAAGTCAAAATTTAATTCCTGATGCAGAGGCTGTCGAAGATCCACATCGCGCGACAGTAGAAGATTTTGTAGAATTTATATCTGGAGGAGGGGAAGAACCTTTAAGTACTCATGCAGATCATTTCACAAGGAACCGGGCATATGGTGTCGGGTCCTATGTGAAAGGGGCTTTGTGCCTTCATCAATTGAAGTATATAATGGGTGAATCCAAATTTAAGGAGGGCTTATTGGATTATTATTGGGCATGGAGGTTTAAACATCCGGAACCAGATGACTTTTTTAGAATCATGGAAAAAGTTTCCGGCTTGGAGCTAGATTGGTTCCAACAATATTGGGTGTATACCACTAAAACAATTGACTATAGAGTGGATACGATTATAGATAATAATAGTTTCAAAACGACCATTCATCTTTTTCGAAATGGAGATTTTCCAATGCCGATTGACTTAAGAGTTATATTGGTGGATGGTTCGAATAAATTATATCACATACCGCTGGATTTGATGAGAGGGTCAAAGACTTTTGAAAAAAATACGGACGTGCATATTCTCTCACCCTGGCATTGGGTTAATCCAAAATTTGCATTTGAAATTCCTATTCAAAGATCCAAGATTTCTGAAGTAGTTATTGATCCGAATTTTTTTATGCCAGATGTGAACAGGGGAAATAACTCGAAATGAACGAGTAAAAAGACATACGAGATGTCTTCTTACGAAGTGAACCTAAACAAATCGAAAGACATAAAAAATGTCTTTCGATGCAGTGAACCGAAAATGAATCCGGAGCATGCGGAGGGTTCATTGAGGCATGGAGGGAGATGCAATTAAAGCGCCACAGCCTGCGGAGGATTCATTGAGGAATTGCTTTAAAAAATATCGCTCAACTCACCCCAACCCCTCTCTTAAAAGAGAGGGTGAAGAAATACGAAGAGAACCGAAAATGAATCCGGAGCTAGCAAAGGATTCATTGAGGTATTGCTTTAAAATCCATTATTTATTTATTTATTTGTTCTTTTGCAATCGATCAAAAGAACCAAAAATCTTGTCCAAAATAAGGCGCTTCTGCTAGACCCAATGCCTTCAGCTCCTAATTTTCTGCTTCGCTGATCTTCGACGATTCCTCTAATGGTTTGGTTTTTTCAAACCCTTTAATTTTCCCTCCTAATTTTGAGCTTAAATTTCAGTGTCAAAGCTCAAAGCCGCTACGAAAATTACTCGCCACGCGCTGTATTTTGGACGAACTCAAAAGAAATCCAGAATGTATTTCAGTGATGTGATCCTGAACGAGTAAAAAGACATACAGGATGTCTTTTTACGAAGAGAACCGAAATCGAAGCTGTAGCCTGCGAAAGCTGAGATGAGGCATGGAGAGAGATGCATTAAAGCGCCACAGCCTGCAAACGCCGTTGAGGCATGGAGAGAGATGCATTAAAGCGCCACAGCTAGCGAAGGATTCATTGAGGCATTGCTGTTAAATAGGAACTAACTTCTAATAATTTCTATTTGTTCTTTTGCAATCGATTTATATAAACCAATTTGGAATATCTCAACCAATATTCAGGTATGTTTTTCATATAAGGTCCTAATTATTATAATCAAGTTTAGATCAATTAATATGGATAAACAAGTCCTTATGGCTGAAAAATTAGGATTAAATTTATTTAAAATGCCTGTGGTTTGTCTTAATTTCGATAGATATTAATTTACCTACTAATGATGAGTCCACTGGCTCACGAGGAAATAAAAATTTCTCGTCTTCTATCAGACTACCTTTGGTAGGGAAATAGACCTCTAGGCTGTGTACAAACCATCCATTCAGATCAGAAAAGGCGTGCTTTAAACCTACTTCCAAACTACCTTTTAGATCATTACCATTTTGTACTAACTCTATATTTTTCTCGTACAAAAATTGGTAACTTATGCTAGCCCGGGCTTTAATATTCAAATCTTTAGCTGAATTTTCATCTAACAAAGCTAGTCGGAATTCTGACTTAATGTGTTCATCAGTACAAACCTCTTCAACCAATTCACTCCATTGGAAAACTCTATTATTACCTTCAGTATAGGTGTGTAAATAAGCTTTATCTAACATATTGGAGCCTAATAAATAAAGATCCGCTGTCGTTTTCGGACCACATGGAGAGTCATCCAATAAGTCACAGGAAGGCAAAAAGAATACTAGGAGGATTGGAAACAAAGCATACCTTAATTTAATCATAACTTGATAATTTATTGATTATGTAGATTACAAATATAATTCTTTTAGGAATACTTGCATAATACGTTAAATTGATTTATAGGTAGGATAGAAAATAGTAACCTATGGAGTCGGGACAATAGAATTTCATTGCTTTCAATCCGGTCCGAATCCGTGCCGCAACAGTCCACCGGACATTCGGCTGCTAAGGTTTTTATGAAAACGGAGTAATGAAACCAGAACCCGACACTTTGTTCATTTATTTGTATGTTTCAAGACATTATTTCAAACGGAAGGCAGAAAATTTTCATTGATACACTACCATTTTATTTTTTCCATTTCCAATTCCATTTCTTCTTTTTTTCTTTCAGTAAAACATACCGTATGGAAATAGCCGTTTTATAATCAAAAATTCTT
This sequence comes from Bacteroidota bacterium, assembly GCA_030856215.1. GTDB lineage: Bacteria > Bacteroidota > Bacteroidia > Chitinophagales > Saprospiraceae > Vicinibacter. The sequence continues at coordinate 16,016 of JALYPU010000009.1, forward strand.
TCCGCACCCACAAAGTTGAAGGCTGGTAAAATATCCCAGGACAAATTTGCTCTACCAATGGTGAATTCGACACCACCTAAAAGAGAAAATCCTGAGGGCAATACATTAAAGGAATCTCGATGGAAATACCAGTGTGGGCCCACTCCAAAATAGATATTCAATCGACGGGTGATTATACTGTTATGATCTTCTGCCAATAAAATCAACACATTATCATTTGTTTTAAAACTTTTGAGGAGAATGCCTTCTGCTGTGATGTGTTTGGCTAATCTTTGTTGAATGCTAACACCCGCTTCCGTACCGAGACGAAAACCAATAGAGGTGATATATTTTTGACTACAGCATGGCAGAAAACTTATAAAAACACTACAAGAACTTAAAATCCAATGCTTTAAGTATTGAATTTGCATTTCATAATTTTACAAAGGAGAACGTTCAATAGTTCCTGCCTGATATAAATTTTTAACTTAATTTTGTTTTAAGTAAAGATGATAGAATGAGTTTCTTATGTTAACTATAAAATTTTCTTGTCCGGAATGTCAAAGCGTTCAAGTTTATGATGAAAGCTCTTTTGGGTTACAACGATTTTGTTCTAACTGTGGCAAGACAATTCTAGTTCCTGCTGTTGCATTATCGAATCCAACCAATCAAAAACAAGATACTTCGTCCAATCCATTCCAACGCCTTGAACCAGGTCAGAATATATTTGAAAGCGGGGCCAGGCAGGCAAGAACCATTATTAATGATTTACGCGGAATTCCTATAAAACAGGAGGTTATTCCTATTGATAATTCTAATATTCAATTATTACTTTCAGATTTTGTGTTCTGGGCAGTTTCATTATTGGGAATCATTCCGCTTTTAATTGTGACTGTGAAGCAACCCAATATGCAATTAACCATGTTTGCGTTGTTTTTTGCTTTTGTTTGGGGTGTTATTTTTAAAAAGTTTATTCTGAACGATCAGGGTTCCTGGAGATTAGCCATTGCTTCCTTATTTTTTACAGGCATCATTGGCATTTGGCTCTTATTAGCTTTTTATCGCTTATTGCCAGATTTTTATTTATATATGGCGGATCATAAGAATCTGTTGGTTTCTTTATTAGGCTACATTTTTCAAGTAGGTCTTTGCGAGGAATTGATCAAAGCGCTGCCCATAGTCATTGCCTTAAAGTGGTTTAGTAAAGAGCTAAAGCCGTACTCATTGATTACCATAGGTGTGTTTAGCGGATTGGGATTCGCTGCGTTTGAAAACTTACATTATGGTGAAAACGCTGTGAATTCAGCTTATGCAAAAACGATGGATTACGGAGTGGAAGGATTGGTTTCGGGAGTTCAAAATGCCATGGTTTCGGTTATGTTACGATCCCTGTCACTAGTATTTTGTCATGCAGTGTTTTCCGGGATTGTGGCGTATTTTATTACGACTGCTTATATGCGTAAAGAAAAGATTGGTGCGTTGATTGTCCTTGGAATACTTGCGGCTTCAACATTGCATGGCTTATATGATTGGTTTGCGGGTATTCAACCGACTATCGCTGCACTGATGGCAGGGTTTTCATTTGCTCTATTTTATGGTTATTTACTAAAATTAAGAAATTACCACCAGGTATTGGCTGTGTAGATAAAGGGAATAATGATATCATTCAGGACCTGATGTTTTATAAACCTCGAATAATGAATAAAATTTTTCATGTATTTGAATTATTCTCTTGTAAATCCTTGTGATCTTACCCAAGAAATATATATCAATTATAATTATTTAAAATTCTTTGGACAAAACTTGCATATAATCAGGGTTTACCCCGATATTGTGGTTTCTAATCAAGTTAAACTAAATCGGCTTTATGTTAATTTTTAGTATCGCGATTTCGGTATTAGTCTTAAGTACTGTTTTTACGCATTGGCAGCGGAAAGGCTCTATGTGGAGAGTCTGAAATGTCATTAAAAACCAAAACTCTGCTCAACCTTATTCAAGGACCGTTTGTTTTTGAGCAGTTGTATGGTGAAGAAAATAAATAGTCCTCAAGAAGCTTTATTACCTAGCGAATTTGGGAAATTTAGGGTTTTTAGCTTTGTCTCTGAACCTCCTTCAGATGACCCTATTATTGTTTTATTGTCTGAACATCTGGACACGCAATTACCCATAACCTTACGAATCCATTCTGAATGCCTAACTGGAGATGTGTTTAGTTCTCAGCGATGCGACTGTGGTTTTCAGTTACATAAATCTCTAGATCTGATTGGCAAAAATGGTGGAATGCTTATATACTTGCGCCAGGAGGGTAGAGGTATTGGCTTGCACCATAAAATAGCTGCCTATAAATTGCAAGATGAAGGGTATGATACTGTGGAAGCCAATGAAAAGTTGGGCTTTCTCCCCGACGAAAGAGATTTTTCAGATGCAGTCTCCATTCTGAATTATTTTGAAATTAAGGCAGTACGTATTTTGACCAATAACCCTAATAAAGTTAAAACGTTGGAAAACGCAGGTATACAAATTATCGAGCGTATTCCAATTATTATGAATCCGGACGAAGATAGTATTCAATACCTCCATACCAAAAGAGATAAGTTAGGGCACCTCATTCCAGATTCTTATGGCAATGAATAATTCTCTTGCAGAACGCTTTTTAAGGTTGGTAGAAATTATGGATGAACTCCGTGAAGGCTGCCCTTGGGACAAAAAGCAGACTATTCATACCCTCCGATCTCTAACCATGGAAGAAAGCTATGAATTGCTGGAGGCCATTATCAACGAAAAACCACAGGAAATAAAAGAGGAACTCGGAGATTTGCTACTACATATTCTATTTTATGCTAGAATAGCGAGTGAACAGAATTGGTTTACCCTAGAGGATGTTATCGAAAAAATTAGTCAGAAGCTCATCCACAGACACCCCCATATTTATGGAGACGTTACATTGACTACAGAAGAGGAAGTCAAACAAAATTGGGAAAAGCTTAAGCTTAAAGAGGGTAAAAAAGGATTGTTGTCAGGTGTTCCAAATTCGTTGCCTGCACTGGTGAAAGCGATACGAATGCAAGACAAAACCAAACAAGTTGGATTTGAATGGGAGAATAAAGAACAGGTGTGGGAGAAGGTAGTTGAAGAGATCACTGAACTTCAAAAAGCGGTCGCTGATAACCATCCACATGAAACAGAAGAAGAGTATGGAGATGTGTTATTTTCATTAATCAACTATGCGAGGTTTCTAAAAATTGATGCAGAAACTGCCTTAGAAAAAGCCAATCAAAAATTTAAATCCAGATTTGAATATATAGAACAACATGCGGACCGTCCACTAGACGAAATGACACTAGCTGAGATGGATGTATTGTGGAATGAAGCTAAAGTAAAATTAAAGCAATAAGTAGTATTAGCTTCCAAGTATACCAGGAAAATCAATCGATTATATCTCTAAATAATTTCGATCTTTCAAAGATTCGGTGGCTTCTTTAGAAATAGCTGTTCGTAAAATTTTGATAAAGGATTTAGAATCAACTTGTAATTCAACCACGGCGTCTTCTATTTTGGTTATTCTACCTATCATACCGGATCCTGTGGCTACCTGGTCACCCTTTTTTAAATTTGCGCTAAATGTATTTTGTTCTTTCTGCTTTTTTACCTGAGGTCTGAGCATAAAAAAATACATGATTACAAAAATGAGTAAGAAAGGTAAAATATTGACTAACATCGAATTCATATACACTTATTTTTTTGATATAATATTTCCGGTCAAATATAACACAGTTTGTGGTGGCTCCGTATTTGCTAACACTTTAATTGTTTTTTCTTGCCTACCTGATCTACCACTGGCATCAAACCTAACTTGAATACTGTTGGTATCGCCAGGGGAGATAAATCCAGTGGGATACTGAGTGGTTGTACAACCACAAGAAGTTTCCACATTACTAATTAACAATTTTACATTTCCAGAATTTCGAAAAAAAAAAACATAGCCCACATTATTCAGGTCGGTGATTGTTCCGAAATCATATCGAATATTTTGAAATTCTATTTTGGCTAACCTGGAGCTATCTTTAGGATTGTCAGCGGTGGCAGGGTTCTGAATTACTTCAAGATAAGGGTTTTCCTTATCTGAATTTTTATCGGAAGGGTCCTTTATCCTATCTTTACAAGAGATCCAAAAAAATATCGATACGCTCAATATTAGAAAATTAGTTGATTTCATCTTAAACTTTAGATGGCAAAAGTAACCCTTAATAAACATATCTTTTTACTTGGTTTACCTGGTTCAGGTAAGAGCACTCTGGCTATAAAAATGCAAGAAACGTATGGATTCCAGCATAAAGACCTGGATATAGAGATAGCGCGTGAAAGTCAAACCAAGATAGATACCCTTTGGAAAAATAAGGGAGAATGTACATTTCGCAGCATTGAGCGCTTTTGTCTTTTGAATTTAATGACGAAAGAACCATTCATACTGGCTTGTGGAGGTGGAACACCGGTCTATTTTAATAGCATGTATTTGATGCAAATTGGTAAATGCATTTATTTGAATGCGTCTCCGGAAGTGTTGGTTTCTCGAATCGAGAATGAAGACAGGCCAATGTTTAAAAATGCGGATTCTATAAAAACTCTTTATAGGTTATACCTTGAACGAAGAGCGATTTACGAAAGAGCTGATTTTCAACTAGATGCCACCAAAGATCCCGATGAATTATGTGTGCTTTTTTTTAAACTTTTAACGGCAAACAAATTGATTTATCCTTAATCCTGAACAGTATACCTAAAGCCGTGTTACATTTAGATCAAAATTCAAAGTAGTTATATGTATTTACATCATTGTGTCATTATTGGGTCTGGTCCAGCTGGATATGCAGCAGCCATTTATGCAGCCAGAGCTAATATGAAACCTATTTTATTTACTGGCAGTGAACCTGGTGGTCAACTGATGATTACCACCGAAGTTGAGAACTATCCAGGCTATCCAAAAGGTATTCAAGGACCAGAGATGATGGAAGATTTTAAGAATCAAGCTGCTCGATTTGAAACAGATATTCGATTTGAAAAAATTACGGGTGTTGATTTTACTAAACCCGTGCATAAAGTATTTACAGAAAGTGGAGATACTATTTTAGCCCATACTGTCATCGTTTCCACAGGAGCCAGTGCAAAATGGTTGGGCCTACCTTCTGAACAGAAACTTATGAATAAAGGTGTTTCAGCATGTGCGGTTTGCGATGGGTTTTTCTTCAAGGGGAAAGAAGTGGCCGTTGTGGGTGGTGGAGATACCGCAGCAGAAGAAGCCAGTTATTTGGCAAAACTCTGCCCTAAAGTTCATTTATTGGTTCGGCGAGATGTCATGCGGGCGTCAAAAATCATGCAAGAAAGAATTCTCAAAAACCCAAAAATTCAGATCCATTGGAATTCAACACCAGAAGAAATATTAGGTGAAAATGAAGTAGAAGGGATGCGAATAAAAAATAGTATTAGCGGTGTGGAAGAAATTATTCCTATCAATGGTTTCTTCGTGGCCATTGGACATAAACCCAATTCAGACCCATTTGTAGGATGGCTGGATATGGATGAACAAGGTTATATTTTGGTAGAAAAGGGAAGTACTAAAACCAATATTGATGGGGTATTTGCTTGTGGGGATGTACAAGATCGGATTTATCGGCAGGCTGTAACTGCAGCCGGAACCGGTTGTATGGCGGCTTTAGATGCCGAACGGTTTTTGGCACATGAAGGCGTCCTATAATTAAGTAACCAAGTTGCTTTTAGTCCATGCTTCAAAAGTCGTATTGACTCCAGCCTCAAAGCTTAAAATGCAAGGAACTTCATAACTATGCTCTTTTTCGATCAGACGTACTAATGTTTTCTTTTTTTTCTTTAATGTTTTAAAAATCATTACAAACTCCATAGTTTTTTCCTTTTTTTTATTCCAATAATAATAAGATTGAATGGGGAATACGTTGACACAAGCAGCGAGTTTTAAGTTTAATGCAGCATCAGCCAGCTGTTCTGCAGCTTCCATCGAATCGATGGTGCAATAAATAATTTGTAAGTTTTTACTCATGATGAAAAATTTTCATTGAGCTCTTTATAGTATTTATAGGTTTCAATCTGAGACTGTATTTTTTTTCTGGAAGTCGTCACCGTATAAAGATTCATTTCGTCGTAATTGATACTGCGTGATTTCACATTATCATTCCACTGAATATCCATAACATCAATAATCTGTTTTTTAAGTTCAATTTCATAAACAGGAAACGCAATTTCTATTCTAAAATGTAAATTTCGTTCCATCCAATCAGCAGAAGATAAAAATATTTTATGTTCGCCGCTGTGAAGAAAATAATAAACACGACTGTGTTCTAAAAACCGATCTACTATACTAATCCCATGTATATTATCACTCAGGCCAGGCTTTCCTGGTACCAAACAACAAATTCCCCGGATAATTAATTTGATATCTACACCAGCCTGTGATGCCTCATATAATAGATTGATCATTTCATGATCCTGAAGGTTGTTTAATTTGAGCATAATTTCCGCAGGCCTTCCGGCTTGGGCTTCTTTTTTTTCAAAGGCAATCAGTGCTTTTAAATCATCATTTAAATTAAATTGGCCTACCAATAAATGATTAAATCCAATATTAGGTAGTTTCATGCTTTCCAGGAAGTTAAAAAAGCGGTTGACTTCGGTAACCAATTTATCATTCGTTGTGAACATCCCATAATCACAATACACTTTCGCCGTCTGTTCGTGAAAATTACCCGTACTTAAATATACGTAATGTGATAATACTTTATCTTTCTTTCGGCTGATGAGCGCAGACTTTGCATGAACCTTAAGTCCTGGGAAACTGTAACGAACTTTTATACCTCGCTTGTCCATCTCCTCACCCCAAGCGAGATTTGCCGCTTCATCAAATCTCGCTTTAACTTCTATAAACACAAATACGTTGACTCCACGTGAAGCCGCGTCAATTAGTGCATCCATAATGATAGAATCTTTGGCTACACGGTATTGGGT
>JALYPU010000010.1 GCA_030856215.1 Bacteroidota bacterium
TGACTATGTGTGCGAGTGTTTGTGTACCGACGAAAATAACCGCTCTTCAGACTTCGCGTGTCAATAAAATAATTAACGATTTTGAATTGACTGGTAATGAAATGAATTTGCGGGAGTTTCTTCATAGAAACAGGAAGATAAAAGATACCAAAGCCTTAGATAAAGGATTAGATGTACTGGAAGAAGAACTTTCAAAATTAAAGGCAGGCGAGAGTTATAATAATGTAATGAAAGTTATCGATAATGAATTGGATAAATTCTTAATTGCTAAGGCCGATGCGAGTGGTTTTATTGCGAATAAAACCTACGAGGGGTGGGTTTTGACTAGTAAAGAACCGCCGATTAAAACAATAAAGGAGTACCAGGTTAATGAAAAAGGATATAAAGCCCTTACAATTGATAATGCAGGAATAGAAAGCTTTTTCCAGGGCCATCATGGTGTACAGTCTGATTGGGCAGAAAAACGGTTATTTGATGAACTAAAACAAAATAATAAGTATAAAATTAAAGGGAAATCTGTTTTTGATGATGCAGAATTATATGATCATGATTTGGCGCCAGCACTAAATTTACGGGACCATTATGCAGGAACTCCCCATCAAAGAATAACTTCCCGTCAAATGAGTAGAAAAAGTGAAATAGGGCTTCGCACTTATGCCGACGAAAAAACTTTAGCAGAATTAGATTTACAAATAGCCGGCGTTCCTGAAAATATTATCAAAAAAACTTTAGATGAAAACGACGTATATTTTCAAAAAATACGGAATAATATCAAAAATAAATTAATGAAAAATAAAGATCAATTAAACCTTACAGAAAGCCAGATCGACATTGATTTAAACGGTATTTTCGGAATGTCTTTTTAAATTTACAACCATGAACGGCCCTCAACTCATTTCATTTATTAAATCTAATCCTTCCCTTCAAATCTGGATTCGTGAGAAGCCGGAGGTATTGGAGAAATCTGATATTGAAAATGTGCTTGGCCGAAAAGATTTGGCAGGCGAATATCTTGACCTGCTAAGTGTTATTGATCAATTAGAGGTGTTAGGCCCTGCCGGGCTAATCCATTTTCATACTTTTGAGGAAGTTCAGCTGACAAACGATGATCCTGCATATACTTCGTATCTCCCATTTATTTTCTTTTTTGCTGACGATGCGGGCGGAAGGTTTTATGCTTTCGATCCGGAAAATCAGTGGGGCAGGGGGAAGAATGCAATTTTCATCATTCCAATGGGTTCACTTGATAAAGCATCTGCCCGTTTTCTAGGAACTAACTTAGAGGAGCTGCTCGTGCAGTTAAAAGCTGAGAAAAATTTTTCAAAATACCCTAAAATTGAATAATAAAATTCAAGTGTCCTTAGACATTTATCTGTAGGGAATCAATCACACGAAATAGTATTGATAAATTTTGCATGACCTCTTCGTTTATTGACTGGATAAAAAATGAATTGCATAATATCAGGGTGACGGAAAGGCCTCCATCCACTGAAGTAGAAATAAACATGCTCGAAAAAGAGCTGAATTTTAGATTTCCCAATGATTACAGGGAGATGCTTTTACATTCTGACGGGATGACTTTATATGGAAACGATGAAGTTCTTTCATTTTACGGCACCGAAGACGTCTCGCTTGTGAATTACGATCCTGCATATTCAGATCGCTTAGAAGGTGTAATAGTAATCGCGAATGACAATGGTGATAGTTTTTATGCAATTGATCCACATAACAAATGGGATAAAGGCGAGATGGCTTTGTTTCGGCTTGATTCCTGCGCGCTCCGGCGGGGTACATCGCAATATCTCGGACAAGATCTCCGGGAAGTAATAACGAAAATGAATGAAGGTGTTTCTTTTAGTGCACTTCCAGCAATTGATGATGAAGCTTGGCAGTCGTTAACACGGGATGCAAAAGAAATATACGCGCTTATCAAATTTGATCCGGTATACAATTTTGTAATACTCGATCGTAAGAGACTTCTTAACAAGGATGAAATCAGCACTTTGCTTGGACCAGAGAAATTGCCAGGCGAATATTATTCGCTTTTAAGCGCTTTTCAGCAGATAACCGTTTCTTCAAATGAAAATTCAGTTCTGCTTTTTTCTCCTGAAGATGCAATACTAATCAACAGTGACCTTACTTTAACCAATTATTTTCCACACCTCTTCTTTTTCGCAGATAATGGTAAAGCACATTTTTTTGCTTTTGATATTAAAAACAAATGGGACAAAGGGATAAATGCAATTTTCGCGATGCCGAAAAGACCTCTGGGTAAAACAGATTTCGTTTTTTTAGCCGGAAATCTTCTTGATTTTTTTGTTGCAATGAAAAGTGATGTTGCACTTTGACGCATCCTGATCATTGATGCTTTGTCATGTTTCGTAACGCTTTTCCTAAAAAAGAAGATTTATTTTAGCATTCAACTTTGTTACGAAACCACTTTAATTGTCGAAGGTATTTGAAAGCTATTGACGCAGAACATTTAACTATATTCGGCACACTTTTAGAAAAATCATATGGATAACAATTTTATTAACTGGATAAAGAGCGATCTCCCGAATGTCAGAATTGAAACAAATAAGTCATCAGATGAAAAAGAATTAGCCGCTCTGGAAAAAGAGTATTCTATATCCTTTCCCGAAGAATATCGTAG
>JALYPU010000040.1 GCA_030856215.1 Bacteroidota bacterium
CCATTTGGTGGTAAATTGAAGGCTGGAAAGTATACCGAAAGACTCGATACCCGACAAATGCCATCAGGTAACTACCTGATTAAAATACAAACGAATCATGAAGTTATCGTGAAGAAATTTGTTGTGACCCGTTAAGAAGAATAAGACAAAGCGGCTTTGTTAAAAAGCCTGACTTAAAATAGAAATATTGGAGGCTCCGCTACAAATGCGTGGCCTTCTTTGTTTTAATAATACTTGAAATATTTCTTAATTGAGAATTCAAATATATTTTTATCTTTATGAAGTTTACAGAATATTATCTCCTTAAATTAGATTTATTATTTGAGTGGACGCAGTGTTGTTTAAACTATAATTCTGGTTATCAAACTAGATTATATTATAGATAAATTGAATTTAACATATTTCCTTTACCTTCAAAGATGATGATCTCCAGGTAAAGAGGTACTTTCTGACTGTAAAGTCTCTTTGGGTTCCCAAGGAGACTTTTTTATTATTCCGCCATGATAACATACGATTGAATTTTGGATATAACGCTCATTTTTATTGAAAGAGTTGATTTTGATTCTGGATAAAATGAAGCATTAAGCATCCGCTTAATCCAATGTTAACACAATAACCTGAAAGTGAAGATTTCAAGTTATAATACATTGGAATGTACAAGAATGAAATATCATTTGAAAAGTCAAGGGCAGCATATGTCCTGATTTTTTTGATATTATTGCTTAAAGAATACAGTAGTACTGCATTTCTTAATACTTTTGCGCCCTGATATGGATTTGCAAGAACTGAATAAGCGGAGAACATTTGGAATAGTGTCGCATCCAGATGCTGGAAAAACAACGTTAACTGAAAAATTACTTTTATTTGGTGGTGCCATTCAAATTGCGGGCGCAGTTAAATCCAGTAAAATTAAAAAACACGCTACGTCGGATTTTATGGAAATTGAAAGACAGCGTGGTATATCTGTTGCAACAAGTGTGATGGCATTTCCATACCGGGATTTGCAAATTAATATTTTAGACACTCCAGGACATAAAGATTTTGCTGAGGACACCTATAGAACGCTAACTGCTGTAGATAGTGTGATAGTGGTCATCGATGTGGCGAAAGGGGTCGAAGAACAAACAGAAAAATTGGTTGAAGTTTGTCGAATGCGCCGCACCCCTATCATTGTTTTTATAAATAAGTTGGACCGTGAAGGAAAAGATGCATTTGACTTGTTGGATGAAGTTGAAACAAAATTAAATTTAAGAGTGACCCCATTATCCTGGCCAATTGGTATGGGTAAAAATTTTCAAGGCGTATACAATTTGTATGAGAAAAAATTTATTCATTTTAGGTCGCACGGAACACAAGAAGGAGATGAAGTAATTAAAATTGAAACATTAGAGGATACTAAATTTGTCCAAACCATTGGCGAGCGGGCTTTTGGAGAATTGAAGCATGATTTGGAAGTTATAGAAGGAGTTTATCCCACCTTTAATAAAGAGGATTATTTGAATGGAAAAATTTGTCCGGTTTTTTATGGATCTGCAGTGAATAATTTTGGCGTTCGTGAATTGTTGGATTGTTTTGTTGAAATAGCCCCCACACCTAGACCTAGAGAAACGGAAGAGCGTATCGTTCAACCTAGTGAAGAAAAATTAAGTGGTTTTATTTTTAAGATTCACGCCAATATGGATCCCAAACACAGGGACCGAATTGCCTTTTTTAGAATTTGCTCCGGTGTCTTTGAAAGAAATACTAATTATTATCATGTCAGGCTTAACCGAAAGTTTAAATTTTCGAATCCAACTTCTTTTATGGCAGCAAAAAAAGAAATTATCGATGAAGCTTATCCCGGTGATGTAGTTGGTTTATATGACAGTGGAAATTTTGTTATTGGAGATTCTCTTACGGAAGGCGAGCGTTTACATTTTAAAGGAATACCCCGATTCTCACCGGAAATATTTCGATATGTAAACAATTCGGATCCATCAAAATTTAAACAATTTGCAAAAGGTCTGGACCAATTAATGGATGAAGGTGTCGCGCAAATGTTTATTAAAGAAGATTCGCAACGAAAAATCATTGGTGTCGTTGGCGCATTACAATTTGATGTAATACAATATAGACTAGAGCATGAATATGGAGCTGCGTGTGATTATGAACCTATTAATTTATATAAAGCGTGTTGGGTAGATGCAAAGGATCCTAAAAAATTAGAAGAATTTATCAATCGAAGAAAAAGAGATCTCGCCAGGGATAAGGATAACAAAATAGTTTTTTTATCGGAATCTGCATGGACTTTAAAATTGGTTCAGGAAACGTTTCCGGATATTAGTTTTGAATTTACTTCTGGTAAATAAATATGTCTTTCGATTCAAGGAATTAACTACCTAAACTTGCTCCGATAAATGAACGGTTCATTCTAGCTATATTTTCTAAACTGATTTCTTTGGGACATTCAGCTTCACAAGCTCCAATATTGGAACAAAAACCAAAACCTTCTTCATCCATTTGTTTTACCATATTTTGCACACGTCGCGAATGTTCTATTTTTCCTTGTGGCAATAGAGCAAGATGGGAAATTTTTGCTGCCGTAAATAACATAGCGGAGCCGTTGGGACAGGCAGCCACACAAGCACCACAACCAATACATGCTGCTGCGTCAAACGATTTGGAAGAATCATCTTTGTCTACCGGAATTGAATTGCCATCGATAGCCTGACCGGTATTCACAGAAATATAGCCACCGGCTTGAATAATGCGATCCAATGAAGTGCGATCAACGACCAAATCTTTAATAACCGGAAACGAGGAAGCTCTAAATGGTTCGACCACAATTGTATCATTTGATTTGAAATGTCTCATATGCAGTTGACAGGTCGCTGTGCCAGTTTTTGGCCCATGAGGTCTTCCATTTATTACCATGCTGCAAGATCCACAAATACCTTCTCTGCAGTCATGATCAAATGCAATCGGTTCTTCCTTTTTATCAATCAATTCCTGATTTAACACATCTAACATTTCCAGAAAAGACATATGATCATTTGCCTCAACTTTATACGGAACAAACTTCCCTTTATCCTGATTATTCTTTTGTCTCCAGATTTTTAAATTCAAATTAAAATTTGACATCGCATTAATTTTTATGCTAATTATATTTCTAATTTCGCCTATAGAATATGTTGAATTGATAAGATAATATCCTATTTATATTCTCGAGCTTTTAATTGTACATTTTCAAATACAAGATTTTCTTTTATAAGTTCCGGTTCCTGATTCAAATCAGTCCATTTCCACGCGGCAACATATTTAAAATGTTCGTCGTCTCGTTTTGCTTCACCATCCCCTTCCTGGTATTCTTCTCTGAAATGACCACCACATGATTCGTTGCGTTGTAAAGCATCTAAAATCATTAATTCTCCGAGCTCCATAAAATCTGCTACGCGCATCGCTTTTTCTAACTCTGGATTGAATTCGAAAAGTTCTCCCGGCACATATACGTCTTCCCAGAATGATGATCGCAACTCCTGAACCATTTTTCGAGCCTTAGTCAAATCGTCATTATTTCGTGCCATACCGCAATACTCCCACATAATTTTTCCAAGTTTTCGATGGAAAGATTCGACGGATTGATTTCCTTTTATGGAAATTAATTTCTGTAAAGTATTTCTTACCTGTTCTTCCGCCTGATCAAATTCTTTTGATTGGGTATCAATTTTAGGCGTTTTGATTTCATTGGAAAGAAAAACCCCAATGGTATAAGGAATCACAAAATATCCATCTGCTAAGCCTTGCATCAGAGCAGAAGCTCCCAAACGATTAGCTCCATGATCTGAAAAATTGCATTCTCCTAATGCGAATAATCCAGGAATATTAGACTCCAAATTATAATCCACCCATAGTCCGCCCATGGTGTAATGAACGGCGGGGTAAATCATCATAGGTGTTTTGTATGGATTCTCACCAGTGATTTTTTCATACATCTCAAAAAGATTGCCATACTTTTCGGATATTTCCAACTCACCTAGCTCAATAATTTTTGAGATTTCGGGGTTGGAGATACCCAGGGTATTTGCTTTAGATCGACCATAACGTTCGATTGCATTTGCAAAATCCAAATAAACAGCTAATCCTGTGGTGGCCACACCATGTCCTTTGTCGCAGGCTAGCTTTGCTGCGCGAGAAGCAACATCTCTGGGTACCAGGTTTCCGAAAGCCGGATATCTTCGCTCTAAAAAATAATCCCTTTGATCTTCTGATAAAGCGATTGGTTTTAGATGACCGCTGCGAATGGCTTCTGCATCCTCTTTTGATTTAGGAACCCAAACCCTGCCATCATTTCTGAGAGATTCCGACATCAAGGTTAGTTTGGATTGGTAATCTCCCGAAACCGGTATACAGGTAGGGTGGATTTGGGTAAAACAAGGATTGGCCATTAGTGCACCTCGCTGCACAGTTTTCCAGGCCGCCGTTACATTGCATCCCATGGCATTTGTGGAGAGATAGAATACATTACCATACCCACCTGTTCCCAATACTACTGCATGCGCTCCAAATCGCTCAATTTTTCCGTTTAACAGGTTCCTGGCAATAATCCCCCGCGCTTTACCTTGAACTAAAACCAAATCCAGCATTTCATGCCGGTTATACATTTTTACTTTCCCTAAGGCAATTTGTCTGGATAAGGATTGGTAAGCACCAATCAATAACTGCTGACCAGTTTGCCCACGAGCATAGAAAGTACGGGATACCTGAACCCCTCCAAAAGACCTATTTTCTAATAAACCTCCGTACTCCCTGGCGAATGGAACGCCTTGCGCTACAGCCTGATCGATAATAGCGGGACTGATCTCTGCCAGTCTATACACGTTGCCTTCCCGAGCTCTGTAGTCACCTCCTTTAATCGTGTCATAAAACAATCGGTAGACAGAGTCACCGTCATTCTGATAATTTTTAGCTGCATTTATACCTCCCTGTGCAGCGATACTATGGGCGCGTCGGGGACTATCATGGAACGTAAAACAGTGAACATTATAGCCTAATTCAGCTAAGGAAGCTGCAGCAGAAGCACCCGCCAATCCCGTTCCGACGACGATAATATCTAATTTTCTTTTATTTGCCGGGGAAACCAATGGAATACTGGACTTGTACTTAGTCCATTTTTCTGAAAGTATCCCGGGTGGAATTTTTGCATTTAAAACCATGTTCTAAAAATTAAGATCTGACTAGGTACATGTATATAGGTAGGATGGCAAATCCTATTGGAATTAAAATAGAATATATTAAGCCTATAAAACGAATGATGGGCGTATATTTTTTATGATTCATACCCAAGGATTGAAAGGCACTAGCAAAGCCATGGGCTAAATGAAATCCAAGAAAAATCATGCACACAACATAAAACAACACATAATAGATATTTGAATAAGCTGCCTGCACCAATGTATACAAATCCTTATACTGATGTTCTGAGGATTCAGGATAGGTGAGCATGGGCAAGTTACCTAATTTCATCTGTAGCCAAAACTGCCATAAGTGAATGATCAAAAAAATGAAAATGATTAAGCCTAAATGCATCATGTATCTACTGGCCAAATTGGTTCCTGTAGTTGATTTAACAGCGTAGGATGGGCCTTTGGCTTTACGATTCTTCAGCCATAACAAGGAACCTTGTATAGAATGAAGTAAAATACTGGCATATAAAACATAGGATATGAGCACAATCATTGGATTATGGGTCATAAAATAGGTGTATATATTGAAACTTTTGCCCTGGTCGCTTGCCAGCAATTGAAAATTTCCAATTAGGTGAATCACTAAAAACAACATTAAAAATATGCCAGTGAGACTCATCAGGATTTTTTGCCCTATGGAAGAGCTTAGAAAGCTTGAAAACCAATTCATCGATGAAGGTTTAGAATTGCCGCAAATCTAAGCTAAGAACAGTTAAGAATAAAAGTAGTTTTGGATGATACTTAAAATTGTGCCGCTCAAAATCTTAAGATTTATAAACGATTTTTATCATATTCAACCAATACGTTTTATTTGCCAATTTTGAAATGGTTAATTTATTTTGATAAAATTTAATGTTATAGATATCCATAAGTTGCACTTTCTTTAGCATTTGAAATAATTTCTTAGACTTACTTTTACAATCGTATCATCAGTCTTTTTATTGCCGTATGTATAGTCAAATTGAACAACAACACTTGGTAGAATTAAGCAAAATTTTTTTGAACGAAACCCCAACGATTGACCCGACTTACTATACTCAACTACAGCTAGTTCTTCGATTTCATGAATGGAAATATTATGTACAGGATGAGGGACTCATCAGTGATTTTGAATACGATCAATTATATAAGTTATTAGAAAAAACCGAACAAGAACACCCTGATTGGTTGACAGAAGATTCGCCAACACAAAGAGTGTCCAGTGATCTTGGAAAGCAAAATAAGTCGGTGGCACACTTGGACGCGATGTTATCTCTGGATAATACCTACACAATTCAGGACCTACAAGATTTTGATCAACGAGTAAAAAAATTATGTGAATTATCACAGAATGATGACATAGAATACATTGTAGAGCCAAAGTTTGATGGGGGCAGTCTGGCCGTAGTTTATGAAAAAGATCAATTGATTCGAGCGGCTACGAGAGGAGATGGAACCAAAGGTGAGGAAATGACGGCCAATGCACGAACGATTCGGTCGCTTCCCTTGAAAGCAGGTTTTTCGAAATTAGGACTGCGCAAAGTAGAATTAAGAGGTGAAGCCATTATCCGGAAAGATCTGTTTCAGAAGCTCAATGAACAGCGAGAGTTGGATGGTCTTCCGCAATTAGCTAACCCACGTAATGCAGCGACGGGAGTTCTGCGGGTGAAGGATCCAAAAGAAACGGCTTCACGATCCCTGGACATGTTTATTTTTCAATTCGGCTATGCTAAAGGCATCAAAGGAGAAAACGGGTTGGATCAATTTAAAACTCAGGAAGAACTTATTCAAACCTTAGCTGATTTAGGTTTTAAAGTTGCAAGAGACGAGAAAAAGCGATGTGCGAATATTCAAGAAGTCTATGGCTTTATTGAAGAATGGGCAAAGAAGAGAGATCACTATGAATATGAATTAGACGGGATGGTGGTCAAAGTAAATGACCTGAAACTGCAAGAGCGTTGTGGTTTTACCTCTCACCATCCCCGTTGGGCGGTGGCGTATAAGTTTGCAGCCAAACAGGCCACTTCAAAATTGATTGCGGTGGAGTATCAAGTTGGTAAAATCGGATCTATAACGCCTGTCGCCAAAATCGAACCGGTACAATTAGCTGGTGTGACGGTCAGTTCTATTTCCTTACACAATGAAGATTTTATCAAAAGCCGAGATTTGCACTATGGCGATACCGTTTTGGTCGAGCGTGCCGGAGATGTGATTCCATACATCGTAAAATCTTTTCCTGAACTACGACCCAATGGAGCAGAAGCCATTCGTTTTCCTAGTTTATGTCCCGTTTGTAAAACACCACTAGAACGAGAGGCGGATGAATCCGCCTGGAGATGCCCAAATGATAATTGTGAAGCCCAGATAATTCAAAGATTAATACACCACGTGTCAAAGGAGGCTATGGATATTGATGGGTTCGGTGCTTCGATCGTGGAACGCTTCTATAAATTAGGCTGGATTAAATCCATGGCCGATATGTATCAATTGAATTTTGAGGACATCTCAAAGCTGGAAGGGATGGGACTCAAGTCTGCTGAAAAACTGCGGATGTCCATAGAAATTGCCAAAAAGAACCCTATTCACAGATTATTGCATTCGCTTTGTATACATCATCTAGGTAAAAAAGTCAGCAAATTAATTGCCGAGAACTTGCCGTACGTTTTAGAATTAGAAAATTGGAATCTAGAGAATTATACTTCTATAAAAGATGTAGGACCCGTGGTGGGAAAGAATATCATCTATTTTTTTAGTTCAGAGGAAAACAGGAACATGTTACAAAAAATGGAATTGCTTGGAGTCAATATGAAGCAGACGGCGGAAGATAAACCAAAGGCATTAAATATAGAAGGAAGTCTATTTGGTAAAACGATATTGTTTACAGGAACTCTTTCCAAGATGGGACGAAAGGAAGCCCAGGACAAAGCCGAACGAGCAGGGGCAAAAATTTTATCTGCAGTAAGTAGTCAACTTAATATTTTGGTCGTTGGCGAAGATGCGGGCTCGAAATTAGAGAAAGCAAAAAAACTAGGAACTGTGCAGGTTTGGACAGAGGATGAGTTTATCAGCTATTTGTAAAATTAAATCAAACAACTATTTGCTAAATCATGCGTTTGTAAAAGTGAATTTTTAAGTTAAGCTAATGGCTTCAAATTGTTCAGGATAACAACTATTTGTTCCATTCTCTTAACAGGTATTTTTTAATTTTGCCGTTTCCAAAAAAGTCTTTCATGCAGTATAAATCAGATGTAGAAGCCATTGACGCATTAGCTCAGTCATACAAGGATCTTTCCAGTGAAATTGGTAGGGTTATCGTAGGTCAGAATGATGTGGTAAAAGCGGCTATTATTTCTTTGTTCAGTAACGGGCATAGCTTATTGGTTGGGGTACCAGGTCTTGCTAAGACATTATTGATCAACACTTTAGCCCAGGTCTTAGATTTAAGTTTCAAACGAATTCAATTTACCCCGGACTTGATGCCTTCCGATATAACCGGTTCTGAAATATTAGACGAGGATCGGAGATTTAAATTTAACAGGGGTCCTATATTCGCAAATATCGTATTGGCCGACGAAATAAATCGGACACCACCTAAGACCCAATCTGCTTTATTGGAAGCTATGCAGGAGCGAAAAGTGACGGTAAGCGGCATCAACCATATATTACCTGATCCATTTTTTGTTTTGGCTACACAAAACCCTATAGAACAGGAAGGTACATATCCTTTACCGGAAGCACAGCTAGACCGGTTTATGTTCAATATACCCTTGGATTATCCAAGTTATGCAGAGGAATTAGATATCGTTAGGCAGACCACCTCTGTTCAAAATGTCGAATTGAAACCTATAATAACTGCCGGTCAAATCCAAACTTTTCAAAACCTGATTCGCAAAATTCCTATTTCTAATAATGTTTTAGAATATGCAGTTTCGCTAGTTGCGAGGTCAAGGCCTAAAAGAGCTGAAGCGACCAAAGAAGTCAACCAATATGTAAGTTGGGGCGCTGGTCCTAGGGCTTCACAGAATTTAGTTTTAGGGGCGAAATGTAATGCGGCCTTAAGTGGAAAATACTCACCAGATATCGAAGATGTACAGGCTATTGCAGCATTGGTAATGCGACACCGTTTGGTATTAAATTATAAAGCGGAAGCTGACGGACTTAATGTCGATAAATTGGTTTCTACCTTGTTATAAAATTAGCTATAAATAGCTCTATTTAGATTTTTTCAACATCAACTAAATGATACATAAGTCGATTGATATCTTTGGGATTTAATCGCAATTTCCCTTTGATCTCTATCACTTCAGAAGTGAATGTTATGGGTTTCTTTGCTGAAACTTCTAACACGGTTTCAGGGCCGGCTTGCCCGCAAAAGAAACACATGCTGTAGGGGAAAGCACTGAAAACAAATTCTTTATGACTTTTATACCCATCCGTAGGAATGATATACCCTTTTAGTTGAATTTCTTTTCCTTCCAGGTCTTTTAATTCTTTACTGAATATGGGTTTATCTATTTTTAGGCCAAGCAATTCATCGTATTCCTTTTTATAACTTACCTTTCCCAGAATAGGCCAATAATTTACTTTTACAGATTGGGAATAGAGCTCATTAATAAAGAAGAAGATAATAATTATATAACCTATTCTAACCATACGTGTCAATCTCTGTGATGCTAATTAACAAAAATTTTCATTAAATGATTCAAGGATTAGCTAGTATAATGACAATTCTCGGTTTATAAAAATTAGTTTTGTTCCATATTTTTGAATGATATGTCTAAAAGAAAAAAAATTGGTTTATCTCCTGGAAGCCTGGTATATCATGGGAAAATAAAAACCGAGCCACCACAATTAATACAGGTACTTTATAGCCATAATAGTTATAAAGAGGAATTCTTACAGAATATTCAACATAAAAACGAAGACAGTGGATTAATCCGATGGCTGGATATCCGAGGTATCCACAATGTTGAATTGATTAAACATATAGGGGAATCGTCCAATATCCATCGTTTAATATTGGAAGACGTTCTAGATCCGAATCAACGGTCCAAAATTGAAGCGTATGATAATGGCATATTTTGCATAATAAAAAATATCGAATACGATAGAGTAAATAACAAGATTCATCAGGAGCAGATTTCTATATTTTTTTCCAAAAAGGAGCTCATTAGTTTTCAGGAAAACCCAGATGATACTTTTTTAGTGATTCGAGAGCGAATGAAAGCTGAAATCAGTAAAACAAGATCCAGAAACACCGATTATTTATTTTATGTTTTACTGGATTACATTGTAGACCGGTATTATTTGGTATTGGATCTGTTGGATGAGGATCTTGAACTTTTAGAAGAGAGGGTGCAAATTGATGATTCAGAGGAGTTATTTCAGGAAATTTACCGATTGAGAAGTTTAATCCTTCAGGTAAAAAAATTCATCCAACCTGTTCGTGATGAAATTATAAAGATAAAAAAGATAGAAGACCACTTCATCGAAGATTCCACGTTAATTTATTTGAGAGATTTGGAGGATCATATAGTAAATGTGACTGAAAGCCTGGACAATCAGCGTGAGCTACTAAATAGCATTAAAGATTTATCCATCAACCAGGTGAGTCTGAATTTAAATAAAGATATTAAATGGCTGACCGTAGTTTCGACGATTTCTATTCCTTTATTATTTATGACAGGTGTTTACGGGATGAACTTTGAGTACATGCCCGAATTGAAATGGCGCTACGGCTACCTTATATGGTGGATAGTTACCATAGGCTTCATTAGTCTCTTGGTATTGTATTTCAAGAAAAGAAAAATGTTTTGATCGATTTAGGAGCTAAATTTAGCAGTATCCTAAATCCTCATCATCATCATAGAATTCACTTTTCGCTTTCGTTTCAACTTCAGCGTTTTGGAGTTCTTCTGTACGCTCTTTTTTGTTTTTAAAGAGTTCCTTTTTTTCTTTTGCCTTTTCTTCTTCTTTAGAAGGTTTTTTAAAAATGTTACGCATGGTTTTTGGCCTTTGATATGTTCATGAATAAGATTACAAATATAAAAAAAATATATATATTTAAATATGATTATGAAAGTTTAATCATATTACGCCTTTATAACCTCTTTAGATGTTCGCCAAAGTGAATATATCACACCACTGCCCAAACAGGTAAAAATCAAACTCATACTTAACCAAATGGGTATTTCAACATAATGGCTAATCATGATTTTTATACCAATGAGCACTAATAAAATGGATAGTGCATAGTGGATATACTCAAGCTTTTCTAAAGCTCTTGATAAAATATTGAACAACGCCCTCAAATTAGCCACCGCCAAAATATTTGAGGACATAACCAGAAAGGGATCCGTGGTTAGTGCAAAGATAGCAGGAATTGAATCAAGGGCAAATAAAATATCTGTTAATTCTATGGCAATAAGTGTTAAAAAAAGTGGAGTTACGGCCCATTTGCCCATTTTTTTGATAAAAAATCTATTTTCATAGAAGCCTTTTGTAACGGGAAGCCATTTGCGGACAAGTCGAATCACAAAACTCTTGTTTGGATCTTGCGGTTTTGTCGAATCGGATTTGAAGATTTTGATCCCGGAATATATAAGAAGAATACCCAAGGCATAGACCATCCAACTAATAGAATTGATTAGCCAAATTCCCGCTATGATGAGCAAACTTCTCAGTATGATGGCTGACCAGATACCTATGGACAATAAACCACTCTGGTTTTTTTGGGGCACCTGGAAATAATTGAGTAAATAAGCGATCACGAAAATGTTGTCCAGGCTCAAGGATTGTTCTACTAAATAACCACTGATAAAAAGAGAAACAGCCGTCAACCCACTCAGATGTATATCATGGGACATGTATCCTTTGAATGCATCTCGTTCGTACGTAACATAAACTAATAAGGCCGATATCATTGTGATCACCAGCCAGAACACCATGGACTGTAGTGCTTTCTTATAGCCTAGGGATACAGAAGAAGTTGCAAAGATTTTATAATCTGCTAAAACAGCAAGGGCTAAAAAGATTACATAGATGATCCAGATCCACATAGATAAATCTAAAGGAAAAACCCTTGGAAAAGTTTACTGAATTGTAAAAAGGAGGGCTTATAATTCATTTAAAACATATTATATATTAATATCATATATAAATAAAATTAACTATTATTTATATATATGCTATAGTCGGCTATTAATTATTGAATTAAAACAGCTTGCCTGAAATGATTTTAAATAGCCTCGGGGGTATTATTATTGATTTGGAGAAAAATTAAAGTTTCATATATGAAGAAAGCCGTAATTTTGGCCAAAATTTTTGCAACACATGAAGACGAGATATTCGGATGAAGAGCTAGAAGAGTTCAAAACTTTGATTGATGATAAATTAGTATTTACTAAAAATGAGTTGAACGACATCGAACAACAAATGATGGAGCTTCGCGAAAATATGTCAGATGAGCAAGGCGGTGATTGGTTTGACGATAGTTCGATTCATACTGAAATTGAATTCCTGACTAAAATGGCCGAACGCCAAAAGCAATTCATTCAGAATTTGGAAATGGCATTGGTGCGCATTAAAAATAAAACCTACGGTATTTGTGTAGCTACTGGTGTGCTCATCGAAAAAGAACGCTTGCGTTTGGTTCCTCATGCCACAAAATGCGTAAAAGCCAAAGAAAAAGAAATACCCGTCATTTCCCAGGATGATCTTCCCCGCACGAGCCATGAGATGGTGGAAGATGACGAACAGCCACAGATAGAAGAGTAGTCAATAGTCAATGGCGAAGAGTCAATGGTCAGTAGTCAATAGTCAATAGTTAATGGTCAATTTGTTCTATTAGTTGGCGGATTAATTCTTCCCTTACCATCCTAAAACCCATGCAAAGATCAGTGGTGCAACAATCGTTGCATCGGATTCTATGATATATTTCGGTGTTTTGATATCCAATTTACCCCAGGTAATTTTTTCATTGGGCACAGCACCTGAATAAGAACCATAGGATGTAGTGCTATCACTAATCTGACAGAAATACGACCAGAATGGAACATCATGCCATTCAAGATCCTGATACATCATAGGTACTACGCAGATGGGAAAATCTCCAGCAATTCCTCCGCCTATTTGAAAGAAACCGACTCCCTTACCTCCAGAATTCTTTCGGTACCAATCGGCTAAATAAATCATGTATTCAATACCACTTTTCATCGTAGTAGCTTTAAGTTCATTTTTTATCACGTAGGACGCGAAAATATTGCCCATGGTGGAGTCTTCCCAGCCAGGCACTATTATTGGAATTTGGTTTTGTGCAGCGGCAATCATCCAGCTATTTTTGGGATCTATTTCATAATATTGCTCTAATACGCCACTCAATAACATCTTAAACATAAATTCGTGCGGCAAATAACGCTCTCCCTTTGTGTCAGCATCCTTCCATAGTTCGTAAATATGTTTTTGTAATCTTCTAAATGCTTCCTCTTCGGGAATACAGGTATCAGTCACTCTGTTGAGTCCTTTTTCCAGAAGTTCCCATTCTTGTTCCGGTGTCAGGTCGCGGTAATTGGGAATTCTTTTGTAATGGCTGTGTGCGACTAAATTCATTAAGTCTTCTTCTAAATTTGCACCAGTACAAGAGATAATATCTACTTTTCCCTGACGGATCATTTCTGCCAGAGAAACACCTAATTCTGCTGTACTCATAGCCCCAGCGAGGCTTACTAACATTTTTCCACCTTCCATTAAATGCATTTCATATCCTTTGGCAGCATCTACTAGTGCGGCTGCATTAAAATGCCTGTAATGGTGTGCTATAAATTGAGAAATAGGACCTTTATTCATCGCGATCGTTTTGTTTGTCAAATAAATATGCTAACATTTTATAGTACAGCTTGGCAGCAAGAAAATCAGGAGCAGGATTATGCGGATACGGAGCCAGCTCCACAATGTCAAACCCTACCACATCCTTTCTTTTGAAAACTTGCCTTAAGAAAGATAACGTTTGATACCAAAACAGGCCTCCTGGCTCTGGAGTACCGGTGCTTGGCATTATGGATGCATCAAAAGCATCCAAGTCAAACGTTATATAGACCTGATCAGTCATTTTTTTTATGGCTTCATCCATCCAATAATCATTATCCATGATTTGGTGCGCAAAAAATACTTTTCCTTTTTGCAAATATTTTTTTTCACTGATGTCCATACTCCGAATACCCACTTGAATCAAATTGGTATATCGTTGGGCTTCCGCAAGTGCGCAGGCATGGTTGTATTTGGTTCCCATGTATTTTTGTCTGAGATCCGTGTGTGCATCAATTTGAAGTACGGTCAGGTTTTTATATTTTTCAGAAAAGGCTCTTAAGATGCCAATACTTATGGAATGTTCCCCACCGAAAAAAGTCAGAAATTTTTTAGTCTTTAATAAATCTTTTGTTTTATCATACACTTTTTGAACCATCTCTTCAGGTGTATCATATTTCACTTTTAAAGGACTTTCTAAAAACACACCTTTTTTATACGGTTCAGTGCCGGTCTCAATATCATAGAGTTCCATATTTTCAGAGGCCTGTAAAAATGCCTTAAAACCCTTATCGGCACCTTTGCCCCAAGTGCTGGTCCCGTCGAAAGGGATAGAGGTCAGAATGACCGCAGCTTGACTTAATTCACCTAATTTATCGGGAATTCCGGCATATGTTTTTATTTTTTTTTTCATAACCCTGGATTTGACAAAGTATAATTTTATACCCTTTTATTGTTGCTCAAATGTAAATTATTTTTTGTCTAGAATGAATGTAAGGATCATTTCTTCCTTCATCAAATATTTTAAGAAAATGAGTTTATAAACTTGAAATTAGAATAGAAGTATTTTAGAATAGCATTTTGTACACTATGAAATAAAACTACCTTATCCAAAAATTAATGAGATAAAAAACCTATTCCACCATTTGTTTAACTATTGGTGATGCGGCCCGAATCTGTTCGGATGCTTTTGATTTGTACTGTTCAAAATTATTGATGAATAATTCCGCCAATTTGATGGACATTTGATCATAGAGTTCTTTATCTGCCCAGGTGTTTCTTGGATTTAACACCTCGGAAGGTACTTCCGGGCAAGAAGTTGGAAATTCGAGGCCAAATATTTCATCTTTACTGTAATTTATTTGATCTAGTTCACCAAGTAAGGCACTGTTTATTAGAGCCCGGGTGTGGCTTAATTTCATGCGGCTTCCCACGCCATAAGACCCTCCAGTCCAACCTGTATTTACCAACCAGATTCTAGGATTAAACTGGTCAATTTTTTCACCCAACATTTCCGAATATGTGGTAGGATGCAATGGAAGAAATGGAGCACCAAAACAAGCTGAAAAAGTTGCTTTGGGTTCTGTGATACCGGCTTCCGTTCCCGCTACCTTGGCAGTATACCCAGAAATGAAATGGTACATAGCCTGTGCTTTGGATAATCGAGAAATTGGTGGTAGAATCCCATAGGCATCACAGGTCAGAAAAAAAATATGGCTAGGATGTCCGCCCATGGATGGATTCACAGCATTTTTGATATGTTTCAATGGATACGATACCCTGGTATTTTCGGTAATATCTGATCTCGAATAGTCTGGAATATTGGTACCTTCTTTAAAAATGATATTTTCTAGAATGGCCTCATGTGTGATGGCCCGGTAAATTTCAGGTTCTTTTTCTTCCGTAAGACCAATACATTTTGCATAACAGCCTCCTTCAAAATTGAAAACACCTGTATCAGTCCAACCATGTTCATCATCTCCAATAAGTCCCCGATCGGGATCTGCAGAAAGGGTTGTTTTGCCAGTACCGGATAGGCCAAAAAATATCGTGGTCTTGTTGTCATCACCAACATTAGCAGAACAATGCATGGAGAGCACATTTTTTTGATGGGGCAGTATGTAATTCAGAATAGTAAAAATGGATTTTTTTATTTCTCCCGTATATCCGGACCCCCCAATTATTATTTTTTTTGATTTAAAGTCGATTATTGAAAAATTAGCCTGCCGAGTTCCATCTACTTCTGGATCGGCCTGAAATCCAGGGGCACAATAAATGCACCATTCTGGAATAAACTCAAGTAATGCAGCGGCATCGGGGCGGATGAACATGTTTCCAGCAAACTGAGCCGACCAGGGATATTCAGCATAGAGCCTAACGCTAAGGCGGTATCTTATATCAGCGCAGGCAAAATTGTCTTGTACGTACACATCTTTCGCTTCAAAATAATGAAGTATTTTCTTAAAAAGTTGGTCAAAATGGGTAGGAGAAATAGGTTGGTTAAATTTATTCCAATCCACGATATCATGACTTAGTTCATTGTCAACGGTAAACTTATCTTCCGGGGAACGACCGGTAAAGGTTCCGGTGTTTATGCAAAGGGCACCCGTATCACTTAAGGATCCTAAATTCTTGGATAAACTATGTTGAATTAATTCCTCTGGACTAAGGTTACAAAAGGCATTTTTGAAATTTTGAACCCCGAAGTCTTCAACTGAACTTTTATTTGATATCACCCCTATTAAACTCATATAATGGCTCAGATTTGTATTGAAAATTCCTGCAAAGGTAGTTCATCGATTGGTGGAATAAAGCGAATTGTATAAGAAAAATACATAGGTATTAAGCAACGACTGGTAGATGAATTGTAATTGTAGTACCCTTGCCCGGTTCTGAATTTTTTACAAAAATTTTACCCTGATGATAATTTTCGATGATTCGTTTCGCCAGGGATAAGCCGAGACCCCAACCCCTAGATTTGGTAGAGTACCCGGGTTTAAAAATGGTTGAAAATTTGGAGCTGGGAATTCCTTTCCCAGTATCTGAAATATCAATATGGACCATTTGATCCTCTTCATAGATAGACGCCGTAATTTTACCAGTCCCCTCCATGGCATCTAAGGCATTTCTCAATAAATTTTCCAATACCCACGAGAATAAGTTGGGGTTAACCTTCGCTCTATATTCTTTCCCTTCATTCAATGGGAAGTCAAAGGCTACTTTTTTAGGAGCCCTCGCTTTCATATAATCTTTGGCTATTATCAATTCCGGGACCAGGGAACGGATCTCCAATTCTGGAGCTGAACCAATCTTGGAAAATCGATCGGCCACCTGTTGAAGTTTCTGGGTGTCAAATTCAATTTCTTTAATAATGTCATCTTTTGACATGTCAGCCAAATCGTTCGATTTTAAGGCCTCTACCCAACCCAAAATTCCAGAAATCGGAGTGCCCAATTGATGGGCCGTTTCTTTGGCCATTCCGACCCAAACGCGGTTTTGCTCTTCTCTCCGGGAAATATTAAAGACAGCATAACCGATACCAGCATATAGTAACAACAGAAATACTTGTATGAGTGGAAAATATTGAATCCAGGTCATAATACTCGGGTATTTATAATAAATAAACCTAGTATAACCTTCGCCTTCAATAGGAGGAATGCCCGATACTTTTAACTCCGCTAATGCCTTGACCGTATCGGTACCTTTCGGGAAATTGATCATATCATGTATTGAACCGTCTTCACGAACCGTAATCATGGGTAAGTCGCGCAGGCGTTCCAGCATATCATGGTGGTAAGTAAAATCAGCATTAAGGTCTCTATTATTATTGATTTCCTCAATAGTCCTGGCATACATTTCTACCTTGGACCTTTCCCTGATCGCCAATTTACCGGCCAAAAAATTTGCATAAAATAGAGGAATTAGCATGATCACCAGACCAGCCATTGCTAAATAGATCTTACGTCTTCCAGTTCTTGAATACTGATCCACTGAAGTGCTTATTTCTAACTTTACTATTTAAATATTCGTATGGGCTAAACGTAAAGTTAAGGTATTTATGTATCTGATAAGATGCTTGAGGCCTGTTTTAATAAGCTGCCTATTAGTGCCTCTTCACGTTAAAATTCTGCTGGTGACTCATAAGACCTTTTCCTTAAAATCGAGAAAAGTATTCATTCAATTAACCCACGAATAGATAAAAATTACTAGGCTGGCAACACTTGCAATTTTGCAAATTTGAGCATAATTTTTCGCGATGGATTGTCGACTTCTTTAAAATATATAGTGGCAATTCTATTATCCTGACTTCCGTCAATGCTTATGACCTCTCCCTTTCCAAACTTTAGGTGTAATACCTTCATACCAGGTAGGATATCATTTGAAGGACTGGCGGTAAAATCTTTAAACTGGCTAGAATCAACTTCGGTTGGTTTCCTCTGAACCAAAATTCTTCTGGGTCCCTGTGCTTCATTCCATAATTGCATACCGGAACGCAACGGTTTTTCAAATTCAAAACGATCTTCCTGAATTTCATCCAAAAACCTACTGGGCTGATTCATCCGGAGATTTCCAAACATGTATCTGGTACTGGCATAACTTAGGGTCAAAAATCTTTTGGCTCTTGTTATGGCTACATAAAACAATCGTCTCTCTTCATCTTGTTGTTCTCGAGAATTCATGGACAGATAACTCGGAAATAGATTTTCTTCCATTCCACCTACAAGTATGGCTTCGAATTCCAGCCCTTTTGCAGCATGCACAGACATCAAGGTTATGTAATCCATTGAATTGTCTGCGGTATCCATTTCTGTAATCAGCGATATGGATTGCAAATAGGATACGAGGGATCGATCCAAATATTCATCTTCGTCTACTTCATCCTGTTCAGTAAATTCTTTGATGCCATCCAATAACGCCATGACATTTTCAATTCGATTGATACCTTCATTAGTTATATCCTGTTTTAATTCAGAAGAAAGTCCGCTGAGTTTAAATGCGTACAGCGCTGCATCATAAGCGTTCGCTTTTAATGCATATTGCGCGATTTCTTTAATCTGAAGAATAAAACCTTGAACAGCGTTACCAGCCCTACCGCTTAAAGAATTCAATTGAAGGGCCTCCCAAATTGACATTTCCTGGGTATTGGCAAATTCGATAAACTTTTCTAACGTGCTCTCGCCGATGCCTCTTTTTGGATAATTGATAATCCGTTTCAGAGCTTCATTGTCTTTGGAATTTACACATAGACGCAAATAAGCTATCATGTCTTTTATTTCCTTTCGCTGATAAAAAGACATGCCTCCAAAAACCTTATAGGGAATATTAACTCTTCGGAGCTGTTCTTCAAATATTCTCGATTGTGCGTTCACTCGATATAGAATAGCAATTTCTTTATTGGGCAGATGATATCTGTTTTTTAATTCCACGATATAATCTGCTACGCGTCTGCCTTCTTCCGAGTCAGAAGCAGATTTTAATAATTTAATTTTATTACCTTCTTTTTTTTCGGTCCAGATTTCTTTTTTAATTTGTTTGTCGTTATAGGTTATCACATCATTAGCTGCCTGGACAATATGATCGGTACTGCGATAATTTTGTTCGAGTTTAAAAACTTTAACATCCGGAAAGTCCTTCTCAAAATCCAGAATATTATTAATGGTTGCTCCCCTGAAAGAATAGATGCTCTGTGCGTCGTCACCTACGATGCAAACATTTCGTTTACTTCCGGTATAGTGGCATAATTTTTTTATGATAGCGTATTGAAGGTAATTCGTATCCTGAAACTCATCTACCAATATATATTGAAATTGATGTCGGTATTTTTCTAACACGTTTTCAGGATTCTCCTGAAATAAACGAAACAACTGCAATAATAAATCATCAAAATCCATGGCTCCGGATTGTAAACATTTTTGCACATAACGTTTATAAATTTGTGCAATGAGCGGCATCCGGTTTAGTTTATCCTGATCTATCAATACCGGATCACGTTCATACATAACGGGCGTGATTAAATTTGACTTTGCAGAAGAAATTCGCGATCGGATGGAATTGGGATTATAGTCTTTTGTGTTTAATTGTAACTCTTTAATAATTTCTGTGATCAAACTTTTACTATCATCCGTATCGTAAATAGAAAATTGGCTGGGAAATCCAATCTTAGGACCTTCCACCCGCAGGATTCGGGCAAATATAGAGTGGAAAGTACCGCTCCATATCTTTCTTGCTGAAGGCCCAATGATTTGACTGATTCGTTCGGTCATTTCTTTGGCTGCCTTGTTGGTAAATGTTAAGGCTAAAACATTATAAGGTTTAACACCCAGTTGTATGAGGTGCGCCAGACGCATAGTGAGCACGCGCGTCTTACCGGAACCGGGACCTGCAATAACCATCACGGGTCCATCAATTGCTTCAACGGCCGCGCGCTGTACTGAATTAAGATCTTTGAGGTAATGGTCCATTGAAATCAGGCACAAGTTACTATCTAATCGCTACTTTCTAACATCTAATTCGCTGATGACCATCGAATCATTTAGCGGCAATTTTAGAAAATCATTACTTTTTGCACACAAGAAAAAGTAATAAAAAATGTGTTTGTTCTGAGAAAGATATCTTGCAGATATCTTAAACTTATTGCATTTTAAATTTTATTACTCTTTCCAGAATAATTTTAATCGGTGCTTTGCATTAGCTCGAACATTTACATAAAATAGATTGAAATCGCCCCGATGATAATTAGAAGATCGAAGAAAAAAACTACCTCTAAATCTAGGTTTGTCCGTCCATAAAATAGTCCGGTGAATTTGCGCAGACAAGGGAGATATCTGTGGCGGGTCATCAAGATTAAATAGCACCATACCTTTATGCAAAGAGGCGGCTGCTTTATTGGAAGTCGTGTCCCAACTTAAAGGATTGGTAATAAAAACAGGCTCTTCATTGTGTACGTATTTAGGGTGATGCCCATATTTGAAAGTTCTCCAACTACATATGCAGGAAGTTTGGTTTTCATCTTGACATACGTTCAAATTTTTGAATGCCGTTTTAGGAACGGCATATCCTACCACATAAGCTACGACAAGTCGATTGGATAAATTTTTTCCATCAAAGTAATCTTGTAACAATCGAATCAAATGAAATGCACCTTGGCTATGGCCGACCAATATAATAGGTCTGCCCTGGTTGTAGTTTTTCAAATAGTATTCAAAAGATTGCGAAATATCGCGATAAGCCAATTCCAATGCTGATTTCGCAGATTGTTTATCCTTTGTGAAAAAGGATTTGTAGTGTGCTTGGCGATAGCGCGGTGCGTATATTTTTCCAACTTCATTAAAAACAGTCGCCTGGTAAAGAATCGACCTACTGTCCGTTCTGTAATTAACCTTTTCATGCGTAAGATCTGCGTTCCACACTTTAGGAAAAGATCTTCCATATAATGTAGTCGGATGAATAAAAAAAACATCTGCATCTGCCACTGCTTGATTGTCTTTAAAACCTTTTGGAGCCCTATCTGCTGAATCAACTCGAAAAGGTAGTGCGGCCCAATTATTTTGTTGACTATAATCTGGAGCTTGAGGAACTGAAAATGAAGCGTACATTTTTTTAGGGCCGGGAACACCGCATGACAAAATCCCAATGAAGAAAAAGCCAAATAATAAATATAGTAAAACGATAGGGTTATTTTTAGATTCCAATGAATGGCTGAATAAGTTTCCTTGCATGTTTAGCTTATTTAAATACAAAGATGAAATAAAAATTATAAACGATTCAGATCCATTTCATTTTTAAATTGAATTACTTTATTATAAAACATATAATAACAAATTAATATATTTTTGATGAAGAGTGCATTGGTACTAATTAGAATGTTAGAAGTTTATAGAAGCGCCGTGTTTTGTTTCGATCAAATTTTCCACAATTTCTTAACAAATCATTGGGATTATTCGAATAGCTTATTGTTAATTTCATTAACAACATCTATCACCTTTAAGGCCAATTAAAAGCATTATTGGCAATAGTAATTATTGTTGATTTATAAATTAAGGTCATCAAAAAATATTCTAGCTCTGTCATTAGACCTATCTTTGTCCTGTGAATCAAAAAATACTTAAAACGGACATTCTTACTTTATCCAGTTTCCAGTTGAAAGAAAAATTAACCATTTTAGGTTTTGAACCTTACCGAAGTAAGCAAGTGGAAGAATGGTTATGGAAACATGGTGTTCGTAGTTTTCAAGAAATGAACAACCTATCCAAAGAGCAAAGAACTACTCTGGACCAAATTTTTAGGATGCCTATTCTCAGTGAGGATAAGGTTCAACAAAGTGGAGATGGTACCATGAAATTTCGTTTCTTACTGGATGACGGAAATAAAATAGAATCTGTATTAATACCGGTCGATGAGGATAAAAGATATACGGTTTGTGTGTCATCACAATCCGGATGCAGCTTGAGTTGCACTTTTTGTGCTACCGGTCGAATGGGTTTGCTGCGACAATTAAGTGCCTCAGAGATTTTTGATCAATATGTCCATGTCAATAAAGTTTGTGAACAAAAATATAAAAAGCCTCTAAGCAATATCGTCTACATGGGCATGGGAGAGCCTTTGTTGAATTATAAAAATGTGGTGGAAAGTATACATAGGTTGAGCTCACCATTGGGACCAAATATTTCACCTAAACGTATTACCGTCTCTACTGCAGGCATTGCAAAAATGATTATAAAGTTAGCGGATGATGACATTAAAGTCAATCTTGCATTATCCCTGCATGCTGCGGACGATCAGAAAAGAAATGAAATCATGCCGATCAATCAGCATAATAATTTGCATGCGTTGACACAAGCTCTTCGTTACTTTTCTCAAAAAACAGGTAGCCGAATTAGTTATGAATACATAGCCTTTGAACATTTTAATGATTTTGAAAAGGATGCGAAAAATTTAATCAAGCTTTGTAGTCATTTTCCAGTCAAAGTAAATCTCATAGAATATAATCCTATTCGAGGAATTGATTATGAAAAATCTTCTGAGGACCGAATTAATGCTTTTGCTAAGGAGATCCGAAGTCATGGAATTATGATAACTCTGAGGCGCAGTCGCGGAAAAGATATTGATGCAGCATGTGGGCAATTAGCCAATGAAGGTTA
Organism: Bacteroidota bacterium; assembly: GCA_030856215.1. GTDB lineage: Bacteria > Bacteroidota > Bacteroidia > Chitinophagales > Saprospiraceae > Vicinibacter. The sequence continues at coordinate 23,144 of JALYPU010000040.1, forward strand.
ATACAGTTGTCTCGAATTAACTATTTATCGTAGGTAAGGCTTCGTTTTGTAAATAAATTCATATTGCTCATATATTGATCTGAGTGTTATTATGAAAGCGCTATTTATTTTTTGTTTGCTAATTACTTTGGCTATTCCTGCAATGACGCAGAGCAATAGTATCAAAGGCCACTTCCTTTTCTGGCCTTCCACAGATGTAGGCATTTACTCTTTTTGTATTGGGTATGAAAGGCTACTAACCAAAAAGAATTCTGTGCAGATCTCGTTCAATAAGTTAGGTTCAAATACTTCCAATTATGATGGTCCCAATATTGAATATTTCCTGCTTACACCTGAGTACCGGAAATATCTGAGCAAAGATTCCAGCGTTTATCGTTCAGTTTTTATTGGCGTGTTTAATGAATTCGTATGGATAAATACGATGATAAATTTTCAGGGAGAAAGAGAAGATAGTATGTTAGTTGGCCATAAAATAAATAAAATAAGTCCGGGAATTTGCTTAGGAAAAAGTTTTAAAATCACTAAAAATGCTTACCTGGAAATATTCGGAGGAATAAAGTATTCTTTTATCACAGAAAAAGAAACATACAGAATTAGTAATGAAGCAGAAACCAGGATGTCGAATTATATAAATTGGGGTTATCGATTGGGATTAAATTATGGTTGGAGATTTTAATCAATGAGTGCTTGAAGTCTGTTTTTTATGCTAATGACAACTCCTTGATATCGTAGGAACTCAGTGATTCAAATTGTCTCAATCGTGTATAAATCATCTTTTCATCTAAATTTCTCAATCTAGTTAAGCTAAAATCCTCTACGCAAAATGAGGCCATCGTTGACCCATAAACAATGGCAGTTTTTAAATTATCAAAATTTAAGGTTCCTGTTCTAGCCAAATATCCTATCATACCTCCCGCAAAACTATCACCAGCCCCTGTTGGATCGATGACATCTGCAACGGGAATTCCTGGGGCAAAAAAGATTTGGCCATCATGAAAAAGTAACGCTCCATGTTCTCCTTTTTTAATGACTAAATATCGTGGTCCCATTTCATGAATTTTAAACGCAGCTTTAACCAAACTTCGCTCGCCAGAAAGTTGTCTGGCTTCTTCATCGTTAATGGTCAGGATATCGGTTCGTTGGATTACCTTTTTTAAGGTATCCATTGCCTGATCCATCCAGAAATTCATCGTATCCAGTACGACGACTTTATTTGAATTAGTTAATTGATTTAAGACCGAAAGTTGGATGTCGGGCGTAAGGTTACCCAACATAATAAATTGGCTGTCTTTATAAGATTCAGGTAAAACAGGGTCAAAATCCAGCAACACATTCAATTCAGTTTGTAAAGTATCCCGGTTGTTCATGTCATTGTGATATCGGCCTGCCCAGAAGAATGATTTTTTGCCTGGTACTATTTTGAGTCCTTCCATATTTACACCACGGGCCTCCAAAGCTCTAATTTCGTCCAGTGGAAAGTCGTCTCCGACAATAGAAACTAAATTAATATCCTTATACCAGTATGAAGCAGCCCAACTTATGTAAGTGCAAGCTCCGCCGATGACTTTCTCGGCATTTCCGAACGGGGTTTCTATAGAATCAAAGGCCATAGTGCCTACTGTCAAAATACTCATGGAGTTTAAATTTCTGCAAAGATGACACAGATTCGATCTAGGTCAGGGTTAATTTTCAACAAAGTTTCAGTAAAAAAGAAGCCTTACCGGCTCGGTAAGGCTGAAAAGCGCCTCTTCTTGGGCTCGAACCAAGGACCTACGGATTAACAGTCCGACGCTCTAACCAACTGAGCTAAAGAGGCGTTTCCTTTAAAGGCCTGCAAATATAGAGTGGCTTTTTACATTTTTATTAAAACATCCGAAGATTCTTATAAGGTATTTCACCTTTTGGATCTTGAATTTGTTTAAATTCAAGAACTTTAAAACGTCGTATCCAGAATCAATTTTTCACAAATCTTTCTAAGGCTAGAAGACCTTTTTTCGATTGAATTTGGATAAGATAGTGGCCATTGGCCCATTCCTTAACAGGAATTTGAATTGAATTCACATGGTGTAACGTTTTTTCAAAAACTAACTTACCCTGCACGTCCAAAATAGACATTATTTTTTCCTCAGGAGTACTTTCTTTCCACTCTATTTGTAATACATCCTGCACAGGATTTGGGCTAACAGTAACATCCAAACTCAGGGATAAATCTTTAATGGCCACAAGTTGTTGTTTTGTTAAATAATAGGCAGAGGTATCATATGTGAGGCTTCCGTCAAAACCTTCTACCTCATTGCCCATAAAGCTTGCTATAGGGTTTCTATAGCCTGCGGCTAAAAACAAGTAAAATTCGCTGGTAGAACTGGATATAGGAATGGTTCCAAAATACCCTTCAAAAATCACCACGGTTTTCAGTTTTAGGCAATTAAAGGTACCACTGGGAGTTTTGATGGTTCCCCAAGCACTTGCTTGTGAAAAAGTATTGACATCGATTCGAACTTCACCTATATCAGTCTGTACAGTTATAGTGTCCTGATTCTCCCAAGTGGAACCAAAATTGACAGGAAAAATTAAAAGATCTATTCCATTTTTGTATTTAAATGGTTCCTCTGATGGGGTATAATTTCCCAATACTGTCAACCGGGCACTCGACCTATTATAAAAAATTAAACTGCTATCAGCAAGAGGCAATGCAACTTCTACCAAATTTGCATTTGGAAAAAAAGAGGACTGTGGAATTTCGGAGGTATGAAAATATTGAATGCCGTATTCCACCAAAGAATCTACTACTCCAAGTGTAAAGTCCCAAGTAAGGTTTTCTCCTTCTGCTTTAATCTGATCTAAATTTAATTTAGTTGGATCTAAGTCTCTTTTAAAAAAGCGGTCGCCTACATTTGGTGCGTCAGTGGAAGTATAGGTAATCTGCGCATCCACATTTAGGATACAAAAAAATAATAAAACAGTAAATAATTTATTCATAATTATAGTTAATTTATTAGATAATATTAGCTTATATCAAAAATGTTGCCTGGTGCCGAAAATTATATCAACATCTGAACCGATATAATCTTTAATGTAAAATGGGTATTATTTATTCTTCTTCACCTAGTTTTAATTCACTAGGAATTTTATCTTCAGCTGCGTCAACCATTTGATCTCCCTGTATTTCCTTAGGTTTTTCTTCTTTAGCTTCATCAGCCATTTTTTTGGCCTTTCTTTTTGGCTTTGGTTTAATAGCCATTTCGCCCTCCACTGCATTAACCTTCTGATCCCCCTGTATTTCCTCAGGATTTTCCTCTTTTACTTCATCAGCAATTTTGGTACCCTTTTCTTTCCTTTTTGGTTCAATGGCCATTTCTCTTTCTGCTTCATTAGTAATTTGAATATCCTGTATTTCCTCAGGATTTTCTTCTTTTACTTCATCAGCACTTTTAATTTCAGGCTCTTTTTCTTTCCTTCTTGTATTTGATTTTTTGATGTCATCAGCTGCCTTGATTAAGCGCTCATTTTCTTCATCGCTTACAGTATCCTTAGCGTGATGAATTTCATCGGTTATTTTAGCTTTAATGCGCAGTTCTTCTTCTTTCAATCGGTGAGTTTCTTTCACCCTTTCCAATTGTTTTTCTTCACGCTTTTTTATTTTTTCCGTGATCTTCTCAAGTTTGACTTTAGTGATTAAAAGTTCATCCAGTTTTTCCTGTTTGGAGCGAATGCTTTCCTCAATCATTCTAATTTTTGCCACACGAATTTGAGCTTCCAGCTGAGCCGATGTGGTCTCTATTCTGCGGTTTTCAAATACAATATCTCTTTTGTCTCTGGCAATTGATTGGTCCATTCGATATATGGCCTGCAACAAACCCTCAAACCTCCGCGTGATGTGATCTCCAGAATCGCTTTCGGTAGTGCCTGGTTTATTAGATCGATGTTCTCTTTTTTCACGGATGATTTTAAAAACTTCGTTCATTTTTTTAATGACGAAATCTTTATGATCGCGGGTTACAGATATAGATCTAAAGTCATCTTGTATTTTTTTTAGGGCATCAAATTGTGGTTTTAATACGGCGCCAGAACTTATTTTCTCTTCTATGGCTTGTATTTGATGGATGATTTGATCCGTAATCTGTTTTGACTTTTGTTCCATCTCAGAATTCAAAGCTTTTCTTAAAACTTTTAATTCTTCAAACAATGCATTGGTTTTACTTTTTAGAGCATCTCCATGATCTCTTAAAAGATTTTTTTCATAAATATGTTTTTGGATATTGTCCCAAAGTCCCTTTAATTCATCCCATAATTTTTGATCGTAGACTTCGAGCCTTTTTATTTTATCGGAAATATCCTCTAAATCATTTTTATAATTCTTATATAATTTTGACGATAATACTAAAAAATGCCATTCCAGTTGAGCTCGCTGAATAACATCCCCTCGTTCCACTTTGAGGTCTTCTGGCAGAATACCTTCCGCCATAGTCAATTCCATGATTCGGTGCACCGTGCTCGGAGGGAAGTTTAAATCTTCACCTTCTCGCCATAGACTCATCATCGTATTGAAATACTCTTCTGTAATATCCACCTCTGGAATACTGTGAATTTCTACTTTATTTTCTTCAGCATTCAAAGAAATAGCCAGCAGAACTTTCTCGTTTTCGGCATTTGTACCCCAAATTACCAACCTAGATCGCATATATCAATTAATTCAATAATTCGTAAATCTTTCATTCATCACACCTTCCATAAAAAGGACGTCAATTTGTTTTCTAACGAAAACTTATTTATAAGACAAAAGTCACTCCAATTCCTGACATGGTCAAGTATTTCAGTTGAAAAACTCAGGTATAGGATAAATATTAACAATTATACCCAAGAATTATCTATTAGGACTTGACCAATTTGTACGGCATTCGTGGCTGCACCTTTTCTAAGATTGTCTGCGGTAATCCACAAATTTAACGTTTTATCGTTTGATTCATCTTTCCGAATTCTCCCGACAAAAACTTCATTCTTATTTTTTGCATATAGTGGAGTAGGGTATCTATTTACCTTCGGTTCATCGTATAAGACGACTCCCGGTGTGTTATTTAGAATCGACTTTATATCTTGAATAGTAAAATCTTTTTTTAATTCAATATTGACACTTTCAGAATGACCGCCATAAACAGGAACCCGAACAGCAGTCGCTGTAATTCGAATTTGATCATTCGATAATATTTTTCTTGTTTCATGAACCATCTTCATTTCTTCCTTTGTGTAATCATTATCCAAAAAAAGATCGCATTGTGGAATACAATTTTCAAAAATTGGATGAGGATACGCCCTATCCCCTTGAAGTTCTTTTCCATCTCGCTCAGATTCATATTGACGGACGGCTTTCATGCCTGTTCCTGTGAACGACTGGTAGGTAGAAATAACCAGTCGCTCCAGTCCATAATTTTTCTCTAAGGGATTTAACACCATAACGAGTTGTATAGTAGAACAATTAGGATTGGCGATAATCTTTTTTTCTGGTGTGAGCGCAGACGCATTTATTTCGGGCACCACCAGGGGAACATCTTTATCCATTCTCCAGGCTGACGAATTATCTATGACAAAGGTGCCTACTGCGGCGAACTTTGGGGCATATTCCAGCGAAGTAGCTCCTCCAGCTGAGAAAATCGCGATGGAAGGCTTTTGCTTGATTGCTTCATCCATCGAAACAATCTTATATTCTTGTGAATTCCAAAAAACGGATTGACCGACGGAGCGTTCCGAAGCTACAGGTATTAAGGTAGTGATCGGAAAATTAACTTCTTCTAATACTTTCAACATTATCTGACCAACCATACCAGTAACACCCACCAAAGCGACTTTCATAAAAAAAATTTGCTCAAAATTAATTGTAATATTTAGATTTGATCCAGAGAACTTATCTTTAAGCCTATGAGAACACCAATGCTATGCATCTTTTGTATGCATTTTACTGCCATTTTTAGTCAGTGGAACGATGATTTTAGTTCTAAGACGCTAGTAAACTGGTCTGGTGATACGAGCCATTTTACTATAAATGCCGAACATCAACTTATGCTAAATGCCCAGTCCGCTGGTCGATCTTTTATTTACCGAGACATCCAACCATTGGATAGTTTTATGTGGCGTTTTTATATTCAATTAAAATTTGCGCCATCCACTAATAACTTATTGAGAATTTATCTTCTTATGGATTCTACGGATTCAAATTTAGCGGCTGCATACTTTATTGAAATAGGTGAAAATGGGAACAATGATACATGGAAATTTATCAGAAGAAAAAATGGTCAGCTTCACCTTCTTTCGATGGGAACAATGGCAACTTTATCTAAAGATCCAGCCATTTGCAGATTTCAAATTACCCGAAGTAGCGATAAAACGTATCAGGTTTTCACAGATTACACGGGGAATAGTAATTTTTCACTCGAAAGTGAATTTATGGACACGATAGACATGAAATTTACAGCATATTATTTTGGCATAGAATGCATCTATACGGATACCCGTAAGGATAAATTTATTTTTGATGAATTTGAAGTAGGAATTCCACCGGCTGATACGGTACCTCCTCAGCTTTCAAATCTTGATGTGTTGAATCATCAATCGCTCAAAATTAAATTTAATGAACTCGTAGATTCTTCTTCAGTTTTGAATAGTAATCATTTTACGATAAACGGTGGAGAACGACCCGTTGCGGTCCAAATGTTGGATTTTCGAAAAAGTGAATATCTATTATCTTTTGCGAATTCTTTTTTAAAAGGGATTCCTTATGAGTTAGAAATTTTAAATATTTCAGATTTAAATAGAAACATTTTAGTGTCCAACATTTATCCATTTTTTTATAATCCAGTAATAAACGCTCAAAAGAATGATATTCTAATTTGCGAAATTATGGCAGACCCTGCTCCTTCGGCCGGTTTACCAGAATCTGAATTTATTGAATTGATAAATATTAGTAATGAAACACTGTCCATAAAGAGTTACACGCTTTCAGACGGAAGCAGTCAAATTATTTTTCCCGGTTATACCCTTAACCCGCTTGAACCCATTATTTTATGTCATCATGATGATAGTATCTTATTCAAGAAGTTTGGAAAGGTGTTAAGTTTTTCCAGCTTTCCATCCTTAAATAACTCGGGAGATCAGATTTATATTCAAGATACCGCCGGAAATGTAATTCATTTTATACATTTTACAGCTGATTGGCATACGTCAGATACTAAAAAAGACGGTGGGTATACTTTAGAAATGATCAATCCATTTCAAGTTTGTTCCGGAGCGGAAAACTGGGCTACCAGTAATCATGTACAGGGAGGAACACCTGGTCAAATCAATTCTAATTGGAATCCCCAGATAGATACGTCTGGTCCCCAACTCATTGAAATAATAGCTCTTAGTGAATGGGAAATTAAATTGGTTTTTAACGAATCCCTGGATGATAAAGCGCAGCTGACTGCTAATTATATCATTACACCTACCCTTTCTATTGCTACTGCAGAATTATCTTTGCCCAACAGAAAGGAAGTCATCTTACTTCTAAATCATAAAATAAACGTAGGCATCATCTATGAGCTATCGATAAATACTATCCAGGATTGTGTGGGAAATTTAATTCCCAATAGTAAAGGTGCTTTTTCATTACCTGACGTGGCTAGTTATGGAGAATTGGTTTGGAACGAAGTACTTTTTAATCCGGAATCCGGTGGTGTTGATTTTATTGAAATTTATAACCGCAGCGAGAAATTGCTTTCTACTCAAGGACTTTATTTTTCAAATCCCTCGTGGGATAGTATTTGGATTCCGGTTAAGATTGATAAACTGCTTGCTCCCCATACATATACCGCATTTACAACTAACCCAACTGATATACTAGGGCGCTATTTTGTATCTGATTCAAATCGACTATTAAAAAATGTTATACCATCACTTGACGATGCCGGTGGAAGTTTATATTTAGGAAATTTAAAACTGAATAAAATTCAAATCCTTGATTCATTCACTTTTTCCAAGTCATGGCATAGCCCTTTTTTATCCGAATCTGAAGGTATTTCTTTGGAACGAATTCAAACAAACGGACTATCTTCATCTCAAGGCAACTGGCACTCCGCATCTTCAACTGTCGGATATGCAACACCTGGAAGAAAAAATAGTCAAAATCTTGTGGTAGATTCTTTAAGCCAGGATAAATTTTATACGTTGTCGTCAAGGATAGTGAGTCCTAATCAGGATGGAGATAAGGATTTTTTAGCAATAACCATTAAAACAGATAAACCTGGATATAAGATACATTGCCAAATTTTTGATTTATCAGCAAGAAAAATAAAAGATCTCACCCAACAATTATTAGGCACAACTGACTTATTAATCTGGGATACCTATAAAGATAATGGCAGCTTAGCCGTCAATGGCAATTATATCATCCATCTAATGCTTGTGCATGAATCTGGAGTGAAGAAAATGCAAAAAGATTATTTTACCATTCATAAATAAAAACTCTTTATTCCTATATATTTTTTTTATATATAAATCCGCCTTATTTTTGAGTTGGTGAATAAAATCGGATTAATAAGACAAAACCAACTATTTCAATGGACGATATCAGGGCTTATCATCTTACTAAGTCTTTTATTTCTTTATCCACCTGAAATTTTATTGGTAAAGCAGCTTTCAGGCTATACGATTCATTGGATGTTTTTTTGTTTATTATTGGGCTTGCTTTTCCTTATCTTAGGATTAGATCGATTGTTGTATGTCTGCTTTATTTGCTGTGGTGTACTCAGTTTATTTCTGCTTAAATCTTATAACTCCAATTTAAATCTTGCTCACTTTAATAGCTTACATGCAGTAAGTGTCTTATTTGTAAATCCCAGCCTAAGCAATGACACGCACGATGAAATCATATCCCTTATCGAGAAAAGTCATGCTGATTTAGTTATTATAGAGGAATTTACACCAGAGTGGTTGAATCTTGTACAAGCCTTAAATAAAAACTACCCATATCAAGTGGAACAATTACGAATTGACCCTTATGGGAAGTGTATTCTGTCACGTTTTCCTTTAGAAAATAAAAAAATAATTGACGCTAAGGGCATTCCTGTATTAATCGCAGAAATGATAACAGAAGGTAAGGATCGATTTTTGATTGGAGCGTTAAACTTAATTCCTGCCATAACTATGCATGATTATCAAAAACTATTGGCATTCATTGACGTGCTTTCGAATTCCTTAACCAAATTGAATCCCCATCAAATTATTGCCGCCAATTTCAATATAAATCCATGGTCAAGTGAGTTGTCAACCTTTAAAATTAAAAACAATTTGGAATCCAGCAGAAGAGATAATAATGATGGACACGATGAAGGTCAACTAAGAAATATTTTTAATGTGCCTAAAAATGAAATTTATTTCAATAAAAAAATGGAATGCTCTATGTTGCGAATCCTCCATGACGGACATGGATTAGCTATTGGTATTATGGGCCGCTACCAGTTAAAATCATCAGAAACAAATAATTAATTTACCTACTGAATGGATATTGATCAAATTAAAATTCTAGTAACATCGTTTGATTCATTAAGTAATAAAGAATTGTATGCTTTAATCCAATTAAGAATAGATGTTTTTATTATAGAGCAACATTGCATTTATCAAGATCTTGATGACAAGGACCTTCTATCATTCCACTTGAGTGCTTATTCGAATGAAGATAAGTTGATCGGGTATACAAGGTTACTTCCCAAAGGAGTTTCCTATCCTGAATATTGTTCCATAGGAAGGGTCGTAACAAAACCTAGCTATCGTAAATATGGAATAGGGAAAAAAATAATGGAAGAAAGTTTAAAGCAGTGTGACATTTTATTTTCAAATATACCGATTAAAATATCAGCCCAATCTTATCTGATAAAGTTTTATGAATATTTCGGATTTGTTAAAAAAGGTAATGAATATTTAGAAGATGGAATTCCCCATTATGCGATGATTAAATATTAAAAACGGCTCTCGCCGCTTTAAACAATTCATCTACCTTTTCTTGATTATTTGCTTGTGCGTATATTCTTAAGACCGGTTCCGTACCTGAAGCTCGAAACATAAGCCAATCATCATCTTCAAAGAAAAACTTGTCGCCATCAAGTTGGTCGTATTGAATTACTTTAAATCTTCCAAAAGTTGAGAAGGTATCATTTGCCAAACGAGTCTTAACTGTTTGCATAGTCTCAACTGTAAGAGGAAGGTCCAAACGGTCGTAATAAAATGATCCCACTATTTCATGGACTTCCTTTACTAAGTTATGAAGAGTTTTTCCAGTACTCGCCATAAATTCAAGAATGGTTAATGCAATCCAAATTCCATCACGTTCCGGAATATGTCCTTGTACGGCGATACCACCTGATTCCTCACCGCCAATCAAAACTGAATCACGAATCATGTAATCGGCGATATACTTAAATCCAACTTTTGTTGCTATCACCTCCAATCCATAAAGCGCAGCGATTTTTTTTATTTTATTTGTTACAGTGTTGCTCACTACAATCTTTCCCTTTTTAGACTTTACCCCAGCTAAATAGTAGACAAGCAGTAATAATAAATTTTGAGAGTCTACAATATTTCCAAGTTCATCTATCATGGCTAATCGATCAGCGTCACCGTCATTTGCCACGCCAATATATTTACCAGGTTGCGATTTTATAAATGCCAATATTTCGGTAAGATTTTTCAAAATGGGTTCTGGCGCAGTATTTTGAAAACCTGGATTCCATTCGCAATGAAATGCATGTAAACCTGGGATGATTTCTTTCATGGCTAATTGACCAGAACCATACATAGCGTCATATACCAAGTGAACATTTTTTCGGATGGCGTTTAAATCAAATGCTTTCTCTACTTGTGATATGTATTCAGCCTGCAAATCGACGATTTTGATACTATTATTTTTAAGTAATACCGAAAAATCGTTCAATTTCTCAGCAAACACATCTGGAATTAATGATTCCACTTCGCTAATAGCATCCGGTAAACACGGACCACCAAATGATGATTTCAATTTAAATCCATTGTAGGACGCAGGGTTGTGGCTAGCTGTAATAACGATGCCAACATCTGCTTTATGAGTTACTGCACCCAGCGAAACCATTGGGGTGCTAACAAAGCCATCTGCAATTAATACCTCGATAGAATAATGACTGAACACCCTTGCGGCTTCTTCTAAAAACATTCGGCCGCCAAAGCGACAATCATGCCCTATAACTACTTTGTGAAATCCACTTTTTTGCATAAATAATGCCGTACCAGCCGATACTCTTCTCAAATTTTCTAACGTAAAATCTTTGGCTATTATGGCTCTCCATCCGTCTGTACCAAATCGGATCTGATTATTAGGATCTATATGTAACATTAGGCGCAAACTTAATGATAATGATTGATTTTATTAAGTCTATCGAAATGTATAAGATACGAACCATCAAAGATTCAAAAGACATATATAAAAAATATTAATATTAACTATATTTGCTGGGTTTAATAACGTGGAAGATTCATACCGACATAAAGGCTTACGAAACCAGCTCGTTCAGGAATTGGCCCAGAAAGGTATCAATGATGATAAGGTACTTGAAGCAATTCGAAGAGTTCCGCGGCATTTATTTTTAGACACCGCCTTTGAAGAATGGGCCTATAAGGACAACGCGTTTCCTATAGATTGCAACCAAACGATTTCTCAGCCTTATACCGTAGCGTTTCAAACTTCCCTATTAAATATAAAGCCAAAAGATAAAATTCTCGAAATCGGCCTAGGATCTGGTTATCAAGCATGTGTTTTGTCTGAATTAGGCGCTAAAGTTTATTCAATTGAGCGCCATCAAGCTCTCTTTCAAAAAACAAATCAATTATTACCTACGATAGGCTATCAGGCGATACGTACTTTTCATGGTGATGGATACTTAGGTCTTTCTCGGTTTGCTCCATTTGATAAAATATTAATTACGGCCGGAGCCCCAGAAATTCCAGAGACACTGATTGATCAATTGGTCCCAGGCGGTATCTTAGTAATCCCGATAGGAAAAAAAGATACCCAACAAATGATTCGCCTTTTTAAAGGTCTAGATGGAAAAATAAAAAAAGAAACACACGGTTTTTTCCGATTTGTTCCCATGCTGGAAGGAAAGAAATAAGGCTTTTATTTTGAACTAATCTAGTAAAAAAAATTAAAACATCTTTTCAAAGGGAAGCCTACTTAATATTAGGATTAGTGCAATGCCAAAATAAATAGCGGTTATTCTAAATTTTGAAACATCGGCGGGGATTCGTTTTATTTTAGAATAGGCAACCGTTACTAAAACAACTGCAATAATATTTGTAAAAGGATGCTCGATTACGGCTTTTCTCAAAGCACCATTTTTCATGGCAGATCCCATATCACCAAAAGCAGAAATAGCTAATGGAGAGATGATTAATAAAATTATTCCCAACAGCAACATAATATGACAAACAATTAATGCTATAAGATTTATGCGTTGATGAATTCCCTTAAATGGTCTATTACCGGACCATCCACTAAGTCCATTAATGGTGGCAGTCAACAATGTAAGCAACGCGGCAAATGAAATATAATGATGTAAATTTAAGGTAAATGAATACATAGAAAAATGGGTTAGTTGATTAAATGATTAATATTAATATGCCAGGTGAATTGATAATTTCTTTTAGTCATCTTTTTTCTCCGGCTCTTCGTCTTCAAATATTTCATCTTCATCAGATGATTTTGGGAGCATATTGTTCTCCATACTATTTGTGTTCATAAATTCTTTGAATGCTTCACAATTCAATTCCACTCCAATATCTCCCGAAGGCCTTGGAAAAACTGCCTCAGAGCTAAATCCAGCTAGAGGATCTTTTTCCAATTTGTCAATAAAATTCTGAAAATATGGCTTTGCCATAACACTTCCTTGTCCCATTGCCAGACTCAAAAATCGTATCCAGGGATCTTCACCACCAACCCAGGTTCCTACTACAAGATTTGGTGTGATACCCATAAACCATCCATCTACAAAATCATTGGTTGTCCCGGTTTTTCCACCAGCAGCCACCTTGACACCGTAGACTCCCCCTGATCTTCGAAGTAAATCAACCATTACATAATTATAATTGGGAGAAAGTGCCACATTGTTCACAGGTGTATTTCGATAAATGATGCGACCATTTTTATCCTCTATATGACTCACAAAATAAGGCTTGGTGTATACGCCATTATTGGCAAAAGTGGTGTAGGCTCCGGTCATTTCCATCACAGATAGATCAGCAGATCCAAGGACTACTGAAGGGAATTTTGGAATTAAGAATCCTCCATCCCTTCTTCTTAAAGTACTGTCAATACCCATATTATGTAAAAGGCCGCGAATGGGATCGACGCTGCCTAACAATATGACGAGTTTTACGGTGATAGAATTAATTGAGTTGGCCAAGGCTTGATATAGATTATAACTTCCTCCACTAAATGTACCTAAGGCATTTCCCGGAGACCAGGCCTCTGGTAAGCCAAAATTTGGATCATTGGCAGGAATCGTATATTGAATATCCTGAAATCTATTACAAGGAGAAATTCCTTGCAATGCAATGGCTGTTGCATAAACAAATGGCTTAAATGTCGACCCAACCTGCCTTCTTGAATTAACGTGATCAAATTTAAATGTTTTAAAATTTGTACCACCAATCCAGGCTTTAACTTCTCCCGTATGTGGATCTACCGCTAAAGATCCAATCTGCATATGTTTTCTTAAATATTTAATCGAATCAATGGGAGACATGGTCACCTCTTTCTGAGATTGATGTTCATAATCATAGACCAGCATTTTCACCGGTTTAGTCATCTGTTCGCGCATTTCTTTTTCAAATGAACTCCACACTTTTTTTATTTCAGGCCAATGCTTTGACTTTAATATACGAAGCGAAAAATCATATTGAGTTTGGTTGATCAGTTTCTTCTTAAGATCAGATTTTAGGGTTCCCGGTACTTTTACTTCATTGATCAGTCGCTGAATTGTTCGATCATTAACATCCACATCACCGATTTCCGATTCCAATTTACCAATTATGCGACTATAATGTTTATTCCAGATAACTGAAAATCGATCGGTTTCTCGGATTATGTTATTCAACATATCCTTTCGAATTTTTTTTACCGCATCATCCGCATCATAAATCCATGGATCACTTTTAGCCCATACATTGAAATAGGCTTTTTGAACTTTTTTCATGTGTTCTGCGGCTGCTTCTTCTGCATGTTTTTGATAAATAGGATTAATAGTGGTGTGAATCTTTAATCCATCCTCATAAATATTATATTTTGAGCCATCTGCTTTTCGAAACTGTTCTTCGTCAAAAAGTGTTTTTAACCATTTGGATAATTCTGCTCGAAAATATTGTGCACTTCCTTCTGCATGATTCTCTCTTTTAAACAAACTGGCATCCAATGGACGAACTTTGATGGTCTCAAAATCTTTTTTGGTGATTAGATTATCACTCAACATCAATGCTAAAACCGTATTTCTGCGCTCTTTTGCAATGTCAGGAAACTTACGTGGATTATATAGGGTTGGGTTTTTAAGCATACCAATTAGCACGGCCGCCTCATCTATGCGCAATTGTTTTTGGTCTTTTCCAAAATAGGTTTGCGACGCCGTTTGAATTCCGTGCGCTTCATAAATAAAATCAAATTTATTTAAGTACAAAGCAACAATTTCTTCTTTAGTATAGCTACGTTCTAGTTTGACGGCAGTCAACCATTCTTTTAGTTTTATTCTTACCATCATATAGGCTCGGGTAAATTTGCCCTTCCCTCTTAAATTGGGTCGGTCAAATAAAAGCTTGGCTAATTGTTGAGTGACCGTGCTACCTCCTCCGGATTCTTTCTGTTGTAATAAAATAGTTCTGAAAAATACCCGAAACATTGCTTTAAAATCAATACCAGAATGTTGGTAATACCTTGTATCTTCTGTAGAGAGTAAGGCTTTTATCAAAAATGGATTTAAGCTGTCGTAGTGAATAAACTCCCGATTTTCATTGTAATATTTTCCAAGAACTTCCATATTGTCCGTAAAGACAAGACTTGCCTGATTGTAATTCGGGTTTTCAAGTTCTTCGAAACTGGGTAAATTATCAAAAGAAACCAGCAATAAAAGAAGGTAGACTAATCCAAAGCAAATCAGCAAGCTTTTCCAAATAAAATTTACACCAGATTTATACCAACTTTTGTCGGTAGTCCGGCTGCCAGAATAAATATCAGTCAGGCGGAATTCTTTCCTGAATTGCTTCCAACGTCCTTTGAATTTTTCCCACATCAGCCTAATGAATATTTATTGGACAAAGTTCCATTAAAGTTGACAGTATTCCAAAGATTTTTCGATCATTGGTTTTGAAACGGCAATATCCCAAACGCCCTTTCCTGGCTGGGACAAAAGGCTAAAACGCATTTGCGCGGACTGTTTCTTTTTATCCTTCCACATCAATTCCAATATTTGAGGAACTTCAGCTTCTGAAAAACGAAATGGCGTCATAAGCTCTTTTAACTTTTCGGTGAGTCTTTTTAGTGTATGCGGTTTCCAATTATATAACTCTGAAGAAATATACGATTCGGCAATCATCCCCATAGCAATACACTCGCCATGTAATGCGTCTTTATTTTGACTAAGGAAATAAGATTCCAAGGCATGACCAATGGTATGGCCAAAATTTAACATCTTTCGTTGATGTTGTTCATAAAAATCTTTTTCTACTATATCGGATTTGGTACGAATGGATTTTTTAATATACACTTCCAGATTTTCTTTAGAAACGGGCCATTCAAGATCCAGGACATCATCTAAATAATTTGGTTCCTGGATCATGGCATGTTTAATAATTTCTACAAATCCATTTTTAATATGCCTTTCTGGTAAGGTTGAAAGAAAATGAATATCTACTAGTACAGCTTCTGGCGAATAAAAGCTTCCGATTTGATTTTTGAAAAACTCCAGGTTAATCCCTGTTTTACCTCCTACCGCTGCATCAGCCTGAGCCATCAAACTGGTAGGTACGTATATGGCATCAACACCTCTTAAAACTGTCGAAGCACAAAAGCCAACTATATCGCACAAAACGCCACCCCCTAAACCTATAATTAAACTTTTCCTATCTATACCTTCATCGATCAGATAATTCCATATTAATTGACAAGTTTCTAAGTTTTTATGTTGTTCTCCCGAAGGAATAATTAATGTATTTGAAATGTTGTGATTCGACATTTGATTAAAATAGGGAAGACATTCACGTTGTGTATTCTCATCCATAATTAAAAAAATAGAAGAATACTCTTTTTGATTTAAAAACTCATTAAACCTTTCCCAGGCATGCAGCAAAAATATCATGCTGCTATTTTTTTTAGTTAAACTCATTTAGTAAAATGGATTGATAGAAAATAACGGGTGAATTGATTTAATTATTTACTATAGAAAAAATTATGAAATAATGTTATAGCTGGTTGCCTCTGCTTTTTCGGAAAATAAGCTCTTAGTCTGTTTCCAGGTTAAGTGAAACATTTCAGAATTTCTGTAATGGTTTAAAGTGTCTTCACTTTCCCAAAGACTTAAGGTACTAATAATATTTGATCGGTGGATATCCTGGAGCAACTCAACGCCATGGCATCCTTCGAATGCACGGATTTGCGGAGCCGTTAATTCAAAAATAGCGATAAAATCAGGAATAGATTCCAACCGAAAATTCATTTTGACGAGACGTTTAATCATAGTCTATTTGTACACAAAAAATTGATACTCTGTAAATTAATGTTTGAAAATGAGCTGATTACAATGCCTAAACCGATTATTAGCATCGGGCCACAAAATAGACATTTAGGAGGCATTCTAAGGCAATTAGCGCATATTTCTACGAAAATAATGGTTTTGACCCAACCTTAATGACTTATTATAGTGTCTATATAACCAAAATCTAACTCGTTTAAAATAAATAATATGAAAAAAATCAGCATCTGCCTCGTCTCCTTTCTATTTATATCGCTAGTTCTTTCATCTTGCTTAAAAGATGAATGCGAATTAAAAAGAACGTTTTATCGATATGATCCCATCTATGTAAGCAAGCAGCAAATCATTGATGGCTTTAAGATCAGTGGGGCGAAATCCATTGAGGAGACAGGGAAAATTTACAACTTCAAGCAGTATCTATTTATTAATGAACCCAAAAAAGGGATACACATCATTGATAACACCCTACCAAAATCCCCTATAGCCATTAGTTTTATCGCAATCCCGGGAAATGTAGATATGGCCGTACGCGATGGCATTTTATATGCGGACAATTATATGGATATGCTGGCTATCGACATAACAAATCCTACATTACCCAAATTATCGTGTAGGGTAGAGAATGTATTTGAGCCAATTATGACCGATCCAGTGCGGGGCTTGTTGGTGGATTATGCCAAAACGGAACAGACTCAGATTTTGAGCTGTACAGAAGCCAATTTTAATAGAGATATCTTTTTTGAGGGGGACGTCATTTTTTCATCCACAGACACTAAAAATCAAAATAATCGAAGTTTTACCGGACTTACTGGAATAGGTGGTTCTCTAGCTCGGTTTACAATTGTTGATGATTATCTGTACACAGTGGATCAAACAAATTTATTCTCTTTTAATATTTCCGCGACATGTCCCAAATTATCTAATAAGTCAGTCATCGGCTGGAATATTGAAACTATTTATCCATATGGAGGTAACCTATTTATTGGGTCAACCTCAGGTATGTTTATTTATACATTGACGAATCCAGGGATGCCAGTTTTTGCTAGTCAGTTGCAACATTGGAGCTCATGTGATCCGGTGGTGGTCGAAGGTGATGTAGCTTATGTTACCCTTCACGGCGGAACCTCTTGTGGCGGATTTACCAACCAATTGGATATCATTGATGTAAAAAATATTTACAGCCCAATATTATTAAAAACATATCCGATGAGTTATCCACTAGGCTTGAGCGTGTACAATAATACATTGTATTTATGTGACGATGGATTGAAAATTTATAACGTGAGTGATTGGAAAAATATTCAACTACAATCGCATGTCCCCATTGTAGACACGTATGATGTTATCTTACTGTCTGAAAGTCATCTAATTCTGGTTGGAAGCAAAGGTTTATATCAATATGATGTTACTTTAAAAAATAAACCTGAGTTACTGAGCCTTCTTTCTGTCACCGGTAAATAAAATATAACAGTATGTCTATGAAAAAGAGATTTAGAATTCTATTCATTGCCAGTTTACTAGTGATGTTCCTTTTTAGACTTGAAATTAATGCGCAGATTAACAGTTCCTGGCTCACGGAAGTTCACTTAAAAGATGGGAGCGTCCTCATTGGAAATTTATCAGGCTTACATTCAGAAACTCAAGAATATCAGTTGACGTTGCGTGAAGGTATCACGATGAATATTCCAAGTAATGTAATTAAGAAAATTGTCCATAAGGGTTTGCGAAAATCTGACGTTTTTAGTTATGAATTCAAAGAACATGGTTTGTATAATGTGACGTCCATTATGAGCTTTTCAGGAAGAGGATATGAGGCCAACGATTTTGTCATTGGAGCAGGAATTCATAGCAGCACAGGATGGATGTTCAATCGGTACATAGGATTGGGTCTTGGTATTGGTTGGGAAAATTTCGGAAGAGAATTTAGTCAGAATTTAATACCCTTATTTACAGAAGTGCGTGGATATTTTTTTGGTAAACAAAATGCTTACTATTACGCAGTAGGTACAGGATACACATTCGCCATTAAAAATAAAAATGAAGGTATTCGAAATACCTCAGGTGGATGGATGTGGCAGCCTTCTCTCGGCATCAGATTAGGAAGTAAAAAACATTTTAATCCCTGTTTTGAAATAGGATTTAAATTTCAAAAAGAACATATTGATTATCAGCCTTTATGGGAGGGGGAGTTACAAAATTCGTATGTACATTATTATAAAAGATTAACTTTAAAATTTGGAATACAAATCTGATTTTAACTCATGCCAGAAGAAAAGTCGGTTGCAGAGAAAGAAATGGTGGAGGCGTGCATACGCAATGATCGTATGGGCCAGGAGCGTCTTTATCGACAGTATTTTCATTCTATGCATCGTATGTGTTCTTATTATATACAAAATGAAGATCGCTCGCTGGAAATTCTCAACATGGGTTTTCTAAGAGTATTTCAAAAATTATCGGCATTTCGATTCGAAGGTTCCTTGGAAGGATGGATACGAAAAGTTATTTATCACTACATGATGACCGAATTGGCTTTGGATCAGAAATATAAAAAGACCATTGCGTTGAGCATTGAAGACGAACGCATCGTTGGTGCGCCGATGGAAGAATTATTTGAGGAGGATTTAATCATGCTTATCGATAAACTTCCACCTGCTACCGCAAAGGTATTTATGTTATTTGCCAAAGATGGATATTCACATCAGGAAATTTCAACATTATTGAATATAAGTGTGGGTACTTCTAAATGGCATATATCATCCGCAAGGGAAAAACTAAAAATTCTAATTGACAAAGACTATGTTAGATAACGGACCATTAGAAAATAGAGCTTGGAACCATATGTCCAAACTTCTGGACAAAGAAATGCCCTTCAAACGGAAAAGGAGATTGATTTTTTGGTGGTGGATTCCATTGGTCGTATTGATAAGCCTGGGACTTGGTTTCTGGCTCCATAGTTTCCAGAATTCTTACAGGAAAACAGATTCAATTATTCCAAAAAGCACCGATCAAGCAGTTGCCGAAAAATCTAATCATGAAACATTATTAAATGAAAATGAAAATGAAAAAGCATCAATTCTTCCAGACAATTATCAAACCGAAGGTAAGAAGTTGGATGAATTAACCACCAAAGGAAACAATAGAACTTCGTTTAAGAAATATTATCAAAAGCATATTCCCTTTGGTAAAGATCAAGCAAAGACAAGTTCTACCAAACAGGACATTTATCGTTCGGACAAAATTCATCAAACTGATGATTTATATTTTGAAAAAAGCAGAAATGAAAATAAATCTGTAGTTTTATTAACTGAAAATAGTAGACCTATTTCAGATGATTTACAGATGTTGGCCTCGTTGTCCGCAGCGCCACTTCCATGGGAACTTTTCACTCAAAACCCCCAAAACATACTTATTGAAGTTCCGGATTTATACAAAAAAGCGGTTCCAAATCAGTCAGTAAATAAATTCTCCAATAGCTTGGGTCTGATCGGTGCTTATACTCCAGCCATCAACCAATTTTCAAGTGGAATAGGTTGGTCATTAGCCTATCAATGGTCAAGTAAATGGAATGTTTCTATAAACCCTTCACTAGAATTTAGTTCAGGTAATTATTTCGTCACTCCAAACGCTAATATTATCAGCTCGTATGAGGTTTTAGATTCACTAAGAGCTGCGGATACGAAACTAAATGTGGTCAATGCAGGCGGTTCATATACTTCTAATCAAGGAGAGATCACTTTTAGGAATAAAACAAAACTCCTAACGGCACTTAATCTTTCGATGTCGGTGAATTATGAAATTTTTCCAAAATTGTCAGTTCAGTTAGGTGCCGGAGGTTTATTCCAAATGAATCAAAACTTGTTTAAAGAAAACTCACCATCTTATGTTTTGAAAATTACCGATCAAAACTATTACTCTTGGAAAAATGATAAAATAAAAATTGAATTCAATGCAGGGTTAAAGTATAATGTTAGTAAAAAATGGTCCATATTGTTAGATTACCGACAATTTATCACATCTAACACTAAAACAGAGGCCATAGCAAAATTTGAAGCGATCAGTGGACCCGCCAAATTAAATATCATTAAGAATCAATACACCTTGAAGTTGGCTTATCGGTTATAATGCTCTAAAAGTTTTCTAAAAATTGGAAATTCCTAAAGCAAATTGCAAGACCTCTTGCATAGTTTTTACATAATTAAATTCGATGCCTTTTAGATGAGCTGCTGGAATTTCAGCGACATGTTCTCTGTTCTCTTCAGATAACATGATGGTTTTAATTCCTGCGCGTTTGGCTGCCAAAACTTTTTCTTTTATACCACCTACAGGCAACACTTTCCCTCGTAGAGTAATTTCACCGGTCATTGCAAGAAATGGCTTCAAAGGCTTTTTGCGTATGGCCGATGCGATGGCACTTAACATGGTAATTCCTGCAGAAGGGCCATCCTTCGGAATCGCTCCTTCAGGTACATGGACGTGTACATCATTGACCTCAAAATATTCAGGATCAATTTCAAGTTCCTCAGCATGAGATTTTATAAAGCTCAAGGCAGTACTTGCAGATTCTTTCATGACATCTCCCAAGTTTCCAGTTAATTGTAATTTTCCTTTTCCTCTGGATGTACTTGTTTCAATATAGAGAATGTCCCCTCCCACTCGGGTCCATGCCAATCCAATAGCTACACCGGCAGGAAGGTTTTCCTGGTATTGGTCGTTATTAAAGCGGATAACCCCCAATATATCCCTGAGATCACTAACATGAATGGTCACCGTCTGTGCTTTTTCCATCGCTACTTTTCGCGCAGACCGTCTCATCAAAGAGGCAATTTGTCTATTCAGTGCACGAACTCCAGATTCACGAGTATACTCCTGAATAACTCGTTCAATAACCTCTGGCCCAATTTTAACCTGTTTTGCTTTTAGGCCATGCTCAGCTAGTTGTTGTGGTATTAAATGCCGGTTTGCAATTTCAATTTTTTCTTCTGTGGAATAGCCTTGAAGTTCTATGATTTCCATCCGATCCAACAAAGCAGGCTGAATACTGCTCAGCGAATTTGCAGTAGCAATAAATAGAACCTTTGACAGATCAAATTCCATTTCAAGATAATTATCATGAAATGTCGAATTTTGTTCAGGGTCTAAAACTTCGAGTAGGGCAGATGAAGGATCTCCGCGAAAATCTTTACCAATTTTATCTATTTCATCGAGGATAAAAACGGGGTTGGATGATTTTGCTTTTCGAATTGATTGCATGATTCGTCCAGGCATTGCACCAATATATGTTTTGCGATGACCACGAATTTCTGACTCATCGTGAAGTCCTCCCAAGGACATCCTAATAAATTTTCGGTTTATGGCTTTAGAAATCGACTTTCCTAAAGAAGTTTTTCCTACACCTGGAGGTCCAACCAGGCATAAAATCGGAGCTTTCATGTCTCCTTTTAATTTTAAAACGGCTAAATGCTCAATAATACGGTCTTTCACTTTTTCAAGACCATGGTGGTCTTTGTCAAGTATTTTTTTAGTTTTATTTAGATCAAATTGATCTTTGGTAAATTCATTCCAGGGAAGGTCCACCATTAATTCCAAGTAATTCAGCTGAACAGAGTATTCACCCACTTGTGGATTCATGCGCTGAAGTTTATGGAGCTCTTTACTAAAATGTTCCTCTACTGGTTTAGTCCATTTTTTCTTAGCCGCCTTTTTAAGTAACTCTTCAATATCCTGCTCCTGCGGGTCCTGGCCCAATTCTTCCTGGATGGTTTTCAGTTGTTGATTTAAGAAATAATCCCGTTGCTGTTTTTCGAGATCTACTCGCACTTTGGATTCAATCTGGTCTTTGACTTCCAATAATTGTAATTCGCTATTCAAATGTACCATAAGACTCTCAGCCTTTTTACCAAGATGGTCCATTTCCAATAAGGCTTGTTTTTGCTCAATAGGTATACTTATATTGGAAGAAATAAAATTCAACAAAAAGCGATCGTTGTTTATATTTCTTAATAATAATTGCGCTTCATTAGGAATTTGAGGTGAGAGTTCTACGATTCGCCTGGATTGTTCCTGAATGGATTTAATCATGGCTTCGTACTCGAGTTTCTGATCGGAAGGCACATATTCCCTTCTGGAAATACGAGCTTCCAGGTAAGGCTCTTCTTTTAAACCTTCTGCAATAAGGCATCTCTTTCTTCCTTGTAATATCACCGTTTGACTTCCATCCGGCATTTTAAGGAGTTTTACGATACGAGCCACGGTTCCTGTCTGGTAGAGATCAGCAAACATAGGATCTTCCGTACGGCTATCCCTTTGGGTCAATACAATAATATACCGACCATTGTCATGTGCTTTGGTTACAGCTTTCATGGATTTGTCGCGGCCAACCGTGATAGGAAGTATTACCCCTGGAAATAATACGGTATTTTTTAAAGGCATTACCGGTAAAACGTCTCCATATTGATCTTCCTTGGCAGGCTCCTCGTCCTCTGCTACAGCCACAAACGGTAACATTTCTGCATCATCGGGTATCTCCGGATTCATATATCTTTCGTTGAAATTCATAGACTTTTGATTGGTTCATTGGGCATAATGTCAGTTCCCATATATGGTAAACGAAAAAAATGCCTGAACCAGTTTATCGTCAACTGATGTGCCAAGACAGTGTTTTTACATTATTTCTGCCAAAACGACATAGAAAGTATGAAAATAATAATAATTGACAGCTGCATAATGCCCTATAGCTTATAGGCTTTATTCCACAACAGCCCTTTCACAGGAAGATTTTATACCAAAAGACCATCTACGAACACCGCAGCGAAAGAATGTCTTTTAAGATTAATTTAACTGCTTCCATTCAAAAGAATATAACATCATTATTCACAAAAGAATCCAAAATGAAGAGTTTGCAGATATTTATCGGAGTTTAATTTATAATTTCATTTAAAATAAAATGAATCTAAGAACTAATAATTTTAGATAGTTTATGAAACCTGTTGAGAGTTAGGTCTACCCCAGTAGGAATAATAGCTTCATGTACCAATTTTAGTTTAATTTTAGGCCAATTTTTAAAAAAATCCTTCATTACATAAAATGGTAAACCGCTACTTTGACCTCATCGACCAGACCTATTATTTCCCACAGGAAGGTTTTGACCTGGAAAAAGATGAATTAGTGTTTCATGGTATCCCGCTCATGGTTCTTATCGAGAAATACGGCACACCTTTTAAAATGACCTACCTTCCCAAAATTGCGGACCAGATTAAAAAAGCCAAAAATTTCTTTAATAAATCCATTAAATCTCTAGGTTATACTGGTAAGTATTATTACTGCTATTGCACCAAATGCTGTCATTTTAATTACGTGCTGAAAGAAGTTCTTCAGAACCATGTTCACATTGAGACCTCATCGGCTTTTGATATTGACTTAATTCTGAATTTATATAAGAACGGTCAGATTGAAAAAGATCATATTATCGTCAACAATGGATTTAAAACAAAACAATACTTGCACAATATTGCCAGTTTGGTTAATTCGGGTTTCAAAAATGTAATTCCTGTCTGCGACAATAAATATGAATTTGAAGCTTATGAAGAATTAATACATAAAAAATGTAAGATGGGTGTTCGCGTCGCCACTGAAGAAGAACCCACATTTGAATTCTATACGTCAAGATTAGGTATTCGATCTTCAGAAGTGGTTCAATTTTGTAAAGAAAAATTTTCAAAAAATAAAAAATTCTCGCTTTATATGCTCCATTTTTTTGTGGATACTGGTATAAAAGACACAGTATATTATTGGGGCGAATTAAAAAAAGGCATTAAGACATACATTGAACTTAAAAAACAATTTCCAAGTTTATCCGCTATCAATATTGGAGGTGGTCTTCCCATTCGAAACGGCCTTGGCTTTGAGTTTGATTACAAATATATGATTCATCAGATCGTAAAAATGATCAAGGAAGCATGTGAAGAAGATAATATTGATGATCCTGATATTTTTACAGAGTTTGGCAAATATACAGTAGGTGAAAGCGGTGCTACGGTTTTTTCTGTGCTGGAGCAAAAACAACAAAATGATTCTGAAATCTGGTATATGGTAGACAATAGTCTCATGAATACCTTGCCGGATAGTTGGGGAATTGCAGAGCGATTTATTCTTTTGCCGATCAACAAATGGCATAATGAATATCGGCGTTTAAATATCGGCGGCTTGAGTTGTGATAACTCAGATTATTATAACACTGAAGCCCAAAACCAACAATTGTTTTTACCAACTTACGACAGAAACGATAAGGAGCCCTTGTTTTTAGGTTTCTTTCATACGGGAGCCTATCAGGACGCGCTGAGTGGATATGGTGGAATAAAACATTGTCTCATTCCTTCTCCGAAACATATCATTGTGGATCGAGATGAAAATGGAAATTTGGTGGATTGGGTGTACAGCGAAGAACAAACCTCAAAAGATATGTTGAAAATTTTAGGGTATGATTAAATTTTTTATTTCTGAAAGGGAATAGCTATTAATTTATTTCAGGATTATAGCCAATCATCATCCAATTGTTTTTTAATTTTAAAACATCGGATTCAATAAATGTTTTTTTAAAAATAGTTTCGTAGAATATGTGTTTTGAATTTATTTCTGATTTGCTTTCTGCCAGGTGATTAAAAATCAATAACCCATTTTTTTGAAGAGCACTACGGATCATCATTAAATATTCTTTTTTAAGAAAGACATCTGGAATTTCCTGGTCATCAAAAATATCCATACAAATGAGATCATAGTGGGCTTGATTCTCTTCTATAAATTTCCATCCGTCCATTTGTACCAGTGTAATTTTTGATTGTAATTTCGTACGCGTATAAAAATTAAATAGGCGAATGATTTCAGGGTCTATCTCAACGGCTGTAAATTCAGCTTGAATGCTAAAATGTTTTTCCAGCATATACAGAATGCTTCCGGTTCCTAATCCCAACACTAAAATATGATGTGGGGTGCGATTTTCTATGTCAATATATTCAAATACCTGTTTAAAATTATCATATAAATCGCCGTATGAATAGATAGCCCCTTTGCTCACCAACTTAATTCTTCCTCGTGATAAAAACACTTCAAGCACAGGATTATATTCGCTGCTACTTTTTTCCAAAAGTACGTCGTACAAAAAACTAAGAAAATATTTCCAAATGGAGGGAACTGGCATATCTATGAACTCTCCCAATTTCTATACACGGCACTCTCTTGGAATATGCGCTCCAGAAGCTGTTTTTGGTTCTCTGATAATATTTTATTTCTTCGATTCATAACAATCTCTGCGGTAATAAAAAATTTATCTAATTGGAAGGTATTATAACCAGATGCACCTCCCCAGGCAAAGTCAGGGATAAATTGTCTAGGAAATCCATCACCAAAAACGTTCGCTCCAACCCCTACGAGGGTTCCAGTATTGAACATGGTATTAATGCCACATTTAGCATGATCGCCCATGATGAGCCCACAAAACTGGCTGCCAGTTCGTATGAATCGTTGTTGCTGGTAATTCCAAACTTTCACTTCGTCATAATTATTTTTCAGATTACTGCTATTGGAATCTGCCCCGATATTACACCATTCACCAATAAGGCTATTGCCTAAAAAGCCATCGTGTGCTTTATTGCTATGGGCCTGTATTATGGAATTAGAAACCTCTCCGCCTACACGGCACCCAGGCCCAATACTTGTGGCCCCATATATCTTTGCACCCATTTTTAGTTGGGCATCTTCACCTAAAGCGAAACCACCGCGAATCATACAGCCTTCCATTACTTCTGCATTTTTCCCGATATAAATAGGTCCCTGGTTAGCATTTAACGTCGAGCAAATTACTTGAGCCCCTTCTTCGATAAAAATTCTTCCCCCTAATAGTGTATTTGACGAATCTGGATTTTGTGATGCACGATTTTTGGTTAATAGTTCGAAATCCTTCTCGAGTTCTTCCGCATTCCATTGGAATAGTTGCCACGGAAATTCTAAAAGCCTAAACAAGCTAATGGAAGCTGTATCGGATTGATTTTTCGTTCCATTCATGAAATCCAGGCATTCATTTTTGTTGAGGTGGGCTGCTATAAATTGCCCCTCCGGACTCTCAATACATTGGCCTAATTTAAGTGAATGGATACGTTTTATGATTTCGATTTCAGGAATCAGACTACCCAGAATAATCCAATTTTCTTCTTCTACTTGAACTGGAAAAACTTGGGAAAGGGTGGAATTACAATAATTACTAGCTTGGGCGTCAAGATAGTATTCCCATTTTTCTCTAATTGAAAGGATACCACATCGCAAATCGGCCAAAGGTCTGGTCCGGCTCAACGGCCATAAATTGATGGAGGATGCTGGATCTAATAATATGAGGTTCCTCTGGGCCATAAATTAAAAAGCCACGTTTTACGTGGCTCATTATTAACTTTTAGAGAATTTTTGAAATTTTTTATTGAATTTGTCAATACGTCCTGCAGTATCCACAAATTTCATTTTACCCGTAAAGAATGGATGGGATTTACTGGAAATCTCCAACCTTATTAAAGGATATTCTTTGCCATCTTCCCAAACCACAGTTTCCTTCGTAGCTGAGCATGAACGAGTTAGAAAGGCTTCATTACATGAAAAATCCTTAAAAACCACAAAACGATAATTTCCAGGATGAATTTCTTTTTTCATAAAACTTATAATAGGGATGCAAAGATAATGATAAATCTAAAAAGTCCACCCTTTTTTACAAATTTTGAGATATGGTAAATTTAATGGACTTTAGCGGCAATTATCAATTGATGTTACAATGAGGTATGTAAAGCTGTTGTTGGCTGGTTTGTTTATATGGGGAGCAATTTATATAGGCTTGAAAATGAGCCAATTAAAATTGTGGGGCTATTTACCTTTAGGACTTTTTGGGTTTTCGTGGGCTGCCATTGTTTGTCTAATACCAGGATTTTGGAAAAGCGGACTACAACGAAAAGCCGCATTCCTATCTACAGTCTCGGGTTTATTATTTTATGTAGCCTTTCCGGTCGTTTCATGGACGCCGTTGATATTTATTGCCTTTGTTCCATTACTGTTCATTAAGGATGCTATTGAGAAAAGCGGCATCAGGCGAAAGTTCCTTTGGCACAGCCTATATACTTACCATGCTTTCATGGTTTGGAACATATTGACCACGTTTTGGGTGGCCAACACCGCGTTGGCTCCTGCTTTATTTGCATTCGGACTGAATAGCCTTTTTATGCTCGTTCCTTGGTTGGGTATGATACGGATTGGAAGACGGTTCCCTCAATATTCAGTACTATCGCTCATCGTTTTTTGGATGTGTTTTGAATGGATTCACATGAATTGGGAAATTTCCTGGCCATGGTTAACCTTAGGAAATAGCTGGGCTTCTTTTCCCAAATTAATCCAATGGTATGAACTCACGGGTGTATTTGGCGGGAGTTTATGGATTTTGGTTTTAAATGTGTTGATATATAAATGGTTGTTGAAGATTGACTATTCAAGGCTTAAGTATTCTTTGCCTAATTTTAAAATGGACCATTTTAAATCTAGATTATTTTTAGTTATTATCTCGATAGTAGTTATTCCCATGTTGGCTTCCTATGTTCGATTTACTACCTATAAAGAGAAAGGTCAAAGAATCGATGTTGGAATTGTGCAACCTAATTATGAACCACATTATGAAAAATTTATGGATTCTGAGGAAATCCAAATGGTGCGTTTTGAGAAATTGACACGAGCGGCGATGACGCCTTCAGTTGAATTTGTAATTTGGCCGGAGACTAGTTTTGGATATATTCGGACGGATGAATATGCCACAGACTGGAGGATTAAACACATGCGGGATTTATTGACCACATTTAATCGT
The DNA here is from genome assembly GCA_030856215.1 of Bacteroidota bacterium. Taxonomy (GTDB): domain Bacteria; phylum Bacteroidota; class Bacteroidia; order Chitinophagales; family Saprospiraceae; genus Vicinibacter. The sequence goes on from JALYPU010000040.1 coordinate 51,815, forward strand.
GGTGATTTGATTGCAGGTGTTAGCACTGTTAAATTTTATAAAAGAGATGAAATTCCTGGACCCGCTGCACGAAGCACGAATGATAAAATAAATCCAAGGTTTTATGAAATTCAAAATAGTGCATTGCAAATTTTGAATGATAAGGATAGTATTTCAATTTATCTCAAATCTAAATTAGTACCAGGTGCTGAAATTTTTCCATTTAAAAAAATATTATTTTTTTTAAAACCTATTGTGCACGATTTGGGTGGATCAGTAGAAGGATTGGGAACACAAAGTGAGCGAAAGGTTTTTTTTAATGGTAAATATCGCGTGGCTCCAGTAATTTGTTACGAAAGTATTTATGGAAATTTTATAAAAGGCTTTATAGAAAATGGCGCACAAGCTATTTTTATCATGACAAATGATGGATGGTGGGACAACACTCCAGGACATATACAACATTTATTATTTGGTGCATTGCGTGCCATTGAATTCCGAAAACCTATCGCGCGTTCGGCCAATACTGGAATTTCATGTGTCATCGATCAAAAAGGCATGATTCATCAAGCCACTAAGTATAACGAGCAAGCATCGTTTTATTCACCCATAGCTGTAAATAATTACCGAACAGTATATTCTTATACGGGTGATCTTATAGCATACTTGTCTATAGTAGCGACGTTGGTTTTAATTGTATTTAGTTATTACAAGAAATTAGTTAGATAATTTTTGAACGGCCAAGATGATGAAACATTTATTTTCTAAGGAAGGTCCAAATTAATAGAAATACCGATAGGATTTTAACCAAGTTTATCATTAGGAATAAAGCCAATCCAGAACTTGTTGCATCAACCGGTTCGCTCCATTTTTTAATAAACGGAAAATATTTAATTTGAATTTTTACAGGATTCGACAGTAACCCTTTACAACGTTCATTTTCAGGTATGGATTCATCTAATTTCTCAATATAACCTTTATAGCGATGCTGAACAGGTTTGTTATTATTAGTATATTGAAAAAAATATAGCCTATCGGGATCACAAAAATGCTGATAAATTTCACCTTCCGTTTCTTTATAAAAATATCTGAGTGCTATTGACCTAATCGGATCCTCCACGCTTAAAAATGGTAAAATAAACAAGCAACATATGAGAAATAAAAAAACAAATTTGATATAATACATTATATTCGATCCAAAGGATTTATTTAAGTAGTTCAAAAGTAAAAAAATTTAGGGATTCTTTAAAAAATTATTAATTTAGAGTCTGATGAAAGAGGCGATTGCTGCGCTTTACACAATATACCTGGGATTAAAAATCTGGCAGAAATTTTTATTTTGGATAAGCTTCGTTATTCTATTGCATTTTGTCTATGTAATTTCTTTACTGATATTTTTTCCACCCATCACCCTAACACAATTGAATAGCCAATTAACCGGCCATGGATTGTATCGTGATTATGTTTCTTTAAAAAATATTTCTTCTCATGCTGTGTTAGCTGTAATTGCTTCAGAAGACCAATTGTTTGCCGATCATTTTGGGTTGGATTTTGAAAGTATAGAGAAAGCCAAAGAGCACAACAAGAAGAAAAAAAGGAAACGCGGCGCTTCCACCATCTCGCAACAAGTAGCAAAAAATGTATTTCTTTGGCAAGGTAGAAGTTGGATTCGAAAAGGCCTCGAAGTCTATTTTACAGGACTTATTGAAATACTGTGGAGTAAACGAAGAATTGTAGAAATATATCTGAATATTGCAGAAATGGGGGAGGGTGTATTCGGAATTGAAGCAGCTTCACAACGTTTTTTCAGAAAACCTGCAAAATTTCTTACGATGAATGAGTCTGCAATGATTGCTGCTTCCCTACCAAACCCTAAACGGTATAGGGTCAAACCCGTCTCTGCGTGGGTGAATTTCCGAACACCATGGATTATTAATCAAATGAATCGTCTTAAGTATGACGAGGATATTAATAAAATTTTGGTATGCGCTTATAACGCCAAATGAACCGGTTCTGTGATTTTATATTTATCCTGGGCTCGATGAGTAAAATTATTTTCAATAGGATTATACATATAATCTCTGGAATACTTTTGATGATTTTTTAACACATAATGAATCCCTTCGACGATATTATCTACGTCTACTTCATCCATAATCGGGTGAACGGATAGACGAATCCAACCAGGTTTTTGTGAATGGTCTCCATGGTCAATCAAATAACAAATGGATTCAGAAATTTCTTTTTCGATATGAAATAAATAATGTCCATAAGTACCTGCGCAGCTGCATCCACCACGCGTTTGAATTCCAAATAGATCATTCAACAAACTTACACCCAGATTATAATGTAACCCTTCAATAAAGAATGAAAATGCTGCAATGCGATTTTGAATATTTTCTGCAAGGATGATCATTTTTTTATTGCCACCAAATTCACTGAACAGACGATTAAATATTTCACGTTCCCGAATATGCATTTTTGTTGGATCCAATTCTTCTTTTAGATCCATAGCCAGGCTAGCTTTAATTGTTTGGAGGAATGCCGGTGTGCCTCCATCTTCTCTGTCTTCAATTGAATCAATATAGGCGTGATTTCCCCATGGATTCGTCCACTTTACTGTGCCACCTCCAGGGATATCTGGTATTTTATTATGATAGAGATTTTTAGTAAAAATTAAAATGCCGGGAGTTCCTGGTCCACCTAAAAATTTATGCGGTGAAAAAAAAATGGCGTCTAAATGTTCTCCGCTTTCTTCTGGATGCATATCTATTTTTACATATGGAGCAGAGCAAGCAAAATCTACAAAACACAATCCTCCATATCTATGAATTATGGAAGCCAGTTTTCTGTAGGGACATATTACACCTGTTACATTTGAGCAGGCAGTTATCGAAGCAATTTTAATTTCTTTATGACGATATTTCACAATAAGTTCCTCAAAGGCTACCAGATCCGGAAGCCCGCTTTCGTCGGGAGGGATGATAACCACTTCGCATAAAGTTTCCATCCAACTAGTTTGGTTGGAGTGATGCTCCATGTGAGTTATAAAAACTACAGGCCTTAATTCTGGTGGTATGGAGAGATGAGGTATTAATTGCTCCGGTAATTTGAAGCCGAGGATTCGTTGTAATTTTGCCAGGGCACCTGTCATGCCTGAGCCACAAGGAATGATGACATCTTCGGAATTGGCACCCACATACTTTTTAATATTAGCGCGGGCCTGGTGATACGCGTCAGTCATGAATTTGCCCGTAAATGTGCTCTCTGTATGTGTATTGGCAACAAAAGGTCCAATATCATTCAGCATTTTTAGTTCGATGGGTCGATATAATCGACCACTAGCTACCCAATCGGCATAGATAATTTTCTTTTCACCAAAAGGCCCTATGAATGAATGGTCAAATCCAATAACACCTTCTCTAAACTGATTGAAATGCTGGTGGATTTCTTTAGAACTGATCATGATTGAATCACTTTTGCCGAGCTAAAATTAGGCAAAAGGCTTGAAATGCAGTGTTTATTTTACGTGCTTTGTGCCTCGATTATTTGTTTAACTTTGGGCAAAGTGGTGCCACGAATGCAAGAAAAGAAAATTGAATCTACGGTCATAATTACAAAAGCGGTTCCAAGGGGAAAATTTCCCCATGTGAAAAGAGTAGGTGATTTTATTTTTGTGTCAGGAACCAGTTCCCGGCGCATTGATAATACTTTCGATGGAGTAGAGGTAGATGAATTTGGCACAATTGTTTTGGATATTAAAAAGCAAACAAAAGCAGTCATCGAAAATATTCGCGATATTCTTCAATCCATCGGAGCAGATTTACATGATATTGTGGATCTTACGAGCTTTCTTGTAAACATGAACGACTTTAAAGGATACAATGAGGTGTATGGGGAATATTTTAATTACGATGGCCCAACTAGGACGACGGTGGCTGTCCATCAGCTGCCACATCCCCATTTGTTAATTGAAATAAAGGTAACAGCCTATAAAGCACTATGAAAGAAACTGACAAGTACGCGGCTATTCATTATTCCAGCTATTTGCAACTAGAAAAATTGCTGGATGCACAACATACCCGAAGTGGAGATTATGAAACCTCCGCACATGATGAAACATTGTTTATCATCATCCATCAAGTCTATGAGCTTTGGTTCAAACAAGTCTTGCATGAATTACAATCCGTGATGGGACTATTTGAAAATGAACGAGTCGATGAAAAAAATATAGGTATTGCCGTGTCACGCATCGGACGAATTAATGAAATTTTAAAACTACTCACCCAACAAATTCGTGTGTTGGAAACAATGACGCCGCTAGATTTTTTGGAATTCAGAAATTATCTTTTTCCGGCATCAGGTTTTCAAAGTTTTCAATTTCGCAAAATGGAAGTTTTGTTAGGTTTAAAATTACCGCAACGCCACAGTTATACCAATCATTCTTACTATAAAGATTTTGCAGATAAGGAACGAGAAGATATATTAAAATTTGAGAGCTCACAGAGTCTTTTTGACTTGATAGAAAAATGGCTGGAGCGCACTCCGTTCATTGAATTTAAAAATTTCTCCTTCATACAAGAATATAAAATCTCCATAGAAAGAATGCTGCAAAAAGAGCGGGAAGCTATTTTGAAAAGTGATTATTTATCTGACGATGAAAAGAACGCACGTTTAAAAATGTTAGGTGATTCGGGAGAATATTTTGAATCCGTGCTCAATCCAAGTACGCATAATGAAAAACTCCAGGAAGGAGTATTACGATTATCTTTTAAAGCTACGATGGCAGCCTTATTGATTCATTTATACCGCGATGAGCCCATCCTACAACTCCCGTTTCGTTTGCTAACGGCTATAACAGAAATGGATGAGTTGCTGACTGGCTGGCGCTACCGACACGCACAAATGGTGATGCGAATGTTAGGAAGAAAATCAGGTACCGGCGGATCATCCGGATTTGATTATTTAATGGAAACGGTAATGAAGCATCAGATTTTTAAGGATTTTCATCATATTTCTACCTTGATGATCCCCAGATCAGAACTTCCGATATTGCCAGAAGATGTACAAAAAACTTTAGGATTTTATTATAGCTACAACAAATGAATCAAGAAAAAAAAATTGATATTCACACGCATTTAATTCCTGAGCATCTTCCAAAATGGGCGGATAAATTTGGGTATGGTGGTTTTGTTCAATTGGAACACCATTCAAATTGCAAAGCGAAAATGATGATTGACGGAAATTTTTTCCGTGAAATTGAATCCAATTGCTGGGATGCTGCGACCCGGATTTCTGATTGTGATAAAGATGGAATTTCCATACAGGTTTTGAGTACCGTTCCGGTGCTTTTTTCATACTGGGCTGACGCAAAGGACGCTTATGATATTTCCCGTTTTTTGAATGATCATTTAGCCCATACTGTACAATCCAATCCGGAACATTTTATTGGCCTGGGCACCGTACCACTTCAGGATCCGGATTTGGCTATCAGAGAAATGGAGCGTTGTGTGAACGATTTAGGGCTTGCTGGTATTGAAATTGGATCCCATGTCAATAATTGGAATCTCAATGAAAAAGTATTATTTCCTTTTTATGAAGCTGCCGAAGAATTAGGTATCGCTCTTTTTGTCCATCCGTGGGATATGATGGCAAAGGATAAAATGAAAAAGTATTGGCTGCCATGGTTGGTTGGAATGCCGGCAGAAACATCACTAGCTATTTGCAGTATGATTTTTGGTGGAGTGTTCGAACAATTTCCAGATCTGAGAGTAGCCTTCGCTCACGGTGGTGGTGCTTTTCCCGGATCTTATGGTAGAATCAAACACGGATATGAAGTGAGACCAGATTTGGTAGCAGTGGATAATGTACATCATCCGGATACTTATTTAGGTAAATTTTGGGTAGACAGTTTGGTACATGATCCAGACATGCTACATAAAGTGATATCATTATTCGGTAAAGAAAAAGTGGCCTTAGGATCTGATTATCCATTTCCATTAGGGGAATTATCTCCAGGAAAAATTATTTCAGAAATAAAATTGGATATAGATACAAAAGATTGGTTGAATTATAAATCCGCTGAAGCTTGGTTGGGAATTTCAGGGTAGATATAAAATGAACCTACTTATCTATTAAAAAAATATTCTTTTAATCACCATATCCAAAATAACTATAAATATTCTTTTATTTCAAATTTGTAGTGCAATTACTCAAACTTTTTTACTCCTTCACAAAACGAATATTTTTATACCCATATGTGGTGAAGTATCGCAAAAAATAAAGTCCTTGCTGAAAATGGCTGACATTAATATAGGGTAAGTTAGCGTCTTGATTTTTATAAACCACGTTACCTTTCAAATCGATTATTTCAATTCCTTTATAGTTGAATTCAGATTTTATATACAATACATTTTCTACAGGATTTGGGTAAATGCTAAATTCCGGTGAAGTGGCCATTTTGGTTTCACTTAGTGTACCACATAAAAATGGATTGGCATTTTGTACCATATAATCAAGCACGGAAGCTTCATTATGAAATGCATGTTGATTTCCATTATATATCCATGTTTTATAAAAGTTGGCGGGATTATTAAGATTCTTAAGCCGGAGATTTATCATGCACGAGCCATAAGCTATTGGATAGTTAACTGGCACCAAAGGATAGGGCCAGTAGGGTGTTTTGGCATCACACGGAACGACGGGATCTAAATTTTGATGATAGGAAAACAAGGCAACTTCATCATCTAAAGTAATGAGATTTGTATCTAAGAGGGCTCCAAAAATATTGAAAATGCCCTGGACTTTTGTATCATAGCCATTTAAATGAAGATCCCCATCTATGGAACCAAGATCTGGTCGGGCTGAGGAATTAGCAGGTGATAAATATCCTGCCTCTGCAGGTTTCTCAGTAGCCTGGTTTATAAATATACTACCCATAGCTACTATTGATCCTGCACTTACGCCGCCAATCCAAATTCGATCAAGATCAATAGAATCTACCCGGTGTCTGGCTTTTAAAAAACGAATGGCGGATTTAGCATCTTGAACTCCTCGAAACCCAGCCCGAATAATTTCTGCTTTGTCAAAAGCAAATGGTGGTGCAAAATTTACATCAATTCCTTCAAATCCGATTCGGTAGTCAATAGTAGCTGCCACAAATCCTTGTTTTGCGGTGCGAGTACAAATAGCATCCATACTTTGGCGATTGCCCTGGAAGAATCCTCCTCCAAAGATCCAAATGACTAGTGGCTTTTTTTCCTCTGGTGAGCCTACCGGATAATAAATATCTACAAATAAGGAATCTGGTGCTCCTTTATGATTCGGTGCAATCCCAATAAATATATTTTTTACCGTTCTAACGCCATACTTGAGTTGCGTATAATCGCAATTTTGAGAATGTAAGATGAATGGAAGTAAACAAATACAAAAGAATGTGCATAAAGATTTAATCATACTATAATTTCTTTCTGCAAGATATAAATAAAAAACTGATTTGTAAACCAAATACCAACCACCAACTACCAAATTCCTGCATAATCCAACTTTTCATTACTCATTGATTTTAAATAATAATAGTTGTTTTTGTTAATCTGCCGGATATGGTGATAGTCATGAGCCAACCAGTTATGCAGAAAAAATTGTGCCGAGAGTTCTCCTAATGAGGGATGAATGTAAATTTGTTGCCAGTTTACATTAGCTAAGTCTTTTAGATATTTTAAGGAGATCTTGCGTTCCTCTTTAAAGATGGCTAACCGGTCAGCAAAATTTTGGTTGGCATATTTTCTATCTATCAGCCATTGCGGCGGATTATTGGGAGGCATTGACAGTTGAGGGGTATTTAAAATATGATGTATTCGATATCTGAAATCTTCTCGCTCCTCATCGAAAAGATGACAAACTATTTCCAATAAACTCCAACTGGATTCTTCTGGTTTGAAATGAATTTGTTCTTGATCTAAATTAGAGAGTAGAGAATCGAATGTAAAAAGGTTTTTTTCTAATTCTTGAATTACAAAGTTTATGGTATTTAATTCGGGCATATTTATCTAAATGGAAAATGAAAAAATGGTTATAATGAACTTCAAAATAAGATATATTTTCGTCATCATACGCAATAGAATTTTATAACCATATATTTATTCTTGTTTTCGCGAAACAAATGCCCAACGGATTAGGTTAAAAATAGTGTCCATATTATAGTTGTTTTCGTATGATTGGAAAAACGATTCAAATTTATAAAGAATCTTTCAGTGGCTTGCAGCCGTCCATTTGGCTGCTTTCCTTATTGCAGCTGATCAACCGCAGTGGCACCATGGTAGTCCCATTTATGTCCATGTATATGACACAACATCTAGGGGTAAGTATCAGTAAAGCCGGACTCGTTATGATGTTTTTTGGAGTGGGTTCCATACTCGGGGCTATTCTGGGTGGTAAACTCACAGATAAATTCGGTTATTACTATGTAACACTTTTTACATTATTAGGTGGAGGCCTTGTTTTCATAGTGCTGGGTTTTATAAAAACGTATGTTTGGATTTGTGTAGTTACCTTCATATTAGCCTTAGTTAACGAGGCTTTTCGACCTGCAAATATGTCGGCGATTGGTGTGTTCAGTACGGCTGAAAATCGGACCCGTAGCTCCTCGCTGGTAAGACTTTCAGTCAATTTGGGCTGGGCAGTAGGAGCCAGTGTAGGTGGATGGATTGCTGCCCATAATTATCAGTTATTATTTTGGGTAGATGGGATAACTAATTTATTGGCATGCATCTTTGTTTTATTATATCTTCCAAACATTCGATTACCTAAAATAGAACCTACCTTTAAAAAACAAACAAAAGCAAGTTCGGTATTTAAGGATCGCACATTTATGTATTTTATAGGGTTAAAATTATTTTTTGCCATTTGTTTTTTTCAGGTATTTACCACGTTACCTGTTTATTTAAAAACAGTTTTAAATTTGAGTGAAACCCAAATTGGGACAACCATGGCATTAAATGGGTTATTAATAGCTTTATTTGAAATGGTGATTGTGAGTCAATTGCAAAATAGGCGGTCAGAGTTTGTTTACATGATTCAAGGCACATTACTGGTGGGGCTGTCTTTTATTATGTTCAATTTATTTCAAATGCATGCTTTCACGTTGGCCATTATAGCTTCCATTATAATTACCGTCGGTGAAATTTTAGCAATGCCCTTTATGTTAAGTTGGTGGTTGAATCGCAGCAATGATTCCAATCGTGGGCAGTATGCTGCATGGTACACTACAGCGTTTGCTTGTGCGCATATAGTAGGGCCTGCACTGGGTGGATTTATAGCGGATGCTTATGGATTTCATATACTTTGGTGGTCAGTGGGTGTTGTTTGTGTTTTAACATCGTATGGATATTATAAACTCCAAAAAAGAGAACCGGCCGTATTGGCCAGTTACGAAGATTCCATTCCGATAAAAGTATAGGTTCTCAAAATACGCAGCAGCATTCGAAAAAATAACCAGATGAATGTGTTATAAATTGGCTGACGAACGAAATACCATTAAAATAAAAAGCAGGTAAATTCTGCGTTACCTGCTTTTTTAAGAGAATTATATATAACTCAATTAACTCTTGGATCCAAATCTATAACCCACGGCTAATTTTCCTAAAAAATCAATATTAAATAAAGGAAAATCACTAAAATCATAATTGTCGTCTTCGTGGGAATAATCATTCACAAAAGCTCTGCCGACTCCAAATCCTAATTCAAATACGATATTTCTCCTGGAAACCCACTTATATCCTGTATAGAAACCTACAGAAAACCTGTTATTGGTTACTTTTGTCTCAGTAGTTCCATCATTTGCTGTCCATTTACCCGAATTAAATTGGGTATAAACTCCAATATTCCATTTGTCTGCCCCGTCTTCTGGATTGAAATAATATTTTCCAATTCCTGTGACTCCGAACCCTGAATTTTTGTATTCGAGATCGTTGATTTTATAATTATTAAAATCTAGTTGAATCCCTGGTTCAACACTCCATTCAGTGCCTAAAGCGATATCAGCTCCGGCAGAAATATTTCCGAACAACAATCCAATCGGATTGATGGTGACATCAACTTGTGCCATCGATCGGAATGCTAAAAACATTAAAAAGGTAAATCCAATTGCTTTTTTCATAAATTATGGTTTGTTATTTACTGTCAAAGGTACTAAAGCTTCTGAACAAAAAGTTTTTATAAAGTTAATTGCTAGTTAAACAAATATTAAAATAGTTAATTTGAAATGGGGATTTTAGAGCGTTGAAATGGCGTATTTTACTGAATAGGATGCATCAACCTAATATTGAAAATTTCATTTCATTCACGAGCAAAAAATCTATGAAATCTAATTATTAATAGTAGGTTTTTCATGTAATAAAATGTTGGTCGAAGTAAAAATATATTTAATCAAAATGAGACGAGGCAATACTTCATGGATAATACACCTGATAAGGAATTTAAATATTCAAAGAAAATTATATTAGTCAGTTAACAATATAACTTTAAAAGTTTTCCTCCTTTTATTTTTTTGAATACTTTTTCAAAAAAATGTGCCTTATAGAATTACCAACAAAATATTTTGTACCTTGCATTAATATTCTAAGAAAAATCTAAGCTAGATTTTCTATCTCCCATATTCAAATTCATATTTTTAAACTCATTATTAACCTAAGTAAGTTACTTTATTTATGCATAAATATTATATACAATTTTTTTTAGTATTTAATTTTTTGATTATTAGTAGTGTGTCATTTACACAAACCACATTGCCTGATTCATGTAAGTTGGATATCGGTACCAACTTGTCAGGCCTATGTGATTACTGTACGGAATTACCATTTGTAGATTTAATGAAACAATGTCGCGCCTGGTATACATCCAATGCTTATTGGGTCAGTGGGGGATTGAATGGGTTTGATTCGCGCTTTATAGAATCTTTTCCTAAAGATGCCAACGGCTACATTACCGGAGAGATACCGCGTGAAGTGTCCGGTGCAGAAACGTTGCAGATTGTGAAAACAGTTTGGGGATACACCAACGGCTGGCCAGCTGGTGACTATACATTATTATTTGAAGGAGATGGTGAAATTTACTTCTGGGGTCATGCTGAAATAAAATCGAAAGAAAAAGGCAGATATATTATTAAGGTAAATAAACCAAAGGAAACCGAAGAGGGAATTATTGAATTGCGTATTGTTAAATCCAATGCAAGAAACCCCATACGAAATATTCGTTTTTTAATGCCTGGTTCAGAAATCAGTTATGAAAAGAATCCATTTAATCCGTTGTGGTTGGATGTAATTACTCCATTCAATACACTAAGGATGATGGATTGGATGCGCAGTAACAATCACGGACATGATGGTGCCTGGTTATGTTTTGATGAGGATAGGGACAGTATAAAAATGGAGTGGACAGAAAGACAATTTAAAGGTAATTATACGTGGTCAGGAAACAAAGGAGTGCCTTATGAAATGATGATTGAACTTTGTAACCTCACGAAAAAGAATATCTGGATTTGTGTTCCTTACAACGCCAGTGATGATCACATCAGGCAACTAGCCTGGTTGCTTAAAGAAAATTTAAATACTCGTTTGAAAATTTATGTAGAATATTCCAATGAAGTTTGGAATTGGACTTTTGGACAAGCGCAATGGTTGAATGAGTTTGGATGTATCCGACAAAAGAAAACCTGGCCGGAAGGTATTGTACCCTATATTCAAAACACGATGAATATTTTTTCAGATGTATTCCAGAATGATATGCATCGCATCGTCCGAGTGGTTGGCGTACAAGCAGCCTGGCAAGATGTGGCGAATAGAACGGTATCTAATATGCGCCCAGGAAGTTTTGATGCTTTTTCGCCAGCCGCCTATTTTGGATTGTCTGAAGAAAGCGATTTGGAATTGGATAAATTGGGATTGAATGCTACTGCGGAAGATATTTTTCGTTTAGTGCGCCGAGATCGTCCGCAAAGTGTTGATTATTTGCTCTCACAAAAAGCGAACATTGCGGATAAATATAAAATTCCCATGCTGTATTATGAAGGAGGACAGCACATCACCCCTCATCCGTTTGGAGATTTGCCAACGTATGAGAAAGCTTTGTTGAACGTACAGCGCCATCCTGATATGAAAAATTTATATCAGGAATGGTTTGATATTTTAAGAGGATTAAATTCCTCCAATCAACCAACCTTGTTTGGCAACTTTTCATTAATTGCACCCCGATCTTCAAGGTACGGAAGCTGGGGATTATTGGAGACAGTAGATCAGGATCTCAGTCAGGTTCCGGCGCCAAAATATGAGGCCGTTTTGGATAATATATTTGAATGCAAAATTTCTACGGGCGTTAATAATTCAGACAATACTAAAATGACGTTACAGATTTTGCAGAATCCTGCGGATGATTACTTACAAATTAGTATTAATGAAAAAAACGTACCCCTTGATTTTTCTATCGTTGATCTGAGTGGAAAAATTCAACATCATGGAAAGACAGTTGGAACTAATTACATTAAAATTTCCCAACTCCTTCCAGGTTTATATTTTCTACAGGTAGCTGGTTTTAATCCGGTGAAGTTTGTGAAACGGTAAACAATGTTATTAGTCATCCAAATTAGAAAATTTGGAACCTTAATTTAAAAAAGGGTTGAATCGCTAAATAATAATTCTATCTGAGTGTTTTAAAATAGTGCGATCTATTTCTTCTAAATGTTCCACGGTCCATGAAATAGTTTTTTGCAGACCTTCTTTGATTTGGGTGGTAGCTGCAAATCCTAACTCATTTTTAGATTTTTCGGTACTTCCAAATCGTTTGATGGAATGATCCCACCATCTTTTCGGTAATACTTCTAATGTTGACGAACTATTAGTCAGCTGGATAATAAGTTCCGCTAATTCTTTGATGGAAACTTCATGACCATTAGCTAAATTATATACATCGCCTGGTCTGCCTTTGAGTGCACAGGCCATCAATCCCTCGACAATATCTTCTACGAAAATAAAGTCGCGAGTACCGCTTCCTGCATTTTCCAATTGCAAGGGCATTCCTTTTATGGCTTTGTAAATAAATGTCGGTGTGACATTTCTCCATACGGTGGCTGGAGTGCCTCGCCATTCGCCGGCTCCTAATATTTCACCAGGACCATATACATTTTGAAATCGCGCTCTTACAGTAGGCAATTGATGTTGCTTATGGTAATACACTGAATAAAACTCACCTACGATTTTTGAAATACTATAGGGACTGTCCATATCCAAAGAAATTCCCGCATCCTCATTCGTCGCCGTAGCATCTGTGGTTGTTTTTTCAGCCACTGCACAACCCGCTGCGGAATAAACTATCCGTTCTATTTGCTGATTATTTTTGAATTTATCAAAAAGTTTTAAGGTTGTTAAGAGATTATTTTCATGATCTGCCAATGGATTATGAATGGAACTTTGATTTCCATGGTAAGTACTCAAGTGAAAAATATAGTCAATTCCTAGTGTCATCACCTTTTCCAATATGGCATCATCGGCTATGGATCCTTTTATAAATTCCACTCCGGAAATATTCGCAATATTAGATACTTCAGAAGACAAAAGATTATCCACTATGTAAATACCTGTTGCTTGAAGAGTTGATATCCGCTTAGCCAAATTACTCCCAACAAATCCGGCACCTCCTGTAATTAAGATGGTTTTATTTTTAAATCCCTCCATGCACTAATCCATTTTCTTTAAATGGGTGAACGTTTGATCAATACCAAATTCCTTATAATATTGAACCGCTTTATTTACGCCAAATTCCAAATTTGTTTTTGCTTTCCAGTTAAAATCATGTTCCGTTTTGGAAGGATCGATTAATATGGTAAAAACATCGTCCTCACCTCGTGGTCTAACTTCTACCTCTTTATCTAATTTAATCTCAAGGGATTTTATAGTAGCATCAAATAATTCTTTAATAGAATAATCGGATCCAGTAGCAATATGATAATAACCGCGCGTTCCTTTACCATGCAAAGCCATATTGACCACTTCGACTAAATCATCTATGTAAATAAAGTCTCTGCGCGTATCCATAACAAAACAAGCTTTACCGGTTGTCAAGCGTTGAAAAAAAGTTGGCAGCGGGCCACTGATGTTTCGCGGGCCATAAGCATTAGCTAATCTAAATGAAATAAAATCCATCCCACTGAGCTCAATGTATTGCTCTCCGCTTGTTTTACTGATAGCATAACTACTTCCACCTGGATAATCGCCAGAAAATAAAGGGTGTTTTAAGGTAATTGGTTGCTCTAAAGGTTTCAGTCCATAACAAAGAGATGTCTGAAAATAAATGAATCGTTTGACGTCTTTCCTCGTTGCAGCCTCAACCACATGAACTGTCCCGAGAATGTTAGTTTCCACATCTTCGATCCAATTGTTTGGGTCTTTGTATGCTGCAGCGGCATGAATCACATAATCCGGTGAGAATTCATCAAAATGTTTATCCACTAATGCCTTATTTGAAATACTTCCTTCTATCACCGTTAAATTAGTATCTGGACGTAAGTTATCTCGCCTCCCTGTCTGATAATTGTCAATAACCAATACCTGATGGCCGTCTGCAATTAGTTTATCGCATATATGAGAGCCTACAAACCCGGCACCTCCTGTAATTAATACCTTCATAATTTCATAATTTAATAAATAATATAATCTTGTGTTATGACTCTAGATAATTATTAGAATCTAATTTTGTTCATCTGTCCTATTATCAAAAAATTCTTGTTGCCACAGTTCAAGGCATAAGAACCCCCACAAATTTCTTCCAAACTTCGTTTCATTACTAATTTTTTCCAATACTTTTTTGTTATCAATATATTCGCGCTGCTGCGCTTTTGCTGAGTGGAAAATATCCTGGATAAATTCTTTAACCCTGCCTTTTTTGGACCATTCTACAATAGGTGTGGGAAAACCCATTTTATCTTTTCGGTTTAAAATTTCAGGGGGAATGATATTGGAAATAACACGTTTAAATATGTGCTTTAAATCGCCGTTTTCAAATTTAATATTTGCGGGTATGGTAGCTGCGAATTCTACAATATGGTGGTCCAACAACGGCACCCTGGATTCTAGCCCGTTGGCCATACTCATGCGATCCTCCACTTGTAATAATGCTGGTAAAAGGGTCTTAAAATCAAAATGGGTCATCAAATCAAAATAAGATTGTTTACTTACATTGTCCCCGTGAAATATATGTTTAAATGTGTCGAATGGAGAGTAATCCCCCAGGCTTTCCCAATGAACCGCATCCCCCAGGTGTGGAGCCCTATTAATTAATCTAAAATAACGTTTGTCCATTTCCTCAAAGAGACCATCTTTCCAGAATTCCGTAAGCATTGGTTTGTAGTTCTTCAAGGCCACTAAATTAGGGATTATCGATTCATAGGTAACCACAAAATTTTTATTTTGTAAATTACCTTCAATGGCTCCTTTGATACATTGTTCAAAATAAGCAATTAAGTATCGGGTATATCCACCGAATATCTCGTCACCGCCTTGACCGCCTAATAAAACTTTTCGGTATTTTGATGCCAACTTAGACACCACAAATTGTGGAAATGAACCTGGTCCGGCTACAGGGTAATCCAAATGATAGATTACTTTAGGTATATAATTTATAAAATCATCTTCACAGATATCCACTTCATGAACTGTGAAGTTTTCTTGCTTGGCTAATAGTTGGGCATACGAACTTTCATCATAATCTTTGCTGAATGAAAATTTTCCAGTGAATCCTAAAAATTCCTCTGAATGATTTCTTTTAGCGATACTGGCTATCGTACTGGAATCCAAACCTCCACTGACGTAGGCTCCAATAGGAACATCACTTCGTAAATGAACTTTTACTGAATCGTAAAGCAGCGCGCTAAGTTTTTCTTCAAAATATTTATTGGAATGATCGAAGTCAGGAATGTAATGTACTTCCCAATACTTTGTGATCGTAATTTTTTGATGGGCTATTTCGATAAAATGTCCTGGTTTTAATTCATAAATATTATTAAATAATGTTTTTCCGGCCAGACAAAATTGAAATGCCAGGTAATCTTTAAAACCATCCACATGTATACTTCTATTATTTTGCAAAAATAATAACGCTTTGCATTCGCTAGCAAAATACCAAACGTCATCACACTGAGTATAATAGAATGGTTTTATACCAAATCGATCTCGTGCAGCAAATAAAACTTTTTCTTTTTTGTCCCAGATTGCAAATGCAAACATTCCCCTCAATCGGTCAGGACATTTCGTCCCCCACTTTGCATAAGCTGCTAGAATAACTTCCGTATCTGATTTATTGGTAAACGAAAACTCATGAGATAATTCTGCTTTTAATTCTATATAGTTATATATCTCTCCATTATAGGTTATCACATACCGATCGTAGAAGGACATGGGTTGGATTCCAGCATCGGATGTTTCAATAATAGATAATCGTTGATGAGCGAGACCTACTTCGGACGAATCATCTATCCAGATACCTTCTCCATCTGGTCCCCGGTGCTTTATCCTGGAGTTCATTCGCTGGAGCCGATCCAACATTACTGGCTGTAAGCTCTTTTCAGCCTTAAAATGTACGAATCCTGTTATACCACACATATAGAAAAGATAGAATTATATATTGCCCGCAAATATCCATAATATTAGATGGAAACCTATACAATACATGGTTAAAATTCAATAAATCTGAAGATATTATTTACCATCTACACTTTTGTAGGCTGGGTTCTAAATATTTTTCGCCAATTAGAATAAAAGAGATGATTCACCTCTCTGGAAATTTTGAATTTAATAATAAAGGCTAAAAAGACTGTACAAATAATAATATTTCGAATAAAAAGATCCAGATAAGGATTTGCCAAATAGGGTATAAATGCATTGATGATGACAAGCACCATCGTCCAAATGATCAGTTTTACTATTTGGTTATTATATGGAATGAGATTAAATTTTCTATATACAAAGATAGATTTCAACAAATTGTAAAGACTTATTGAAATGCAACTGGCTAAAGCTGCTCCCATCAACCCAAAAGGTGGAATTAATAAATAATTTAAAAGTATTCCAATAATAGCTAATGCACTTAAAAATATTAATTCTATTCGGTAAAAATCTGAATAGGAAATAAAATAATTATTCATAAAATAAAATACCTCAATAATTTTTGTAAGCAACAAGATGGCAAAAACCCAATGCAGATTCAGTAATTTATCCGAATTAGGCATAATCACCAGAAAGGAGGGAAACGAAATCCATAAAATTATGGCTAAAAACAACGTGATAATTAATGAATTAATACTACCACTGATATAATCGCTTTTAAGTTTTTCTACATTGTTTTCAGCTAACGATTTAACAATTATGGGCGTTATAATAGTAAATATAGAAAGTGCAGGAATGTAACTGCTGGAGGCAATAAATGTTAGAATGGAATATTTACCCATAGCTTCAGGACCTAGAACCGTGGCAACTAAAACACCACTTAATTGAGTAATGACGATCAACAACGCACTGGATAATAATGAATAAAATGCGAATTTTTTTATGATGGTATGGTCAGTTATTTTAAGGTCAGCCCAATGAAAACTAACCTTAAATTGGTTTAAACTTTTTATATATAGAACTAGTAGCGCTAATTGTCCCAGCTGTAACAGACAAATGGTGATAAAGAAATAATAGCTGGAAATAAGATTATTTAAGTATAATAAAAACAGGATGGGCAAGTATATTTTTAATAAAGCATTTATTAGAGCTGGTAGCGCACTTCTTCCAAACGTGATGCAGTAATTCGTAAATAGCGAAATGAAGCTATTGCACAAAACTAAAGGAATCAAAAAGTAAAGATAGGCACTGTAGGTTTTTCCGGAATATATTCCTATAGAAAAAAATAGTTCCTTTAGTATAAAAAAAATACCCGCAAACAACAAAAAACCTAAAAGGGAGATGACTATAATATAAGACAACAATTTTTTCTTTTGTTCAGCATCTTCATGGAGTTTTGGCATAAACCGCATGATTGCAGAGGTCATACCTAAATTCATGACCGGACCTAACGTTACAGATAGTCCAAAAATAAAATTATAGATACCATAGAAACTCAGGTCCCTTGGATAGACATATATAGTACTCAGAATACTAATAGATATTCCAATATAGTTAACTATACTGGTTTTAAAACTCTGTCTGATTACCACACCCATGTAAAGAGAGATTTATGACTATTTAACGAGTTGAAATACTGCCGAATACTTTTTGTTCTATCATACGAAACCATTTCATTTTATCTAATCTAAAGAACCAAACAATCCTTTTTAAATATTCTATGCTGTAAGATTTTATAACTAACCTGGGATTAAAAAGAAATGGTTTATTTTGAAAATATACCAATCTTTTTTGAGCTTGGATGGTCGCGGTTGTTTGAGTTTTTAATGAAATCATATCAGAAAGCTCCTTAAAAATTTCTGAAACAAACCTGCGATAGGTATACTGATCCGATTCAACAATATCCGTGTACGCTCTAATAGCCATCTGCTCGCAATAAGGTATATCCAATATTTTTTTACAAACCTCCTCAAAATTACTCCAATCTTTACGAATAGAAATATAATGGATATCTGGTTTTAATATCCCATTGTAGGTGCCTTCAATTAATACCTGGCAAGTCTTACCCATGCACGCTTCAAAATGCCGGGGAGAAATTACCGTATAATTAAATTCTCTGGCTTTATCAGGTAAACAATGAGATTCAAATTCCTCGTAACTCGTATCTGGTTTTTCTAATAATTGTTTTTCCATACATGTTCGAATGTCTCCTATAGGATCAAAAATATTGGAACCACCTTCACAACCAGGCATGATTCTGGCATCGCATATATATTTTATCCAGTTGTTTCCAAATATAAAATCATTCGGATCATTGGAGACATCCATTCGGAACGAATATTTTTCTTGAATTTGTTTGAATTTTTCGGTAAGAATAGATTTATAGGCGCCAATGGAACCTAAATAAAAAGGCATCTTTCGGGCTCGGTAAATTATATCAAACTTGCGCTCTGCATGAGGCTTCCAATTATTGTTATAAAGTGGCAACGCTTTTTCATCAATATACCCTGTTAATACTTGTGTGAAACTAGTGACTCCGGACGATTGATAGGGATAAACAAGTTCCCATAGTTCTTCCGGAAGACATGTGTACACTTTTTGAATGTTGAATTCTTTAAAAAAATCACAGATGCTGGTAGTATTTACATATTCATCCTGAACCATGGCTGCTTTAAAGGAAGTAGCATTTTTTAACACTGACCATTCCTTAAATTTATTCGTAAAAGGGGTATTTATATTTGGTAAAAAAAAGGTAAAATGAAAAAGCATTATATCAAAGTTACATTCCTCAAACCAGGATGGAATGCCATAAGCAATATTCCAATAGCAAACGGAATGCGATGAAAACTCCTTAAAAGACAACAAATGTTGTTGGATTGCCAACCGTTGTTGTCGGGGTTTTTGATGATAAATTATCGCAATTAACATTTTGAAAACGCGTTTTTGACTAGTCTGTGGAGTTGGAATGCGGTTTAATCAAAATTATTTGTTGATTTAGATTGAGTTTTTAATTGGTTCTAAAGTATTGATTAAATAATTTTAATATTTCTTCCGAAGCATGTCCATCGCCATATAAATTATCCTGATGATCGGTGCTTTCCTTTTGAATCAATGCTGGAATCAAATCTAAATTTTCCCACACTAAATTATTCCAATTTCCACGAAGTGTTTCTACCCATTCTGTTTCCTTTCGGATGGTAATACATTTTTTCTTTAAAATGTAGGCTTCTTTTTGCACCCCTCCACTGTCGGTTAATACACAAGAACTATTGTACAATTCATTAATATTATCGAAATACGAAAGTGGTTCTTCAAAATGAATATTTGAATAATCCGCAGTGTTAAAATTTTTATCAATTATAGATTTCGTTCTTGGATGAATAAAAAAGCGAACCAACATAGGTAACGTATTGAATATTTCCAGTATGTATTTTAACCTGTTTTCATTATCCGTATTATAAGGTCGATGCAACGTAGCGTAATAAAATCGTTCGTTTTTTTTCTGTAAGATATTCCGTTCAAATCCTATTCGGATCATGTCGCACATAACATCTCCGGTTTTATATACATTTTTTTGAATGCCTTCTTTTTGGAGATTTTGAATAGCCTGTTCTGAAGGCGCGATCAGCAAAGACGAGAGATGATCCGTCATCACGCGATTGATTTCTTCCGGCATCTCGCGATTATAACTTCTCAGACCAGCTTCTATATGAAAGACGGGTATCGAAAGTTTTGCTGCGGTTAGTGCGCCAGCCAACGTTGAATTGGTATCTCCATAGACGATTACGGCGTCTGGTTTTTCATCCATCAAAATAGGTTCAATCAGTTGAAGCATTCGCCCAGTCATTTCACCATGCAGACCTCCCCCCGAGTTTAAGTTGTAGGCTGGTTTTGGCATGGAAAGCTGATCGAAGAATACCTGGCTCATTCGATAATCATAATGTTGACCTGTATGTATGGTCACAATTTCACATTGATTTTTTAGAGCAAATAGTATAGGAGCGTGTTTTATAAATTGCGGCCTGGCGCCGATGATGGCAACATATTTTTTCATTCCGTGTTTTTCGTAGCTATGATATAAATATCTAATCCCACCAACCGATCCAGCCAACCTAAAAAGTATTTTCTCAATTTGATTTTAGTAAACGGAATTTGAAATTTACCTAAATTATGTAGGCGTTGACTATTGATGTGTGCTCCTTCAAACAACGTTGGTATGTCGGATAACGCGGTGAACTCAGTAAATGGCGCAGCGTCTCCTTCCGTGTTATGATCTCGCAGCCATCGAACGAAACCGTTATAATCTGAGGGTACTTTTAAACCCCGATTGAAAATAGTAATTATGCGAGCTCCTCCAAAATAAACCGGGGCCATTAGGGATCGTAAGGAATATTTATTATAGATCATAATAAATAATTTACCTCCTGGTTTTAAAACCCGGATACATTCCTGTATAGCTAATTTGAGATCCCCGGTGTGGTGTAAGCAGCCAATAGAAACGATTTGATCCATGGTGCCCGTATTAAATGGTAATTGTAAAGCGCTAGCCACTATGGCTTTTGATGTGTGGGTTAAACCGGTGTTATGAATTCGATAATTGGCCATCTCCACAGGGCCTGGGGAAATGTCGACACCTGTATAAAAAGCCTTTTTTTCAACAAGATATTGGGCAACGGTTCCAAAACCTAACCCAATTTCTACGACTTTTTTTGATTCAAGATCCAGACTATCTAAATAGGGTTTTAAATACGGATACAGTTTAAAAAAAGCTTGATCGAACTGTTGTAAACTTTCCGCATCTATTTTTGTAATGCCTAATTCTTTAGCAAAATTGGTTCCACAGAGTTCGTTCCAAAATGATTTATTATGATGACTTATTTTTTCTTGAACTTCTTCCATAATTTTAAAGTACGTTTCCGTCGCAATTTGTGTGGTTTATTATTTTTATCATTAAGGTCTGACGTTTCAATAGTTAGTTTAATGGATTCGGAAATATAGCTCAATTGAATTTTATGCTCCATTTCGAATATCATGTACTAACTGTATAGAGGCTAGCGTCTCCGAAAGGCCAAAACCATTTCCGTTTAAAATGTTTTGGTAGCTGGTGGTATGCAGCTCAGTAAATCCTTCACTAAATTCAAACGCTGTATCATCAATGGTTAGTTGTCTAAAAGTTCGGATTCCTCGTTCCTTAATTTCAGCAGGGATATCATTGATGTCAATACTTAAATTCCATGTTACATCGGCTCCACGGAGGTTCAGCTTTCCCTGGGCTTTAGTGCCGGAATGAACGATGACTTCGCTACGAATTACCGGACCAAAAATCCAAATGAGCATATCGAAAAAATGCACCCCAATATTTGTGGCTATCCCACCACTTTTTTGGATGTCGCCTTTCCAACTATTATGATACCAATGACCACGGCACGTAATATAATTTAAGTTTACGTTACATTTCTGATCCGGATGCTGTTGGGCTACTCGATCCTTCAAAGCTATAATGGATGGATGTAACCTTAATTGTAAAATGGTGTATACGGATCGTTCCGTTTCTTTTTCAATTTCCTGCAACGCCTCTATATTCCAGGGATTTAATACAACCGGTTTTTCACAGATGACATGAGCACCAACGCGCAAGCCAAATCGAATATGTGCATCATGTAAGTAGTTTGGGCTGCATACGCTTAAATAATCTAATTTGATTCCTTGTCTTTTTAATTTTTCAATATGTCGGTCAAATCGTTCAAATTCTGTAAAAAAATCAGCCTCAGGAAAATAACTGTCTAATACACCTACACTATCGTGTTTATCCAAAGCAGCAATCAATCGATTACCCGTATCCTTGATGGCTCGTAAATGTCTGGGTGCTATATATCCTCCTACACCTATTAACGCAAAATTTTTCATGAATGATTACTCAATTTTGATGATCGATTTATTTTCCAGTCTATAAAGTTCGCCTGATTCGGAACATTTCGCCAGGCCGTCTGCATTAAAATGTAATCGGTGGCCTCTTTCGCTCATCCAACCAATGGGTTTTCCGGGGTTGCCAACCACCAGCGCATAGGGAGCTACTTTTTTCGTGACGACAGTTCCAGCGCCAATAAATGCATACGTGCCAATTTCATTGCCACAAATAATGGTGGCATTAGCCCCTATGGTAGCTCCTTTCCTAACGATCGTTTGTTGAAATTCATGTTTTCTGCTGACAGCGCTTCGAGGATTGATAACATTCGTAAATACCATAGAAGGACCTAAGAAAACATCATCCTCACAGGTAACTCCTTCGTAAATAGACACGTTGTTTTGTACACGGACATTGTCTCCAAGAATTACCCCAGGTGACACCACGACGTTTTGTCCTAAATTACAATTTGTGCCAATTTTACATCCACTCATGATATGCGAAAAATGCCAAATTTTACACCCTTCTCCAATGACGCACCCTTCATCAATCAGGGCACTTGGATGCGAATAGTATGCCATGTATTTGTTTTAAAATAGTTTAGTTTTCCTGGTAAATGAATAATGTATTTTAAATGATATCTTGAATAATCGGAGAATCACTGTTTTTCTTTTTTCTAAAATACCATATTAGTCCTCCAACAAGCAACAGCAAAGTGATTAACGAACTATAATACGTTACAGATCTTGCCATATACACTTTGTGAGGTTGAAATTTAAATTCTATTTTATGTTGGCCCGCAGGAATTTTTATCGCGCGCAGTGCATAATTAACCCGAATATGCTTCACCAGTGCTCCATCAATATACGCATCCCAGCCTTTGTCCGGACCATACCATATTTCAGAAAACACCGCCAGTTGTTCAGAACTACTGGAACTTTGATATTGGAGGTGATTGGGTTTATAGTCTGTTAATTGGATGGTTCCATTTTTAGTAAACGAGGTCGTCGTTACGTAATTTGGAAATTCATTTTCTAAAAACACCGCTTCTTCCTGAGGGTTAAAATTTTGGAGCGCCTGTATTTCTGCATCAGGGGAAGTGACCTTTTTAACCGTGCTGACAAACCAGGCATGTCCCAAGGCTCCAGGGTTTTGTTGTGCTTGTCCTTCCCGGGTAATTACATATTTGGTGTTCAACATATTTAGTACCGCTATATTATTTTTGGCGATATGAAAGTCTATGAGGTCTTGATACCTTCTTAATTTAGCTGGGCTATACCCGCCAATGGTTTTATGAAAATAGGACGTGATAGCCGAGTTAAATGTATTGATACTTAAATCAAAAACACGGTAGTTTGGATCAGAGTCTTTTAGTATTTCTTGATCCACTGGACGAGGTGTGAAGATATTGGCCTTTGCCGTTTTAGATTTAAATTCTGACGGGCCTAAATACCGCTTTCCGACTCCCCACAAATCAAAGAGAATTAAAACACCCAGTATGCCGAGCATTAAATTTTTAGAAACTTTTTGTCGGATATAAAACCAAAAAACACCAGCAGCTAAAGCTAAAAACAAAAGAGATCTTATAGTATCTGCGCGCAGTATGTCTTTGCGTAGATCATACATCAAGTCCATATTCAATCCTGCTTGTTTTAGTTGCCCATCGTTTTCACTGGTAAAGTCGTATAACCCTGACC
>JALYPU010000050.1 GCA_030856215.1 Bacteroidota bacterium
AACTCCTTATAATAGTCGGGGCGGAGGGATTCGAACTCTCGACCCCCTGCTCCCAAAGCAGGTACGCTAACCGGACTGCGCTACGCCCCGAATGTATTTTTAATAATTGTAAAAGAACTAAAGCTATCGACATTTCGACCCTCCCGATAAATCGGGATACGCTAACCGGACTGCGCTACGCCCCGAATGATTTTAAAATTCCCTAGATCTCTGGGCAAAACCTGATAATGCCAAAGAGAAAACATGGGTTGAGATACATATAGACTGAATTCGCGGTGAGGGAGGGATTCGAACCCTCGGTACCACTTTCGCAGTACGACGGTTTAGCAAACCGTTAGTTTCAGCCACTCACCCACCTCACCTTCGCGAAATGAGCGGCAAAGATAAACATTCTATTTAATCTTCAAGATTTTTACCAATTTCTTTTCCAACTGTTCTGCTTTGTCTTTGAATCCAGGGTCTGTATCCATCTGATCCTGAACTACTTTGCATGAATGCATTACAGTCGTGTGGTCTTTGCCACCGAAATAATCTCCGATGGATTGATAAGTCAATTGTTGGATGTATTTTTTTGAAAAAAACATGGATAGCTGGCGAGCTTGAGCTATCTGACTTTTGCGGCTTTTACCCAGGACCTGAACTTTCTCGAGTTTTAAATAATCACAAACTACACTGGTGATGTCTTCCAGGCTTATCCCTTGATTGGACTGATTGCTAATGCTTTGAATAAGTTCATCCGCCAAATCAATATCTATGGTTCTTTTGTTAATAGTACTTTCAGCAACGAGACGAACCAGAATACCTTCCAATTCACGGATATTGTTCTTTACTTTTAAACAAATAGTTTCCATGACCTTGTTCGATAGACTGATTCCAAATTTTTCCGCCTTGGTCATAAGAATAGCCATTCTGGTTTCAAAATTGGGTGTATGCAAATCAGTGACCAATCCCCATTTAAATCTACTGATCAAGCGGTCTTCTATATTTTTCATTTCTTTAGGCGCGCAGTCAGAAGTCAATATAATTTGTTTTCCTTGTTGGTGCAACTGATTAAATAAATGAAAGAATATTTCTTGGGTACCTGCTTTACCGGCAAAAAATTGAATATCGTCTATGATGAAAGCATCCAGGTTTTGGAAATACAGTAAAAATTCATTGGTAGCACTGTTTTTAACAGAATTGATATATTGGTTTACAAATTTATCACTGCTCAAATACAGCACATTTTTGTCCGGATGATTTTGTAAAATACCATTCCCTATAGCCTGGGCTAAATGGGTTTTTCCTAATCCGGATTCACTGTACACAACTAGTGGATTAAACAAATGACCTGGATTTTTTGCAATATGCAAACCTGCTTGACGGGCGGTGCGGTTGCAATCTCCTTCCACTAAATTATCAAAAGTATATTGAGCTGACAGATTGGGATCTACTTTTGTTTTTCGAATGCCCGGTATAACAAATGGGTTGTAGTTTTTTTCAATACTGGATGACTCCTGAGGTCGGTCTACATCCTGTGATGCTGGATAAGATTTTATTTTGTTAACGCCTGGTTTTTTGAATTCCTGCATGACAAATTGATACTCTAAGGTTCCCTTATCGCCTAGTTCTTTCCTTATACAACGCTTCAAAAGTTCCAGATAGTTTGCTTCTAGTCGCTCGTAAACAAATTGATTGGGAACTTCTATAGTGAGGGCGTAATCTTCTAACTTCAACGGCTTGATAGGAACAAACCATCTTTTAAATTCTTCAAATACTAATGAGCGTTTTAAACTTTCAAGAATATTATTCCAGGTCAAGATATGGTCTCTGTACACGCTCAGATTGATTAAGTTGATTAAATATCGGCGGGGAGACTAACTCTAGTCAAAAACCGGACTGCAAAAATGGAGAATTTTTTACTACTTAACTACGAAAAATTGATTTATTTCAAAAAGAATTTTTAGGACATACATTATTGATTTTCAATGTGCAAAACATATAAAATTTATGAAAATGTATATAAAGTACTATACCAATTGTATAAATATAATTTTAATTATTATATATATCTTATACTAATATGATGTCATGTCAACCAATCGGTCTTTATGCCGGTTTTATTTAAAAATAAATTCAATGCTGTCCTCTTTAAATTATCAAACGGATAGGAAATATTCGTATCAAAATAAGTCCTTACCTCTTCTTCATTTAAGTCTTTATACTTTGGAACATTGGTAATGGTATCACTAATTCCTTTTGCAAATGCTTCGTTAAAGGCTTCATTTAATTTCTTATGATTCTCTGTTCGGCTGGCCCAAACAGCAAATACAAAAGGTAAACCAGTATATTTTTTCCAGAAATAACCTAAGTCGTAACTATATAAATAGGTATCATGTGCTTGAAAAGAATCATCTCCAATAATTAGTTTGGCGTCTGGTTCCTCATCTACATTGTTAATTTCCCAATAGGATATATCATCCCTTTTCCAATATTCTTTTACCAATAATTGTAATAATAAATTTGAGGTCCGCGAAGCTGGATCTAATTGAATGGTCTTGATTTGACCCCAATGTTTATTTGTAAATAGACATACGCTCTTTACTGCTCCATCACAGCCAATACAAAAATCTGATATCAAATGAATTTTTTCAAAATCCGATAAGGAACCAACTGGAATTAATGCAATGTCTGCCTTATGATCTCTTAAAGCTTCCGCGCATTTGGAAGGGGTGGATTGGATAATTTCAACCGCATCCTGTTGTGAAAGAAATTTCAGGCCTTTAATAAAGGGCAGCGTGTTGAGGTATTCAACCGCGTATATCCGAAGCATTTAATTCGTGCGTTAAATGGGTCGTATCATTCTCCACATTCACAGTCCAATTATCAGATTTTAAAGCAGCTACATACAATCCTGTATTTTGGTGCTTAATGTCTTCCATAGCAGAAAGAGGTATGTTTTTTATTTTGGTAATTAATGCTCGAAGCGTCCTACCATGTGTACAAATTAAAATTTGGTTGAATTCCAGATTCTGAATATCTCGAAGAAAATGGTCTAACCTCTGACCTAGCTCTTCTGCACTTTCGCCACCTGCCGGCTTATCTTGAAAATTTCCAGCGCACCATGATTGAATGATACGGTTGTACTTCATCATAAGTTCTACTTCACCGGTCTTGCCCTCATGCTCTCCCCAACAAATCTCATTCAATCGTTCATCTTTCCTAATAGGGATGCCAAGTAACTCAAATCGTTTGATTGTTTGATAACTCCGCATCAAATTCGAGCAAATAATAAAATCAAATCGTTCGGATTTATATTTTTCAAAAAACAACTGGGATTGTTTTTCGCCCATAATATTTAAAGATGAATCCACCCCGCTACCTTGCACAATTCCCATTCGGTTCTGTTCCGTTTCGCCATGCCGGAGAATAAATATTTTTTTTTCTCTTTGAATCATGTGGCTATGGGTAATTGAAAGTAGGTATTCAATTTTTCCTCTTCAAATACAACATCGGAGTAATCTTGAAGTTCATGGTACAGCGAATCTCTCTCAATTGGGATTTTATGGACTTGTTTGATCAAGCCAACTATTTCCTGCGTACTCAAGGAAGGGCTTTGTTCTTCCGATCCTGCCATAGAATAAATCTTAGTACTATCATCTATCGTTCCATCTATATCATCCACTCCAAAAGCTAAAGCCAACTGAGCGTTTTGCCTTCCTAGCATAGGCCAATAGGCTTTGATATGATCCACATTATCCAAAAAAATCCGGGATACAGCATAATTTTTTAAATCTTCTAAAAGCGTGCTTTCGGATAAATAAGACATCTCGTTGTCCTTATTTCGAAATTTCAACGGAATAAACGTTTGAAACCCGTTTGTTTTATCTTGTAAATTTCGCAAGCGACTCATGTGATCCACCCGATGTTCATAGCTTTCAATATGTCCATACAACATAGTTGCGTTTGATTTCTTACCCAATGAATGCCAAATTTCATGAATGCGAAGCCATTCTGCACTGCTGCATTTTCCGCCGGCAATTTTATGGCGAATGCCCTCATCAAAAATTTCAGCCCCACCTCCAGGTAAAGAATCCACGCCACTCTCCAGAATCATTTGCATACCAGCCTCATAGCTGACTTTAGCCTTTTTAAAAATGTAATGATATTCAACAGGCGTCAATGCTTTCAAGTGGAGCTCCGGGCGGTGTTTTTTTATAGCAGTAAAAAGTTGGATATAAAAGTTTAAATCATATTGAGGTAGCACACCACCTACAATATGAACTTCTGTAACGGGTTTTTGGTCATACGATCGGATAATATCCATAATCTGATCATGCGTATATTCCCATCCTTCGTCCCTTTTTTTGATCAGCCTGGAGTAAGAACAAAAACTACAAGTGTAGACACAAATATTAGTGGGTTCTATATGAAAATTCTTATTAAAATAGGTCTTTAAGCCATGCTTTTGAGTTCTAACCTTGTTGGCCAACATGCCCACGAACGACAAACTGGCAGTATGATAAAGATTTATGGCTTCTTCTTCGGTGATGCGCTCGCCATTTAATACCTTTTCCTGTATTTTACGGTGCATAGGTTCCGGTGCGGATAATTTCATATTTAGGTGGCGACTTCTGAATAAATTTGTTCAATTTACCAACAAATAAACAGGAAAGCATATTATTTGTTGGCTCAGGGTCAAATTCTTTACTTTTAGACCCAATAACGTTATTTTATAATAGTCTTTAGCTCATGATTTCAGTCTGTATTCCTGTATATAATTTCAATGTGGTTGCGTTGGTTAAATCTCTTCAAAGTCAATTTGAAAAAAGTAACATTTCTTATGAAATATTAATTTTGGATGATGCTTCAAAACCGGAATTTCAACTATTGAATCGAGAAGTAAAAGCAATTGCCAATTCGTATATTGAATTGGAAAAAAATGTCGGAAGGTCAGCCATCCGAAATATGTTTTTATCTTTTGCAAAATTTGAATGGTTGTTATTTTTAGATTGCGATTCAAAAATTATTTCTGATAATTTTATTGAAAATTATAAATATCATATTTCTGATAATACTGTCATATATGGCGGCAGAATTTATCAAACGATTCCACCTAATAATCCTGAATTAATCTTACACTGGCGTTATGGAAGAAAAGTGGAGTCCAAGAAAGTCGAGGTTAGAAAGAAGCATCCATACCAAAGTTTTCATTCCAATAATTTTTTAGTCCCATATGCTGTATTACAATCCAACCTTTTCGATGAGAGTTTAACGCAATATGGGCATGAAGACAGCCTTTGGGCTTTGCAATTGGAACAAAAAAATATTACTATTATCCATATCGACAATCCAGTGCTTCATGATGATTTACAAAAGAGCGACGATTTTTTAACAAAAGCTCGGTTGGCAATTCAAAATCTCATTCTATTAGAAAACAAGGGATATCATTTGGAGCAAGGAGTACAGAATTTTTATCAAAAACTAACCATGATAAAATTAAAAGATGTTTTTTATTTTGTCATTCGTGCATCTGAGATCATGAGTGAAAAAAACCTTAAAAGTAAACATCCTTATATTTTTCATTTACAATTATATAAACTAGGACATTATATAAAGTTAAAAGAGAAATAAAATTCAAGTGAATTACTGGGTGTTGGAGTAAAGCCCCAATAAAAAATCGTGACTTTTGTCAAATATCTTTTATAAATTGGCCTATTAAAGCATTAACCCAAATTATTAACTGTAAAAAATGAAAAAGTATTCATATACTTTAGTTAAAAATTTAATATTTTTCTTGTTCATTTTCAGTGGTAATGGAACATTATGGGCACAAAATAGTATAAAAGGTGTGTTAAAGGATGCAAAAACAGGTGATGCATTGATTGGAGCTAAGGTGCTTATAAAAGGTAGCCTACAAGGCACAGTTACAGATTGGGACGGTTCTTTTTTATTGAGAACAGATATTAGCCAACCCATCCAATTGGAACTTCAGTATAGTGGTTTTAGGACAATTGTCGTGAGTTACCCCGAGTTTAATAAATTGATGGATTTCTTCATGGATGAAGAACCCATTCAAATAGATTTAGTAGAAGTCACCGGACAACGGATTAGTGATAAACAAAAATCGTCGCCGTTGACAGTGGAATCCATGGACTTAATTTCTATAAAAGAAACCCCTTCCGCAAATTTTTATGATGGACTAGCTGCATTGAAGGATGTCGACTTAACTTCGGCAAGTTTGGGTTTCAAAGTGATCAATACCCGTGGATTTAATAGTACTAGTCCGGTCCGATCGCTGCAAATTATAGATGGAGTTGATAATCAGGCTCCAGGCTTGAATTTTTCGTTGGGAAATTTTTTAGGTTGCTCAGAATTAGATGTTTTGAAAGTAGATTTGATCGTAGGTGCCAGTTCTGCTTTTTATGGGCCCAATGCTTTTAATGGGGTCATCAGTATGGAGACTAAAAATCCATTTTATCATAAAGGCCTTAGTGTCTTATTAAAAACGGGTGAACGAAATTTATTTGAGGGAGCTATCAGATATGCGGATGTTTTTAAAAATAAAAACGGAGATGACGCGGTGGGTTTTAAACTTAATTTTTTCTACTTGAAAGCAGATGATTGGGTTGCCCGCAATTTTAATCCGGTAGACGGTACTAAAAGAGATTCCATTTATCTATTACAGGGAATTCCTAATCCGGGTAGATGGGATGCAGTGAATATTTATGGAGATGAATATTATTCATTAAATGACCTGACAAGCATTAATACGCTAACTGGAACAGAAACGGATTATTTTTCAAATCCCGGACTGCGAATATTTCATAGAACCGGTTATAAAGAAGAAGATTTGGTAGACTACAATACAAAGAATTATAAAGCTAATGCTGCTGTTCATATTAAATTAAATCCCACTAAAAGATTTGAAAGCCCCGAAATTATTTTGTCGAGTAATTTTGGTTCAGGAACTACCGTGTATCAAGGTGATAATAGATTCAGTCTAAAAAATATTTTATTCTTTCAGAACCGTGTAGAATTAAAAAAAGAAAACAAATATTTCTTGAGATTCTATGTTACTAATGAAGACGCAGGCGATTCCTACGATCCATATTTCACTGCATTAAAAATTTTGGAACAGACGAAAAGCAATGAAATATGGGCGAATAATTATAGAACTTGGTGGTTGGCCATTAATAAAATTCCGGATCTAATGCGTTCATTAGGTTATCCGCGGATAGTGTTTGAGCCGAATGGAACCATTACCTTTAATTTTGATGCAGCCAGGAAATGGTTGGTGGATCATGCAGACTCTTTAACAATCTGGCATAGTAGGGCTGAGACTTATGCAAACCAAAAGAGTTTAAATCCATCTGAGAATACTACAGATTTTTTAGTTCCGGGAAGTGAAGAATTCAAAGCTTTATTTAATAAAATTACGCAAAGTAAGTCCAACTCAACAGAAAAAGGCACGCGTTTTTTTGATAAATCGGCGCTTTACCATGGACATGGAGAATATAAATTCAATCCTTCATGGTTAGAGTATTGGTTAGTTGGTGGAAATTTTCGCATTTATAAACCGTATTCTGAGGGAACTATTTTTAATGATTCCAATAATATCAGGATTAGTAATTCAGAATTTGGTGTTTATACTGGATTAAGTCGTAAACTTTTAAACAATAAGTTGACAACTAATCTGGCACTTCGTTTTGATAAAAATGAAAACTTTGATTTAATTTATACACCTGCAGCTTCCTTGGTTTACAAACCACGGGAAAATACTTATTTAAGAGCTTCTTTCTCATCTGCATTGCGCAATCCTACCTTAACAGCTCAATATTTGCATCTCAACGTGGGAAGAGCTATATTGGCAGGCCAACTGGAAGGTGTGGATAGTTTAGTAACGGTGGAATCTTTTATTAAATATTTGGGAGATAAGAATATAAACAACTTGCGCTATTTTAGTATCAACCCCTTAGAACCAGAACGTGTTAAGACTTTTGAAGTAGGTTTTCGTACGACATTGTTTAATGCACTTTATGTCGATGCTGGTTATTATTTCAGTTCCTACAATAACTTTCTGGGATTTAATATAGGCATTGATTCTGACTTTGAACCCCTTACCGGTCTCCCTCAAAATACGCAAGCCTATCGTTACTCTGCAAACTCTACTAACAATGTTCAAACGCAAGGTGCCTCCATTGGATTGAATTATTATTTCTTTAAATATTTTGCTGCTAGCGGAAATTATTCATTGAATAAACTGACAAAGTCTGATGTGGACGATCCTATTATTCCTGCATTCAATACACCAGAGCATAAATTTAATTTAGGTATGTCAGGAAGAGACATCGTCTTAAATATATTCGGCGCTAGCATCCGTCATGTTGGATTTAATGTAAATTATAAATGGGTCGATTCATTTATTTTTGAAGGTTCGCCGCAATTTACCGGATTATTACCAGCGTATGATTTATTGGATGTTCAGATCAACCATAAAATTATCAACTGGAATACAACTGTTAAAGTGGGCGCCTCAAATCTCCTAAATAATGAACATTATGAGACGTATGGTGGTCCGTTGATTGGAAGGTTTGGTTATTTGAGTATTTTATATGAATGGAAAAAACAATAGTTTAATTTATAAAAAAAAACTTTAATTATGAAAAAAATTTTACTTCTTTTATTTTTTATCGCAAGTCTTGGAATACAAGTTTCTTCTCAAGTCAGGTATTTGGATGAGATGTTTACGAATGTTACAGTGGACACAACACTTACTTATGGTGTAAATGCGACGATTCTTTACGTACCTTTTGTAGGACAAGCAGTTCCTGAGCGATTATTGTTTGATATTTATACTCCAGATGGAGATGCCAACAGAAATCGGCCATTAATACTTTACTATCACACGGGCAATTTCCTTCCATTTCCCCAGAATGGAGGAACTAGCGGAACCAGAAGAGACTCTACAGTAGTAGAAATTTGTACCCGTCTAGCAAAAATGGGGTACGTAGTAGCCTCTGTAGATTATCGATTGGGGTGGGACCCGACCAATACTTCAAAGGATATAAGAGTATTTACGTTAATTAACGCAGCTTACCGAGGTGTTCAGGATGCAAAAACGTGTATTCGTTATTTCAAGCGAAGTGTAGTAGAAAATGCCAACCCATTTGGAATTGATACAGGCAGAATTACTATTTGGGGACAAGGCACGGGCGGATACGTAGTTTTAAATACTTCCGCATTGGATGATTATAATAAAATTCCTACCGCATCAGATGGGAAATTCTTGATCAGTGTTCCTCCAATTATTTTACCCATGGTATTGGAAGGAGTCAATGGGAATTTGGAAGGAACCAGTTTTGGAATTGTACCCTCTGAATTGGCTCCACTTTTGCGCTTACCAGCTGGGGATACTTTATGCTATCCAAACCACATTGGGTATAATTCAGATTTTCAATTTGGAGTTAATATGGGCGGAGCCATTGGTGATTCAGCTTGGTTGGATAGAGGTCATGTACCATTAGTATCTATGCATAGTCTGAATGATGCATTTGCCCCATGCGCTGAGGGACTCGTTCTCGTACCAGTAACTCCCCCACTTGAAGTGGTGAAAGTGCAGGGAAGCTGCATTATCCAAGCCATGAATGAGGAGTTTGGAAATAATAACATTTTTTCACTTCAAGCTAAATTATTTAACGATCCTTATTCTATTGCAGCCAGAAAATTTAATGGCGGATTAGAAGGATTTTTTCCATTATCATTAACTAGTCCATTTGACTCCTCACCTTGGGATTATTGGTCACCAAATAATCCAAATCATGCAAGAGGATTGCAAACGAATCCTACGATGTCGAAAGAAAGAGCCTCTCGTTATATAGATACGCTGATTGGATTTGTGGCACCTAGAGCTTGCTTGGCATTAGGATTAAATTGTGATCTCAGTCGTTATACAGGTGTTACAAATGTTGATCCTGCAAGTGTAGGCTTACAAATTAGTCCAAATCCAGCTATCGATGGAATTCATGTAAGCACCAGTGTTGATTTTCCAATTATTTCTGCACAGCTATTGGATATTAATGGAAAAAAATTGCGCAGTTTTGAAAACATTCACAACAATTCATTAGATATCCAGAGAGAAGGATTAATAAGTGGATTTTATTTGGTTCGCTTGAGTTTTGAAAAAGGGGAGTCTTTTGTAAAAGTTATATTTAAATAATTAAATCAAACAATTGACTTTGTAATCTGTTTTTTATTTATTACAAGATAATTTTGAGGCTGCTTACAGGCAGCCTCTTTTTTTAAAGCCATTTTATGCAATATAGACGTTTAGGAAAATCAGGACTCCAGCTTAGTCTTTTTTCATTTGGATCATGGATCACTTTTGGAAACCAAATAGACGATAAAATTTCAGAAGGATTAATGGCATACGCCTATGATCATGGAGTTAATTTTTTTGATAATGCCGAAGTGTACGCAAATGGACAATCGGAAATTGTCATGGGAAGAATCTTGAAAAAAATGAATTGGGACAGGAGTTCATATTTAGTTTCGAGCAAAGTTTATTTTGGTCGCGGTAGTAAATTACCAAATCTAACCGGATTGAATAGAAAACATATTATGGAGGCCTGTCATGAATCCCTAAATAGATTGCAAGTTGATTACCTGGATTTATACTTTTGTCATAGACCCGATAAACAAACCCCGATGGACGAAACTGTTTGGGCTATGAATCATCTATTGCAACAGGGTAAAATATTGTATTGGGGTACTTCGGAGTGGAGCGCACAGGAAATTATGGAAGCACATATGGTTGCAAAAGAAAATAGATTAATTGGACCAGTGATGGAACAACCTCAGTATAATATGTTCATCAGGAAAAAAGTTGAAGTGGAATATGCGCAAATCTATAAAACGGTTGGACTGGGTACCACCATTTGGTCACCCTTAGCAAGTGGAACGTTATCGGATAAAAACCTTACCAATTTACCATCCGATTCCAGATTAAACCGAAAAGAATTGCAATGGATAAAAGATAAAAATTTGACGGAGGAAAATCTACACATGGTTAAAGAACTACAAAAGTTATCTGCACAACTAGACATGCCATTATCCAATCTTGCATTAGCATGGTGCGCGCAGAATCAGCATGTGAGCTCAATTATTTTAGGTGCTTCTAAATTAGTTCAATTAGAAGAAAATTTAAACGTCGTAAATAATATGGATAAAATAACTCCGGAAATAAATGAACGAATTGAGCAAATATTAAAGAATAAACCCGAAGCATCTCCGTACTGAGAAAATTCAAGCTCATATCTTATTTTATCAAATAGTTCAAAACATTTCTAGACAAGTTCCTTTTTTTAATAAAACACGCTACTTTTTTCGGTTCTATTAATTGTCTACTGAATTAAATTCTTAATCTAGTTTATGGGGAGTCATATTATGCCCATATAACTTTGTATAAGTTTCTTTGTTATTCTATTCATGAGGCATTAGTTTCATTTAATTCGTCAGGAAATTTCCGCAATGAAAAAAAATAAAAGTGTCGAGGCGGTTTTGGCTCCACCAGCGCCGCATATGGTTGGTGATGGTTTTAGAGTGCACAACTTTTTTCCAAGTGGATACTCTATGGGAAATAAGAGAATGAGTCCGTTTTTTTTATTGGATTATAATTCAAAAATTGAATTTTCGCCAAGCACACATCCTAGAGGGGTTGGGGTACACCCACATCGAGGGTTTGAAACAGTCACAATATCTTACCATGGAAATGTAGCACATCATGACAGTGCGGGTAATCAGGGCGTGATTGGAGAAGGAGACGTGCAGTGGATGACAGCTGGTTCAGGTATCCTACATAAAGAATATCACGAAAAGGAATTCAGTGAAAAAGGAGGACCGTTTCAAATGGTGCAACTTTGGGTCAATCTTCCTGCTCGTTATAAAATGTCAAAACCTAAATATCAGGCGTTGTTGCATGAAAACATGGCAAAATTTGAATTGGACGATCAAAGTGGGACAGTTAATATCATTGCAGGATATTATCAAGGTGCGAAAGGCTCTGCGGATACGTTTTCTAGAATGAATGTCTTTGATATCAGGCTAAATGCAACAGGAAAAATTCTACTCAGTCTGGAAGAAAATTTTAATACGGGTATTCTAATCATTGAAGGAAGACTGTCATTCAATGGATCCGAAATAGTAGAGCAAGATCATTTTGTTTTGTTTCGAAATGACGGAACTGAAATTGATATTGAAGCCAAGGTAAACAGTATTATCTTAGTGTTAAGTGGTGAGCCTATTGACGAACCGATCGCACAATATGGCCCTTTCTTAATGAATACACATGCAGAGTTGGAAGAGGCTCTACGTGATGTTAATTTGGGCAAATTTGGACATTTAGAAGATTAAAAAATTGAAGAATATGAAAAATATTTTAATTATTTCAGCCAGTGTTCGAGATGGACGTAAAAGTCATCGGGTATCTATATATTTTAAAAATTATATAACAGAAAATAAATTAGCAACAGCTGAATTATTTGATTTGAAGGAATGTCAGTTTCCAATTTTTGATGAACGTCTTCGCAATCTGAAAACCCCGGATCCTAAGCTGGTGGAATTTTCTGAAAAGGTAAAACAGGCAGATGGAATTTTAATAATAACTCCTGAATATAATGGAGGGTATCCATCCAGCTTGAAGAACGTTGTTGATGCATTAAATGACGAATGGTTCCGGAAGCCTGTGGCTATATCCACTGTATCAGATGGTGCATTTGGTGGTATGCAAGTCATTACCTCCCTCCAGTTTTCTTTGTGGAAAATTAAGGCTTGGACGGTTCCGGCATTATTTCCGGTTCCTAAGGTCAGTGATAACTTTGATGAGGAAGGAAATCCAAAAGATAAAGTAGCTACTGATAAGCGAGCGGCTGTTTTTTTGGATGAAATAATTTGGTGTATGGAGGCAAAAAAGAAAATGGATAAAGCAGAAGACAAAAAATAATTGTGAATTACGAATTAATCCGCCAACTGGCGAAACGAATTACGGATGAGTTAACCATTGATTTTATTCCTTAGTTTTAAAAAAGAAATTAGCTTTTCCATTGCTAAAGCTCGATGGCTGATGTTGTTTTTAATGTCTTCTCCAAGTTCAGCGAAGCTCATAGTATAATTTTCTGGAATAAAAACAGGATCATAGCCAAAACCATTTTTGCCTAATGATTGTTTGGAAATGTTTCCATTGATGATTCCTTCAAATAAATATTCTTCACCGGATAAAATTAATGCAATAACTGTTCGAAATCTAGCTTGTCGTTGTTCCGCATTTTTCATTTCTTTTAATAATAAGTTTATATTTTCAGTCGCTGATGCACGAGGGGCGGCATATCTGGCGGTATGCACACCAGGTTTCCCATTTAAAAAGGCTACTTCTAATCCAGTATCTTCAGCAAAACAATTTATATGAAATTTAGCAAAAACAGCGCGTGCTTTTATTAGCGCATTTTCTTCCAGACTATCACCAGTTTCTTCTATTTCTTCTGTCCATCCTAAATCGTTTAATCCTAACAATTGAATTGAAGATGGAACAAGATGTTGAATTTCTTTAATTTTATGTTCATTATGACTGACAAAGTATAGTATCATTTATTATACATTTCTTTTAGGGAGGTCCATAATTTTCTGCGGTTCACCTCATTTTGTAATAGATCTGGGCCATCTGCAAATAGTATAGTAAAATTTTCAATTTTATATACTTTATAAAGTTCTTCACAAGCTTGCATACAAAGTTGTTCCGGTTTTACACCCATTGAAATGATTCTTTTAGTTGACGGTGAAGACATTC
The DNA here is from genome assembly GCA_030856215.1 of Bacteroidota bacterium. Taxonomy (GTDB): domain Bacteria; phylum Bacteroidota; class Bacteroidia; order Chitinophagales; family Saprospiraceae; genus Vicinibacter. The sequence continues at coordinate 13,820 of JALYPU010000050.1, forward strand.
GCGTGAGTAAAAAATTTTCTCGATCCTCTAATAAAATGATTTGCACATTTTGATGGTCAATCAAATCTATAGATTGTAAAATTTTTGTGATAAAATTTATTTGTATGTCAGAATGAAATTGGTCCTTTGGAATCAACACAAAATCTCCAAATTCTTGTAAATTACTTGGTTGATTGGCGCTGTCTATGGGGAGTATAAAGTATGAAATAAATGTACTCATTATTGATTTATTTTCTTGTGTAAATGCAAAAATTTTAAAAATATAATAGAGTTTAAAAATAAAGAATCTTTGGAAATTCGTTAACTTTGTAATAAATCTTGAGTATGATACCAAAGATTCCTATCATCAGAACCACAACTTCCAGAATTGCAGAAGTTGATTTTAACAACATTCCATTTGGAAAAGTTTTCTCAGATCATATGTTTGTTGCGGATTATGATGGGCAACAATGGAAAGATTTTGTCATACGCCCCACAGAACGAATTCCTTTTCACCCTGCTACTATGGCCTGGCATTACGGTCAAGCTATCTTCGAAGGTATGAAAGCCGGAGTTACCGAAGACGGCATTCCGCTTCTTTTCAGACCAGAATTACATGCACAGCGATTAAATGCATCAGCAAGAAGAATGTGTATGCCTGAATTTCCCGAAGATATTTTTATTGAAGCATTATGTAAATTGGTCAATTTAGATAAAAGTTGGTTGCCAAAGAATGAAGAAAGTGCTTTATACATTCGTCCTGTAATGATGGCTACTGATGAATTTGTTGGTGTCCGCTCATCGGATCATTTTAAATTTATGATTATTACGCTTCCTTCCGGTCCTTATTATGCAAAACCAATTAGTTTATTGGTAGAAGAACATTATGTCCGCGCAGCAGAAGGTGGTGTAGGAGAAGCCAAAGCAGCTGGCAATTACGGAGGAAGCTTATATCCAACTCAATTAGCAAAGAAGAAAGGCTATGACCAGGTTATGTGGATGGATGCCCGGGAATTTAAATATGTTCAAGAGGTTGGGACAATGAATATCTTCTTTGTCTTAAAAGATGTGGTCCTAACGCCTAATCTAGGTGGAACTATATTAAAAGGTATTACCAGGGATAGTATTATTACTCTTCTCAAAGAAAAGGAATATCGAATCGAAGAACGACCGGTTTCTATGGAAGAAATTGCTAAGGCCTATGATTCCGGCGAATTGCTGGAGGTTTTTGGTGTTGGGACAGCAGCGGTTGTTGCCAATGTGAATAGAATTGGATATAAAGGAAGAGACATAATGCTGGACCATGCCAATTGGGGTTTGTCCTTATCCCTTAAGAGTGAAATTAATGGCATCCGCAGCGGTAGAATACCCGACGTACACGGGTGGACTTTATTAGTCCAGGAAGAAGTACTTCAAGACTAATGCCTTTTAATCACTTTAAATAATAACCGCAAACTATATAAAGCTCTTATTCCCTGTATATTTGCGCTATGTGGCAAAAGTATAGTCGATATATCATTGGCTTTGGACTTTTATTAGTCGTGCTGTTTGTATTAAATTTTTTTAGTGAGGTTGTAAGTTATATTCTAATCTCATGGATTATAAGTATGATCGGTCAACCGATTATGGGATTTCTTTTGGTAAAATTCAAGTTGCTGAGAATTAGTTTTGGAAAATCGATCGCTGCGCTTCTGAGTATATTTATTATTTTCGGTCTGGTGGGAAGCATACTGTGGATGTTTATTCCAGTCATAATTCAACAGGCTGTTATCCTATCCAAGGTAGATTTCAATGCCATTTCATTGGCTTTACAAGAACCTATTAACAATATCAATATCTGGCTGCGATCCATGGGGTTGGAACCAGGACCTAGTGCTAGTGATCAGGTGAGAAATGTATTGGGATCCTACTTTGATCCAAGCCGCATTTCTTCTTTTTTTGGGAATTTATTGAACCAGGCCGGTCATATAATTATTGGAATATTTTCAGTCATTTTTATTTCCTTTTTCTTTCTTAGAGAGCGCGGTTTATTTACTGATATCATCCTGGCAATGGTACCCACAGGAACTGAAAATAAAGTGAGAGACGTGATCGATGATATCAGTAATTTATTAACCAAATATTTTGGAGGCATCGTTATTCAGATGGTTATATTGATGATTATCTCTTCTATCTTATTAAGCATTATCGGTATTAAAAATGCCTTATTGATCTCATTCTTTTATGCCATTATGAATATTATTCCTTACCTGGGACCCGTCATCGGCGCTGCTTTTGCGTGCCTACTGACAATTTCATCTAATCTAAATATGAGTTTTTATAACGAAACCATTCCATTATTGACTAAGGTGTTATTAATATTTGTAGTGGTGAAAATTTTGGACGACTTTATTATACAACCGTATATTTTTTCAAAGCGTGTGCAGGCGCACCCATTGGAAATATTTTTGGTGATCATGATTGGGGCACGAATTGGAGGGATCACAGGCATGATATTAGCTATTCCGGCTTATACCATGTTTCGAGTGGTAGCCCGTGTGTTCTTAAGTGAGTTTAAAGTTATTCGCAAAATAACGGAAGATTTAAAAATGGAGTAATCTTACCTAATAATATGAATTACGAATTAATCCGCCAGCTGGCGGAACGAATTAAATAATAGTATAACACGTTAAATAGGTATATTTAGTTGCACAAATAAAGTCTATATGAATATCTGGGAAGACATAATGAACACCTTTCAAAACACAACACAATCGTTTGCCACCTATATTCCAAGTATTATTAATGCCTTGTTGGTATTAATCATTGGATGGATTATTGCTAGAATCGTTCAATGGATTGTTCTCAGATTGAGTCATGCCTTAGGGATCGACCGTCTGGCTATGAAATCCGGGGTGCACAAGTTTTTAATAAAAAGAGGAATACATAAAGGGTTTTCAGGAATCCTTTCTTCGATTAGTTTTTGGGCCATTATATTAATTGTCCTTATCAATTTTTTTAATCATTTAGGTCTGGTAGTGGTCTCAGATCTATTAAATCAATTTATTAGTTTCATACCTAACGTTCTTATTGCATGCGTATTAATAATCCTGGGATTCTATTTAGCAGAATTTGTAAGCAGTTTAGTAGTAGGAGGTTTAGAAGAGAGTGATTTTGAAAATCCTGATTTAGTTGGAAGGATAGTATTTTATAGTATTGGTTTTTTTACTGTGGCTATTTCGTTAACCCAAATTGGAATTGGCGAAGGGTTGATTACCAATATAGTCAGCATATTCTTTGGATCTATTGGTCTCGCTTTGGCGATCTCGTTTGGTCTTGGCGGAAAAGATTGGGCTGCGACGATAATTAAAAAGTATTTCAGTTCTGCCGGAAGTGATGAAAATGCTAAAAATGAATAAACTCATTTATTTAAATTTTATGCAAGTTGATTCTACAGGTCAGTAGATTTGCTAACTGCTTTGTGTTCTAATAAAGCTTCAAATGCAATATACTTGAGCACATCCAAATTGGTCGATTCTAAAACCACTTGAGGAGCCATACCCGCTTCATAAGCTTCCTTCCATCGAAGTGCGCATAGACACCATCGGTCTCCGGGTTTCACCCCCAAAAACATATACTCAGGTCTGGGTGTGCTCAAATCATTTCCTTTGGATTTTGAGAAAGTTAAAAATTCGACATCCGCAATAATGCAAACCGTATGAAGGCCCACATCATCTCTGCCAGTGCGACAACAGCCATCTCTATAAAATCCAGTAAGGGGGGAAAGACTGCAGTCCTCTATAGGCTTTCCATATACATTTTGAGGGTTTTCCTCCATAATTTCCTAATAATTTATTAATAAAACGAAAATGGCATTTAATTTGTTCGTTTCTAAACTTGTATTTATTTATTTTGCAGAAAATTTAGCAAACAAAATCTTTAAACCATGAAACAATCCTTCCTATTCCTATTATCTATAGTATTCTTGGGCGCCTGTGTGTCTAGTAAGAAACACAAGGCCCTCATGAGTGAATTTGATAATTTAAAAATGTCCCTCGATAAATGTAATGAAAATCTCGCAAAGTGCGAAGAAGAGAAAAACACTATTTCAGGGGATTTCAACACTAAACTTAATAATGTAGCTTCTGAATTGAGTACTAAAGACGGACGCATCAAGACATTAGAAGAGCAAATGGACTATTTAAAGAGAACCAATACTAACTTATTGGACCGTCTTTCTGATTTCTCCATTGTGAGTAAAACTGGCGCTGAGAATATTAAAAAATCTCTACAAACCATTGATGAAAAAGACAAATACATCAAAGACTTGACTAATTCAATGGCTAGAAAAGATTCCTTGAACCTTTCCTTAGTTATGAATCTCAAAAGATCTTTGGGTGATGTAAATTCAGAGGATGTCAACATTGAAGTAAGAAGAGGTGTTGTGTTTATTTCATTATCTGATAAAATGTTATTCCGTACAGCCAGCGCCAATATAAACGATAAGGCAGCAGGAGTATTACAGAATATTGCCAAGGTATTAAATGATCACAGCGAATTAGAAATATTAGTAGAAGGTCATACAGACAATGTTCCAATGGCGAATGATTGCATTTCCGATAATTGGGATTTAAGTACCAAAAGAGCTACAGCAGTGGTAAGAACCTTACAAAAGAGATTTAAGGTGGATCCAAAGAGAATGACTGCTGGTGGTAGAGCAGAATATTCGCCAAAATCAGGCAACGATTCGAATGATGGCAGAAAGCTCAACCGTCGAACAGAAATTATTATTCTTCCTAAATTAGATCAGTTCTTCGATTTGGTGGCACCACCAAAATAATATATTACTAAAGCTATATTTTCTAGGGTACAGATCTAATCAGGTTTGTACCTTAGTTATTTTATGACGATTGGATTTAAATTCTTATGAGTCCAGAATTGCAGCGTAAGCTAAATCTCCAAGCTGTGATTGCCATCGTGATTGGAGCTGTTATTGGTTCCGGCATATTCATGAAGCCTGCAGTAATGGCAGGGCAATTAAATTCGCCAGAATTATTGCTTTTGGTTTGGTTCAGTGCCGGGGTCATTACACTTTGTGGAGCCCTTACTAATGCTGAAGTGGCCGCTATATATCCTGAGACAGGAGGTCAATATATATTTTTTAAAAAAATGTTTGGAGATGGTTTTGCTTATTTATATGGTTGGGCTTCTCTCGCAGTTTTCAACACTGCCGGTACTGCCTCCATTGCATTTGTTTGCGCACAATATTTGAGCTCATTCTTTAGCTTTCCTGAATTATCGCCTGGTTGGATACAAACGTTCTATTTTAATATTCCTGGGATTGGTAGTTTTTATTTCCTGGAGAATATTTTTGTAAAATTAATTGCACTCAGTTTACTTTTCTCCTTGACTTGGTTGAATGTAAGAAGTGTACAGCAATCGATCACCGCTCAAAAACTGTTTACAGTATTAAAAATTTTGGCTATACTTATTTTAATAGCGGGTATATTTTTTTCAGGGAAAGGAAATTTATCACATTTTAATAATTCTGCAACGGCACCCTCATTTGACTTGGTAACTTTTATGGCTGCAATGGTAGGCGCTTTTTGGGCTTATGATGGATGGAATAACATCACATTTGTGGGAGGGGAAATTAAGAACCCGCAAAAAAACATACCCTTGGGTCTTTTGTACGGAATCTTACTATGCATGATCATTTATGTATTAATGAACGCAGCCCTTATATACATTATGAATATCCATGAAATGGCCAACGCCACATTTATAGCCTCCGATGCAGGCAACATTATTTGGGGCAGTGCCGGGGCAATATTAGTCACCATACTGGTGGTCATTGCCACTTTGGGTTCCACAAATGCAAATGTTTTGGCAACAGCAAGGGTGACACATGCTTTTGGGCATGATTATTCTTTATTTCATTTTGCAAGTGCTATCCATCCTGGAAATCTCACCCCATATAAAGCCCTATGGACCAATTTTGTATGGAGTGCTGTGCTGGTCCTGAGTGGATCTTTTGACTTATTGACGGACATGGTGATTTTTGTGAGCTGGTTTTTTTATGGTATGAGTGCATTAGGAGTAATTATACTTAGAGTTAAGTTTCCAGATATTCATCGACCTTACAAAGTGATAGGATATCCGTTATTACCCATTTTATTTATCCTATTCACAACATGCTTTTTGGTAAGCAATCTTATCTTCGATATTCAAAACTATCTGGTTGGAAAAACAACAGTTATTAATTCACTATTAGGAATTGTAATCACACTTATAGGATTACCTTTTTATTTTTTAAGCAAAAAAACAAAAGAAAAGCGTAATCTTTAAAGATCACGCTTTCTTCATTTGTATAATATTTTATTAAAAATTTAATCCTAATCGTGCAAATAATCGCATGCCATTGCCTCCCATTTGCACGGCATCCCAGGGACCACCGGTCTCGTTGTTGTAGGCCCACCATTTTGCCCCGTTTACAGCACCAAGATCCGGATGGATATTAAATAAATTATCCACGCCAATATTTAAACCAATATTTTTGGTGAGTTGAAGGGATGCATAAGCATCCGTTACAAACTTTCCGCCATACAAATATTCATCAGGGAATGAACTGCCATTATCGCCCGGAACCATTGGGTTAATACCTAAACCATCTTCACCATATCCCAAAATGCGAACATTGCCAAAATAAGTTCCACGAAGTCCGATTCCAAAAGTTTTATATCCATATTCGAGGTTAAGACTGGTTTTGATTTCTGGTGCGGATGCAAGAATAAACGCTTTTTCACGATCGCTAAGAAATTGCGCTCTATGCGATTCAGTACTATTTAATACGTCAGGAATATTGACTTTATCAATACTCATTCGTTGGAAATTTCCTAAAGCGATCACACGGAATCGATTGTTTTGAATTTTTTTATTGTAATCAATCACAATATCAAATCCCTTATTCGTTGTATTCACTGCATTAGCAAAAAATTGAGCGAGTCCCACATTAAGTCTTTTTAATTCATTGGTCAAAATCGGATTGAGCGTTGCATCTTCCGCATCAAATTGCCCTGACAATACGACACGATCATAAATTTGAACATAATAAAAATCATAGGTAACACTTAAGCCTGAGGTGAGCCTTGTAGTGAATCCAACACTTGCATTTACAGATTCTTCTTGTTTCAATTCTGGAATTCCGGCGGCTTTAGTGATAGGACTAAAGTTTGGAGCAATCTTAACTTCGGAGATTTGTCCGCCCTGGACAGTAGTGAATGTGGAGGAGAAGTTAATTTGTTGTAGGGACGGAGCTCTAAATCCTGTCGAAAAAGAAGCTCTCAGATTAAAATTATCTTCGATTTTATATCGGGTAGCTAATTTATAATTTAAGGTGGACCCGAAGTCTGAATAGTTTTCAAAACGTAGTGCTGTACCTAACAACCATTTTTTTGTAAGATCCAATTCTGCATCTAGATAAACTCCTATGGCGTTGCGATTCGCGTCAACTTCATCATTCGGCTGATAACCTGGAAAGCCTTGAGAACCTGTGGCTTTTCCTTCCTGGTAGTTTTTGTATGAGGCCTCTTCCCCAGCAAACAAATTATAATTTTCATAGCGAAATTCTGCACCAGTGCCTAAACTAAATCCTGAAAGTATTCCAGAAAACGATTTGCTCAAATTTAAATTGGAAGTATTCTGCAGAAACGAAAATCCACCATCATCAAAATGATTTTTAGTTGCATCATTTAAAGATGCATTAAATGTTTTATCCCCAAAAAAATGGAAATCATTCTTTCCAACCACATTGCTTACATCCCATAACCATCCTGAAGTAAAGGTTCCTTTCACACCTATAGTTCCTGACATATCTTTTACTTCTGTTTGGATATGTGGATTATAATAAGCGTCCGCTCCGGCAGTTTCAGCATCTGAAGATTTTTTTATTATGTCACTTTCTATAAAAGCACCTGAGGATGAGTCTGTAACAAATCGGTCAGGCCTTGCAGAAAAGTTTCTAGTGAAAGCATACGCATCGGATTTTTTAAAATTATAACCACCAAAAGCATACAAACTGGTATTTCCAGCTAACGGATATTCTGCATTCAAAAAACCACCAAATAGATCTAAGGAGCCATCTCCATGTGCTCTTCGATAAATGTTTATGGGTAACCCATATTCATCATTGAAATCTTCGATCAAACTTTGGCGATAGGTTTTTCCCGCATCAATAAAATTTGCGGTTAAATTTAAGAAACCACCATCGTTCCCTAATTTTAATCCATAATTTGCATCGAGGGCAAAGTGGATCCCATCTAATTTTTTTTCAAAAATATATTGTTGACAATTTGGACAATTGGGATCATTATCAGGCATAAATGCTGGATTGAAATCATCATCGTAATAGCCTGAAAAACCTGCATTTAATGACAACTCATTCGTGGACCTTTTTAAGATAAGATTCATAACACCGGCTAGTGCATCTGAACCGTATTGGGCAGAAGCTCCATCCCGAAGTATCTCCACCCGATCAATTGCTGCAGCTGGAAATGCATTCAGATCGGTTCCAGAGTTGCCCCGACCCCTTGTTCCAAAAACAGCTACAAAAGCAGTTTGATGTCGGCGCTTTCCATTGATTAACACAAGGGATTGATCGGGGCCTAAGCCGCGAAGTGTTGCTAAATCAATATGGTCCGCTCCATCAGAGCCCGATTGTTTGTTATAATTCATAGAAGGCGCGGAATAATTTAATATGGAAGTCAAATCCATACGGGCAGTAGTAGCCATTATTTGTTTGACATTTACAACATCGACAGGTACGGGTGTTTCCAACAAAACTCTGCCAGGTCTTCTAGTTCCGACTACTATCACCTGATCCAGAACGGCTTCTTCACTTATCAGCGCTGAATTGATTTCATTTCTACCATCGATTGGCTCTGACAAGGTGCCAAAACCTACATAAGAAATTAGTAAAGTTCCATTGGAAGGTGCCGTGATGTTATACCTGCCATTTGCATCAGATAAAGTTCCTGCATTCAATCCCTTTACGGATATTGTTGCACCGATCATAGGTGATCCATCTGATTGGTTTGTGACCCGGCCTGTAATTTGGATATTTTGAGACTGACCCTTCACAATCAAAAAGCATGTTATTAAAAAAATTGACCAAATAATTTTTTTCATAGGAATTAGGTTTAGTTATGGATAAATTTCTAACAAATCTAATTAAAAAGTCAATGCGGGTATAGCTGAACCACTGATATTCGTGAAACGCAAACTATTATTGGTATTCTTATTTAATAAAATAGATGAGTGAAATCTAAAATGATGAAATCAAACCCATCGCAATTTATTTGTATAAAATTATAAAGCAATATGGATTATTATCTAAACAATAATCAATAAGGAAGGTATAAAGATTGTTGTATTACAATCAAGCCATAGAACTAAAAAATTAAGGAGGTTTTTATTGAGGAGCGCCGTCCTGTACCCAGCAGGTAATTGTTTTTATCAATTCTGCAGTTAATTTAGGAGAACTCTTAGGCATTGGTTCGCAACCATTATCGTGATTGATGGCACAAATCATTTTTCCGTTAAGGCCAACATTCTTTGCCGAAGTATAGTTACTCAAATCGATATTGAAATTATCGGGACGAGAAGTATTATGACAACCGGAAAGTGCACAATTGGTGTCAAAAATTATTTTAACATTGAGGTTATAAGTAGCTACTACGCCCGAGCAATCTTTGATTGTTCCCGGATCATCGTTAGCACACGAGATCCACAGAGACGAGGTGATAAACAAAAAAAGGATTAAAGCATTTCTTACACTCATTTGTTATATTTTTAATTGTTAGGTTTCCAAAGATATTTATTTTTTGAAGAACAACCGAAAAATTAACCAATAGACAGTTCGTCAATATAAGAATAAGGTAAAATGCTTTAAACTATTTGGAATAGGATGTCATAAATGAAGCCATGTAAGTTGGTAGGTTATATTTAAATAAGAATTAAGTGATGAATTTAGAATTCAACAACTTTCAAGCAGCATTATTACAACGATACCAGGAAATCAATTACCTTTATTCTAAGTCATCTTTAATCAAGTTGGTTCAACCCTAAATTTTATCCACGCTATGTTTGAAGGCTTATTTCGGAGAAAACCGATCCAAATAATTGAGCAAGAAACCAAAGATAATCAGGCGAATAGCCTCAGACGTGTTTTAAATGTTCGCGACATAACTGCTTTAGGAATTGCAGCTATTGTGGGTGCGGGTATATTTAGTACTATTGGTACAGCTAGTGCTGAAGGCGGGCCGGGTGTAGTCATATTATTTTTATTTACAGCGGTTGCCTGCGGGTTTGCGGCTTTTTGTTATGCCGAATTTGCTTCAAGGCTGCCGGTATCTGGCAGTGCATATACTTATGCTTATGTGAGCATTGGTGAATTATTTGCATGGATTATCGGTTGGGCATTAATTATGGAATATGCCATTGGAAATATTACGGTGGCTATCTCATGGAGTGACTATTTCAGTGGGTTGATAGGAAGTATGGGGTATGATTTACCTCAGTGGATGCAGATGGATTTTTTAACGGCGAAAAATGGTTATTCCCAAGCCAATATGTTGATTCAAGGAGGAAAATCTTTTACTGAATTAAGTGCCAACCTTCAACATTCATTTATAGCTTATGACCAGGCTCCTAAATTATTAGGGTTGCCTATAGTTTTAGATATCCCCGCTTTATTGATCATAATAATTATTACCTGGTTGGTTTACCGAGGCATTAAAGAATCCAGAAATGCTAGTAATATCATGGTCGTAGTAAAATTGAGTGTGGTGTTGTTGGTCATTGTAGTGGGAGCTTTTTTTGTAAATACAGCTAATTGGGACCCGTTTGCCCCAAATGGAATCAGCGGCATTCTTCGAGGTGTATCCGCCGTTTTTTTTGCGTACATAGGATTTGATGCCATATCTACAACCGCCGAAGAATGTAAAAATCCTCAGCGTGATCTTCCTCGAGGAATGATGTATTCTATCATTATTTGTACCGTGCTCTATATTGCAATTGCTCTTGTTTTAACGGGTATGGTAAACTATTCTGAGTTAGCTGTGGGTGATCCATTAGCTTTTGTTTTTACGAAAATAAATTTACCATGGATGAGTGGTATTGTAGCTGTCAGCGCCATTTTCGCGATGGCCAGTGTGCTTTTGGTGTTTCAGCTCGGTCAGCCGCGAATTTGGATGGCCATGAGCCGGGATGGTTTATTGCCTAAAGTATTTTCAAAAATCCATCCTCTTTATAAGACGCCTTCTTTTGCAACCATCGTTACAGGATTTGTAGTAGCTATTCCAGCACTCTTTCTAAATTTAACCACGGTTACAGATTTATGCAGCATCGGCACTTTATTCGCTTTTGTGTTAGTTTGTGCGGGCGTTTTATTATTGAAAGACCGGAAAGATTTACCACCACCAAAGTTTAAGGTGCCCTACATTAATGCCCGATGGATTTTGCCTTTGATGGTAGTGCTTAGTATAATGGTTACGTCAATTTTTTACAAGGATGAAGCGTCTAGTTTTTTAAACAATTTTCCTACAGAGGCTACCCCTGGTTCAATTGTAAAGACATTAGATTCTGCAGAAATTGATGTTTTCAAAAGATACGCTCTAGAGTTTGATAGTGTACAATTTGTTACTGCTAATGAAGATCTCGATGCGTATTTAACAACATTAAATGATAAAGATTATTCAAGAGTTTTAGAGCGAGTTGATATTCCCTTAGATAAAAAGCATAGTTATGGCTGGGATTTGTTTAAGCACAAAATTCCAATGTGGATCTTTATTTTAGTATGCATTTTTATGATGATTGTTTCATTTATACGCAACTATTCTCTAATTCCAGTGTTGGGAGTGTTATCCTGTCTATATATGATGGCACAAATCCCTTTAAAAAATTGGATTGGTTTTACTATCTGGTTATTAGTTGGTTTAGTCATCTATTTTCTCTACGGAAAAAAGAATAGCGTATTAGAATACAGGATATATCCCAGGCTTGACAGAACAGATGGATAATCAAGACTTGACGTATTTTATTATTCTCCAAAAAAAAATTTAACAGAATTCGATGCATTTTAAAGAGCTAGATATTATTCCTACTATACTGCGCGCAGTAGAAGAAGAAGGTTACCATACGCCAACACCTATACAAATACAGGCCATTCCTATCGTGCTTAAAGGAACTGATCTTTTGGCTTGTGCTCAAACAGGAACAGGTAAAACTGCTGCATTTGCTATTCCCATACTTCAAATATTGAGTTCAAAAGCGCCATCTGAACGCTCGGGCTATATTAAATCGTTGATATTAACGCCTACCCGTGAATTGGCTATTCAAATTGACGAAAGCCTAAAAGCGTATGGTAGATACACTGATTTAAAAACAACAGTCATATATGGCGGGGTCAATCAGAATTCACAAACGCTTTTGTTGAAAAAAGGTGTGGACATTTTAGTGGCAACTCCAGGTCGATTATTGGATCTTATAGATCAGGGGTATGTACATTTATCAAAAGTGGAAATATTTGTATTGGATGAAGCTGACCGAATGTTAGACATGGGATTTATCCATGATGTAAAAAAAGTTTTAAAAATTTTACCAAAACAAAAACAAACACTTTTGTTTTCAGCAACGATGCCGGATGAAATAGTATCCTTATCTAAAAATATTTTAATACATCCGGTGAAAGTGGAAGTTACTCCAAGTGCAACAACGGTAAATAGTATTTTGCAAAATGTTTATTTTGTAGATAAAGGAAATAAAAATGCCTTGTTGATGGATATTTTAAATACCCATAAAGTCAAAACAGCTCTGGTTTTCACCCGGACTAAACATGGAGCCGATAAGGTAGTTAGGGTGCTTCAAAAGAATCATATTAAAGCGGAGGCGATTCATGGCAATAAAACGCAAAATGCTCGCCAAAAAGCCTTAACTAATTTTAAAAATCAAAGTACAAGGGTTTTGGTGGCAACAGATATAGCGGCCAGAGGTATTGATATAGACGACCTGGAGTTTGTGATCAATTATGAGCTGCCGAATATTCCTGAAACCTATGTACACAGGATTGGACGGACCGGTCGTGCTGGGGCCAAGGGAACGGCCATTTCCTTTTGCGATGCTATTGAGAAGGAATTACTAAGGGATATTGAAAAACTGATTGGAATTAAAATCCCACTGTCTAGTCATAATTCTTTTCCAATGCAGGAGCATAATGTAACTGAAATTCTAGAAAAAAGGGCGGCAGCCACAAGTCAGGCACAGCTTAGTAGAAGGCCAAGGGCGCATAATGAACGTAGAAATACAAAGCGAACGCCAGCCAGCCACAACAAGACAAAGTCCTTAAAATGAAACGATTATAGTTAATTTGTTGTTATGCACATAATTTAACGATCCAATTAACTATCTTTTTCGTTTCTTTACATCCGCAAAATTATTCAATTACCAAACATGCAAGTTGATTCTGTAGAGTTAAAGACGAAAGTCTTGGAAGCCTTACGCAAATTAAGAAATTACCAAACCCCAAACCATGGAAAAGCGTTGGTCCAAGCCTTAAATTCGTTTGGTCCATTTATCGCTTTGTGGATAATCATGTATAATCTTTGGGACGTAAGTAAGTGGGCGGTGATAGGGTTATCATTTTTGAATGCGTTATTTTTAGTGAGAATATTTATTATCCAGCATGATTGTGGACACAATAATTTCGTACGTTCCAGTAGGATCAGGCATATCTTAGGATATATCTGTAGTTTATTTAGTTCCATTCCATACCATTATTGGGCGAAATCTCACCATTTTCATCACATGCATAATGGTATTTTGGAATTTCGGGACATAGGTGATATTGATACCATGACAGTAAAGGAATTTTCTTCACTGGATAAAAAGCAGCGATTCTGGTATCGAATTTATCGATCAACTATAGTCATGTTTGTTTTTGTTCCGTTGTATTATATATTAATACACAACAGACTTCCACTCATTAAGCTAGCAGAATTTAAAAGGGTTAAGTGGAGTTTATGGTTAAATAATTTAATTTTTGTTGGGATCATTACGCTAATGTGTTTAGTGCTAGATTGGCAAAAAGTAATTGCTGTGCATTTTATTATCCTTGGATTTTTCTCCATGATTGCAATTTGGTTCTTTTACATACAGCATCAGCATGAGCATGGCTACAAAGAATGGAAAAACAAATGGGAGTTTATGATTGCAGCCATAAAAGGAAGTAGTTATTATAAATTACCTAAGTGGATGAACTGGTTCACTGGAAATATCGCTATCCACCATATTCATCATTTAAATCCTGCGATACCTAATTATCATCTTCAGGAATGTGTCAAAGAAGTTCCCTTTTTAAATAGTTTCACTACTGAAATTACTTTTTGGGAGAGTTTGAAACTCAGCCAGAATAAATTATGGCATGAGGCTGAACAAAGGATGATTACACTTAGAGAATATTATCAAATGGAGCGCATGGGATTGGTATAGGATGCCAAATCTTTTGCTATAGAAATTATCGCTTTCCCTCAATATATTCCTAAATAAATTTAGCAGCTTTCATTTATTCCGATATTGTTGTGTGCTTGGATCAAGCGCTATTAATTTAGTAAGCACCGTTAATTTTTAGAATCTTGGATCAGTCTAAACAAAATTTCAACGTACAAAAGATATTGGTTATCGTCAGTATTCTTTTGTTTGGTATTAAAATATTCGCATGGTACCTTACAGGTTCTGTGGCTATTTTAACGGATGCCCTGGAGAGTATAGTGAATGTCTTCACAGCTTTTGTCGGACTTTACAGTTTATATGTATCCTCACTACCTAGAGACGCCAATCATCCATATGGACATGGAAAAGTAGAATTCTTATCAGCCGCAGTCGAAGGCACATTGATTATTGTGGCAGGTTTTTTTATTATTGTCGAGTCCTTGTACCATTTAAAAAATCCACATACACTTGCGAAACTGGATTGGGGAATTTTATTAATTTTATTTACGGCCCTAGTTAATTTTGGTTTAGGCTACATGGCTACAAAAAGGGGGCAGAAACATCAATCCTTAGCTCTGATTGCGAGTGGTAGACATCTACAATCAGATACCTATTCCACAATGGGTATTATAGTCGGATTGATCTTATTATATTTTACGAAGTTTAATTGGATAGATAGCTTCGTAGCATTCATTTTTGCTATAGCTATTATTTATACAGGATACAAAATTTTGAGAAGTTCCATAGCCGGTATCATGGATGAAGCAGATAATGTATTGTTGCAAAAAGTGGTTGAAACGTTGAATGCAAATCGAAGAGAAAACTGGGTGGATATGCACAATCTGCGGATTATCAAGTATGGTGGAGTGCTGCATTTAGATTGCCATCTGACGGTTCCTTGGTATTTAAATGTATATGAAGCTCATCATGAAGTGAAAGCCTTGGAGGATTTAGTCAAAAATCGTTTTGGAATGCAAGTTGAATTGTTTGTTCATACGGATGCATGCCTGGATTTTTCTTGTAAAATTTGTATAAAGCAACACTGTCATGTTCGGAAATTTATTTTCGAAGAATCCATTCTATGGACAGTGGAGAATATTTCTGCAAATAGGAAACATCGCATTGAAATAAAGGATATCTCTAGTAAGATTTAATCCAGATAGTTTAGGTTTTTAAATCCCGAACGATCTTAAAAAATAGTGTTGTCCATTCTTTCCATTCTGCATGTTCATCAAAAGAACTATTGTGCCATACCATATGAAAGTGGCCTCCATATTCCTTGACTGTCTTACTCAATTCCTGTAAAGTTAAAAAGGCTTGGTCAGGTGTTTTTTTATTATAAGTCAACAGCGTGCGATCCATAGCACAAAATGGAAAAACTCTGAGTGTGGTAGTCCGTTCATTAACTAAATCATACCAATAAAACGGGAAACAAGTACCTGCCCTGAATCCTGTGACATCTGGATACCCCATGGTATAGTCCTCTAAAATGCCACTTTCTGTTAGGTAGTGATAGGTGTCAGGAAATTTTAAACGCAAATAATGTTGCCTACTTTTAGTTATGGGCGTCAAGACGATCTTCTCTAAGTTTGATTTTTCTTGATGCAGCATTTTTTTATTGCGATATGTATTATAAGATGGATGAAGACCTATTTGGTAAAATTTTTTCAAATCCAAAATTAGCTGTTTCATTTTATCATTAGAAAGTGGAACATTCTTATCATAAGCGCTATTACCTCCTGAGAGAATAAAAAATATAATTTGGTCGGGAGCTAAATTTAATTGCTTGAATAAACTGTACGTATCAAAAGGATCTTTTTTAATTCCAAGCAATACCTGCCCTCTTTCTAACGCTTTTGTAAACCGCATGGTTAAAAGATCTCTTATGAACCCTAACCCGTTATTGAGGGAGGGTTTATTTATATACTTCCATGCATGATCTATGTCAATTCCAATGGACCATATAAATCGTTTGGATTCCAATTTAAATTGTCTCTTGAACATTGAATTAATATTAAGTAAGAAATTACTAATCCAACTATCTACAATTGGCTTATTTAGGCAATTTACTTTTGCACACCAAGAATGGCTGCTTTGGAATCTTTCATGAATGTCGACATCATGAATGCCATATTCTTCTGCCCTGCTTAATAACCAAAAGGCTGCAGCGAATAAATCATGTGGATATGAATTAGGTGAATCCAATGAGAAAATAACCGGAATCCCATTTACGATGGTTTCATTTAAATTTACTAAAGTTTGCTGAATATTGAAATTAAGAAATCCTTTATCCTGTATCCATAGTTCATTTACTTTTACTACCTGCTGAGAATAATTTATGGAAACTCCTTCAAATGAAAGATATTCTTCTAGAGTCTGGCATTTTTTGAAGTGCGCATTCTCAATAAGATGCGTTAAATGTTCCAGAATATAATCCAATCTAGGATTATTACGTTCAGAATAGACTAAGATGGTTTCCATCGAGTATGTAAAAATAATTCGCTATAGTTCGAAAATCATTTTAATTTTAAGCTTTTTATGGCTCATAATTTTTGGTTCGGCGTATTTATAATCTTTGTGCCTTTACTGTTAGAGGCCCAAGAGCGCACAGTTATGCCAGAAACTGTAAGAAAAGGTCTTATTTATAAAAAAGAGAAATCTATTGATCTCGTCATTCATACTAATGGATTTTATGTTGGTTATAATTTAGGAAAGATCAAGTCTTATTACAAAACGCATTTCCTACATTTTGACTTGGGTTTGTTGGAGCATCCCAGAGAATCAAAATCATCCAGCTCTTTTTCAAACGGCCCTCAATCTTTTACGGCGTATACGTATGGTAAACAGAATTCATTATGGAATATGCGTATCGGTCGTGGGTTGACTAGGTATTTTTCTGAAAAGGCACGTCAAAAAGGGCTTGCTATTGGTATGATTGTCGAAGGAGGGATAACGCTAGGTTTACTCAAACCTTATTATTTAAAATACCTTTCCAATCACGATGGAAAACTAAAACAAGAGCAAATTAAATACTCAGCCGAAACAGCAGACGAATTTCTCGATGACCAGCATATTGAAGGTGCAGGCTCTTTCTTCAAAGGGATTACCGAGTTGAAACTTGCCCCAGGAGCGCACGGTAAAATAGCGTTACACCTTGATCCAGGCGCTTTTGAAAAATATGTCAAAGCCGTTGATATTGGTTTCATGATAGACCTTTACACCAAGAGGGTCCCGATCATGGTTTCAGAGAAAAATCCCTATTTCTTTCTCAACTTTTACGTCAATTTACAGTTAGGTAGCAGAAAGTAAGCTATATCCTACATGTTTGATTTACCTCTGCAGTCCGTTCAAGAATCCAAACCCCGGAAACCGGATTGGTTAAGGGTTAAATTACCTATTGGCGAGGATTACCGAAGAGTCAGGAGTCTGGTAGACCAATACAAGCTTCACACAATTTGTCAAAGCGGAAATTGCCCTAACATGGGGGAATGCTGGGGAGCAGGTACCGCCACTTTTATGATATTAGGCAATGTATGTACGCGTTCTTGTAGCTTTTGCGCTGTAAAAACGGGCCGACCAAACGAATACGATACGGATGAACCAAGGAGAGTTGCCGAAGCTATTCGTTTGATGGGAGTCAAACACGCTGTTATTACATCCGTAAACCGAGATGAATTAGCTGATCGGGGAGCGGAAATCTGGTACCAAACCATAGTATCCATAAAACAAGAAGCTCCGACCACGACTATTGAAAGTTTAATTCCTGACGTTAAATCAAATTGGGATGCTCTAATTCGAATGATTTCCGGCGGGCAAGAAATTGTATCTCATAATATGGAAACCGTAGAACGCCTTTATCGTTTGGTCCGGCCACAGGCAAAATACTCTAGGAGCCTGGAACAATTAAAGAGAATTAAAGGGTTTGGAAAAAGAACTAAAAGTGGGATAATGTTGGGCCTGGGAGAAAAACCAGCAGAAATAGAACAAGTTATGGACGATTTGTTGGCCCAAGGATGTGATATTCTCACCCTCGGCCAATACTTACAGCCTACTAAAAACCACTTGGAAGTCGCAGAATTTATCCATCCAGATGAATTTGCACGATATAAAGAATTGGGTCTTCAAAAAGGATTTCGATATGTGGAAAGTGGTCCGTTAGTCCGGTCTTCATACCACGCGGAACGCCATTTATTCTAACGCGCAACCTTTTTTTAAGATAATTCGTTTAATTTTGGTTAGTTTAAGGAAATTATTCAGGCTTTCCCCTGATATTCTTTACAAATTAATTTCGTCAATTTGCGTTCAATTACAGTCATCAGCACAAGAATACATGAAGAAACTTGGATTTTTATTCTTTTATATATTTTCATTTGAGATTTTCGCCCAAACCTACACCGTAAATAGTTCTAATGATTTAAATGATGGCGTATGTGATGGATTCCATTGCAGTTTACGGGAAGCAGTGTTGGCTGCAGAAGCAGATGGCTTGCCCAGTACAATCCTTTTTAACATATTGGGTGTGGGTCCCCACATAATTATTCCTTCAGGCCCTTTTCCGAATGTTACCCAACCAGATCTGAACATTTTGGGAGAATCGCAAGTTGGTGGTTTGGGAAGTATTATAATTGATTTTGCTTATCGAGACTTTGTTTCGAATTCATTTTGGAGAATCCTGGCACCTAGATTTAGTATTTCCGGAATCGGATTTCGTCATTTTCAATTTGTGAATAATGTGGATCACATTTTTGAAATTGGAAATACAGTAGTTTCTGCTGACAATGCAAAAATCTACAATTGTGCTTTTTATGAAGACAATTTTATAGTAGCTTCAGTAGCTACTATAGCCATTTTGGTTTATCAAAGTGATAACTTACTGATTCGTAAAAATATTTTCGGTGCGGATTTTACTAAATCAAGTATTACTACCACCTATGGATATGTAGGTATCTTAAGTGACCAAAACTTACAATTCACAGAAATAGATTCTAACATATTTGTCACAAAAAAATATTGTATTAATGCAGATGGGGGAACTTGTCTCATTGAGGACAATATTTTTGGAGCTTTGGATACCAGTAAAAGTATAAACTTTTTGGATCCAGATTCTGGCGTTCAGGTATATGGAAGCGGAATTTATACTATACAAAATAATTTTTTCTTTGGACAGAAAGCATTTTCCATATTTACCAATGCACTGGATAAGAATTTACTGATTCATTCCAATGACTTTCACAATTCTGATGTAGCTATTGAACTCGATGACGTTTCAATTGCTAACTATAGAATCAGCAATAATTTAGCAAAAAATGGCGGGGACTTCTTACGAGTTCGATTACGGGGAAGCTATTATCTAGATGCGATTAGTAATATTGTCGACAATCATAGGAATTTTTATACTAATAATTTAATCTCTCCTATGAGAAAAGCCCGATACCTGGATAATCGTATGACCTGTATTTTTGGGGAAGTTACTGATCTGGTCAATGCAGGTTTTGCACCGCCACCGGTTCCGGTGATTATAGCTGTGAATAGAAATCGTATTGTTGGCACAGGAACGCCAAATGATAGCGTGATTGTATATTATAATCCAAGAGCTGGATGCCCTGTTGCAAATTGTAAAGGGGGTATCGAATTGGGTAGAACACGATCTGATGTAGGTGGGAACTGGAGCTTAAATATAGCGTATCCAAACAGAAGCACTATTTCGGCATATCAATATATCAGTAACGGATTAATTGAGCCATCTGTTTACTCTGAATTTTCTGAATGCTATACATGTCCTGGCGAAGTAAAACAGTTCATAAATGGATCAATTTGTTCAGGAGAGACTTTTACTTTTCGAGGGAAAGTGTATGATCAAAATAAATTAGTGGATTCATTCGGATTACGCGGAGACGGTGTCAGCATATGCGATTCTGTTTTTGTAGTGAATGTCAATTTAAGTATTGCTACCCGCAGAACGATTGAAGTTCCCATTTGCTTTAATGACACGTTTTTTATAGCGAATAAACAAATTCATAAGTTCCACACGTTGGATTCATTGTTATTGCAATCTCAAGCCGGTTGTGATAGTACTATAATTTTAAATGGCACCGAAAGAGGGCTTTTTACACTTCAACAAACGCTTTGTTCCAATGATCAACTCCAGATTGGATCTCAGATTTTTGATAAAAATAATCCAAATGGGATCGTTGTGTTGCCAGGACAATCTGTATTTGGTTGTGATAGTGTCATTTTTGTTGATTTAGTTTTTAAGAGTTTTGCGGAATCAGATTTTAAGCCTGTATTATGCCCAGGACAAAATGTTCGCGTTGGTACCAAAGTATTTGATGTATCATTCACAGCGGATACAGTAATTCTGAGAGGCGCTTCGTCTACGGGTTGTGATAGTATCATAAATGTATCTATCAGTTTTGCAAATATCAATGGATCTATCAGTGTGACCATTTGTGCAGGAGATAGTGTGCTGATTGAAGGCCAATATTTCAGTGATCGTAATCCTAATGGTCAAATAATATTACCTCTACGGTCTTTTTATAATTGCGACAGTGTTTTGAATGTTAGCCTGACAATTCTTCCAAGTGCAATGGGCATTTACAGACAGGATATTTGCCGGGATGATACCTTGACTTTGCATGGTCAAAAATTTTACAATGGTAAAATAAGTGGAAATATTCGACTAGCAAACAGTTCTCAAATAGGTTGTGATAGTGTCGTTCAGGTGGATCTTTCTATAATACCAGATGCAATTGGACAATTTGATACCGCCATTTGTGAAAATGAAACGCTGACTTTATATGGGACTGTATTTTCAATGATTAAACCTAATGGAAGTGTCCGAATCAAGGATGCTACCTATAGAATGTGCGATAGTTTTTTGATGGTGAGGGTTACATTTATTGGTGAACAAACGGGTATTTTTTCACCTACCATTTGTTTAAAGGATAGTATCCGAGTAAATAATACCTTCTATTCCGCCAGAAATTCTGCGGGATTAGAGCGATTAGTCAGAGGCTCTGCTGCCGGATGCGATAGTGTCATTGATGTGAGATTAAATTTTTATTTACCACTCTCGGTACAATTTGGTACCCAACCTTTGATGTGTAATAGTGCAAACACGGGATCATTAAATATCGGAAACATTTCCGGAGGATCCGGAACTTTTCAAATTTCTATCGACAATGCTGTGGCGTTGAATTTTTCACCTGGACTTTCAATAAGCACGTTATCCTTAGGTAATCATACATTCAGAATCATTGATGCACAGGGTTGTGATTCTGTTGTAAATTTTTCCATCCAAAATTCTGCGGGTTTGAATGTTCAGCTTCCTAACGATACCAC
Organism: Bacteroidota bacterium; assembly: GCA_030856215.1. Lineage (GTDB taxonomy): Bacteria > Bacteroidota > Bacteroidia > Chitinophagales > Saprospiraceae > Vicinibacter. The sequence goes on from JALYPU010000050.1 coordinate 35,663, forward strand.
TATTTTTCGAGGTAACAGTGTATTTATTAATCCAACGATAAATTTCACACCTGCATTGATAACCTGGACACCCTCCACAGAATTGAGTTGTCCTAATTGTTTAAATACGGTCGCTAGCCCAAATAATACTGTTACATATACTCTTACAATAGAAGATGATTTTGGATGTCAAACTACAGATAGAATGACCATTACAGTATTGGTGGATGAGTCCGATATTTTTGTACCCAATGTTTTTTCACCAAATGGAGATAATGTAAATGATTTATTCCTTGCTAAATTTAAATTTCCTGACCGCACGAAAATTTTGGTATTTAGAATTTATGACCGCTGGGGAGAATTGATGCATGAGAGTTTGGATGGAGCTATAGGTCAGGAATTTACTTGGAACGGATATTTCCGCGACAAACCATTGAATCCGGGTGTATTTGTCTACACAATATTGTACCAAGCCGAAGAGGAAACTCCAAAGTGGAAGAATGGGGATGTGACAATATTGAAATAATCTGTATTTAGGTATCTGCAAAAAATATTAATCTCATTGCCATTGAATCTGATAATAATTCATGGTCCAGTTAAATTGGTCTAACTTAATTGAGATTTAATTTTAATTGCCCTTTTGTATTAATGAAAGGGAGAACTTAAAATTTATTAGGATTAATCTTTAATTTATTTATTAAATCAATGTGCGCTCGTATCTTTGCACATGGAATTAAACTTCTTCGCCCAGCAGTTCCCCTTTCATGAAGCCTTAACTTTTGATGATGTGCTCTTAGTACCAGCGTACTCAGAAATACTTCCCAGAGATACAGATATCAGTGCGCAACTTACCACTGGATTAAGGATCAATGTGCCCATCGTGTCTGCAGCCATGGACACCGTGACCGAAAAAGACCTGGCTATTTCTATGGCCAGAGAAGGAGGAATTGGGATCATCCATAAAAATATGTCTATCGAGGATCAGGCAGAACAAGTGAGAAGCGTCAAACGATCTGAGAGCGGTATGATCATCGATCCAGTAACCTTGGAGGCAACTGCTAAAGTGAAGGATGCTCTTAATTTGATGGCACTACACCGTATCGGCGGAATACCAATTATAGATAAGTCAAATACTTTAGTTGGAATATTGACCAATCGTGATTTACGTTTTGAAACGCATCCAGGGAAGCCTATTAAAGATATAATGACTAAAGAGCGGCTTATTACCGCACCGTTGGGAACAACTTTGGAGCAAGCCAAAGAAATCCTTCAGAAATATAAGATTGAAAAATTGCCTGTAGTCAAAAAGGATGGTACATTGGCCGGTCTGATTACCTACAAAGACATTATGAAACTCGAGAATTATCCTATTTCCTGTAAGGATAGTCTAGGTCGTCTAGTGGTTGGAGCTGCAGTAGGTATCGCAGCAGATACACTGGAAAGAATCGAAGCATTGGTTCATGTGGACGCCGATTTAATTTGTATTGATACCGCTCATGGCCATTCTAAAGGAGTCTTGGATTTGATAAAAAAGATTCGAAAAAAATATAAAGATCTACAAATCATCGGCGGGAATGTAGCTACTGGCGAAGGTGCGTTAGCCTTGGTTGCATCGGGAGTCAATGGGGTGAAAGTTGGAGTAGGCCCCGGCAGCATTTGTACTACTCGAATAGTGGCAGGAGTAGGTGTTCCCCAACTGACCGCGATTGCTTTGGCGGCACAAGCTTTAAAGAAAAAGGGGATTCCGATCATTGGAGACGGAGGTATACGATATACAGGCGATATTCCAAAGGCTTTGGCAGCAGGAGCATCTTGTATAATGGGTGGATCGCTTTTCGCTGGAACCGAAGAAGCTCCAGGAGAAACTATTATCCTCGATGGAAGAAAATTTAAAGTTTACCGAGGAATGGGGTCTATCGGAGCTATGCAACATGGTAGTAAAGATCGATACTTTCAGGATGTAGAAGATGATATTAAAAAGCTTGTTCCGGAAGGTATTGAAGGGCGTGTACCATTTAAAGGCAAGGTTGCTGAAGTGATGATTCAGTATATCGGCGGTCTGCGAGCGAGCATGGGATACGTTGGTGCAGCCAATATAAGCGAATTGCAGAAAGCCAAAATGGTGCGTATAACAAACGCAGGAATAAATGAAAGCCATCCACATAATATTACGATCACCAAAGAATCTCCAAATTACAGCCGACGGTAGGAGCTGAACGTTTAGATTTACTCAATGGATGCAAATCAGCAGAAAGTATTCATGATAAGTAATTATTCAATAATGAATGTTCTATTATCCAAATTAAAAATTACGAAAATATTTGTAATGAAAATTAGGCATCTATAATTGTTAATTACCACGAAATTTTATATAAATGATGATTATATATATATATGTAAATCATTATCTCAATCTTCATGTATCTTTGCAAGCTTTCTATCCTGACAATTCATGATCGAGTTTAAACGACATCTAATCACATCGGCGCTTCCGTATGCAAATGGTCCTTTACATATAGGTCATCTTTCAGGTGCGTATTTATCTGCGGATGTATTTGTAAGATTTATGCGACTCATGGGTAAAGATGTTTTATTTATCTGCGGTTCGGATGAACATGGCGCTGCAATCACCATGCGTGCATTGAAGGAGAATAAAACTCCACAGGAAATCATCGATCAATATCATGAACTTTTCCTAAAAACATTCAAGGGTATTGGGATTTCTTTTGATTATTATCATCGAACTTCATCTAAACTACATCATGAAACTTCACAGGATTTTTTCAGAGCACTACATCAAAAATCTGCTTTTAGTCAAATAGAAAGTGAACAATTTTTTGATGAAAAAGCAAACCAATTTTTAGCGGATCGCTATATCAAAGGTATTTGTCCAAAATGTGGACATCCTGATGCTTTCGGTGATCAATGCGAAAAATGTGGATCCTCTCTAAATCCGCTCGATTTAATTTCACCGGTCTCAGTACTCACTGGTGAAATTCCAATTCTAAAGAAAACAACCCATTGGTATTTTCCATTGGACCAGCACGAAGAATGGTTGAGAGAATGGATAGAAAAAGGAATCTTGGATGGGACCGAACACCACGATCCATCAAGCTGGAAAAATCATGTACTCGGTCAGTGCAAATCTTGGATTGACAGTGGACTTCAACCAAGGGCCATGACACGTGATTTGGAGTGGGGAGTAGATGTACCACAGGAAATTCCTGGTAGCGAAGGCAAAAAACTATATGTTTGGCTGGATGCGCCAATTGGATATATTTCTTCTACCATACAATGGGCTATTGAAAACCAAAAAGATTGGAAACAATATTGGCAGGATCCTGAGTCTGAATTGATTCATTTTATAGGAAAAGACAACATCGTTTTTCACTGTATTATTTTTCCGGCATTATTGAAAGCGCGCGGAGAATTTAACCTTCCGGTAAATGTCCCTGCCAATCAATTTATGAACCTAGAAGGACAAAAGATTTCCACCTCGCGCAATTGGGCAGTTTGGGTGCATGAATACCTAGAAGAATTGCCCGGCCTTGAGGATTCATTACGGTATTATTTAATAAAAAATATGCCGGAACAAAAGGATAGTGAATTTACATGGAAATCATTTCAGGATGCGCACAATAATGAATTGGTCAACAATTTATCCAATTTTGTAAATCGCGTGTTAGTTCTTTGTCATAAATATTATAAAGGGGTTGTACCAACTTATGATCAGGATTATCCAATTAACGGAGTGGTGGAAGATGATTTAGGTGGCTATCATGAGACCGAAATGCTCTATCTGTTCGATCAGATTCAAGAACTTAATCAATGCCTAAGAAATTATGATTTTAGAGGGGCATTAAAATATGTAATGGATATTTCGTCGGCCGGAAATCAGTTACTTCAGAATAACGAACCTTGGAAAAATTTTAAAGAGGAACCACAATCTGTGGAAGTGGTAATTAATCTTGCATTACAATATGTAGTTGTACTCAGTGTAATTTTGAAACCGTTTTTACCTTTTACATCCGATAAACTTAGAAAACTTTTAAATTTAAATACTTTAGAGGAGAAGGGAGAATTGTTAAACCTATTGGATGAAATAGCAGAAGGAAATAATATTTTAGTAGAAGGACATAAACTGAATAAAGCTGATTACCTATTCACAAAACTGGACGATGACCTTATTCAAAAGCAAATTCAAAAACTAGATCCTCAAACAATGAACCAGGAATCTTCTGACTCAAAAAATGAAATAGTATCCGCTAAGGTTAAAGAAGAAATCAGTTATGATGAATTTATGAAAATGGATATCCGCACAGCAAAAATAATTGAAGCTGAAAAACTTCCAAAAGCAGATAAATTATTGAAATTAAAATTAGATTTGGGATTTGAACATCGGACGGTGGTAAGTGGTATAGCTGCATTTTACAAAGCGGAAGAGATCATCGGTAGAGAGGTAGTCATTCTAGCTAATTTAGCTCCTAGAACCATCAAAGGAGTGGAGTCTCGAGGCATGATATTGATGGCTGAAGACACCCAAGGGAAATTGAGTTTTGTGTCCCCTCAATCTGCGTGGAGCCCTGGCAGTAAAGTCAAGTAAAAAGTAATGAATACTAATTTTACAGTAATATTGTTTCTTAAATAAACTGTGGATGATCCATATAGATACCATAGACTGGAAGCGAATTTTTTCTATACATTCGATTTTTTTTACCCTGTTAGGCGTCTTTTGTGCGGTAATTGCGTTGAAGGGATTTATGATACCCAATCGATTTTTGGATGGAGGAGTTACCGGTCTTTCTATTTTATTACATGAGCTGTTACATATTAATATAAGTATTTTATTAATTGTTCTTAATCTTCCGTTTATTTATATCGGTTATTATAAAATTGGAAGATCCTTTGCCATTCAAACCACCCTAGCAATTATTTTATTAATCTCCAGTATAAATTTTGTGGAGATCATGCCGATCACTAACGATAAAATTCTTATTGCATTATTCGGGGGTTTTTTTATTGGACTAGGCATTGGGTTTGTTATAAAGGCGGGAGGTGTTCTTGATGGAATGGAAATAATCGCAGACTATACTAACAAGAAGTTAGGATTTTCTACTAGCGAAATTGTAATGTTAATTAATACAGCCATCATTCTTACTGCAGCCTATAAGTTTGGAATCGAGGCAGGTATGTATTCTATTTTAACCTACTTTACGGCGATGAAGACTTCAGATTATGTGGTCGATGGCTTTGAAGAGTATACTGCGATGACCGTAATTTCGGCAAAGTATGAGAATATTAAATCAACAATAGTAAATGATTTCAATAAAGCTATTTCTGTTTATAAGGGTGAACGCGGTTATTTACCAGGTAGTTATAATATCAAGTATGATTGTGAAATAGTAGTTACTATTGTAACCCGATTAGAAATTCACCGAATTAAAAAGGCCATTCTTGAAATGGATCCATACGCTTTTATCTATATTTCCAGTATTAAAGAAGTAACTGGGGGAATTGTAAAGCAAAAAGTCAAACATCGATAGGAGGAAATTAAAACGTTTTAACGGTCCTGCTGCGCTAGTAGATAGCGCTTTTTTGAAAACTGATATTCACCGGTTTATTTTTATAAAATAGTCAAAGAATTTAGGGACGTTGGAAATATTTCATTTTCTATTAAAATCACTATATTTACCTTCAAACAATTACGAAAAAGGCGACCAGCCTCCTAACTTTTTATTCAAATGGAAGCAAAGATTTCACCACAAGACATTGTGAATTATTATGATACTTGTGAGGTTGACTACCGATGGTTATGGCATCTGAATGAGCTTTCTGCCATGCATTATGGGTTATGGTGGGATGATACCACCCATCTAAAGGAAGCATTAAAAAATATGAATGATTATGTTCTGAATAAAGTGGCACTTCAGGATGATTTAAAGATATTGGATGCGGGTTGTGGTGTAGGCGGTACATCAATATATGCAGCAAAAAATTATAAATGTGATTTATTTGGTATAACATTGAGTGAAAAGCAAGTAGCTACTGCGAAAGAGAAAGCGACTCAAAATGAACTATTAGGTAATGTGCATTTTTCCGTCCAGAATTATTGTAAAACCAATTTTGAAAATGAATCTTTTGATGCGATCTATGCAATAGAAAGTGTATGCCACGCAGAAGAAAAAGAAGCGTTCGTAAAAGAATCTTTTAGACTATTAAAAAATGGAGGTCGATTAGTAATTGCAGATTTCTTTAAGTCGCGAAATGAATTACCCGCACAACATGAGAAATTATTAAAAAATTGGGCTCATTCCTGGGCAGTGCCATCGTTTATTTCTTTTAATAAGTTTATTGAATTTGCTGAAGAAGCAGGGCTTAGTATTTTAGAAGACAATAATATTTCCCCATTGATCCACAAATCCGCTAGAAGACTATATTTGTATTTTATTCCAGGTATTATTAGTCATTGGTTTTTGCGTCTCCTTGGATTGCGCAACCGTATCCATGGTACCAATGTATGGTCTACTTATTATCAATATATCGGTTTAAAAAAGGGACTCTGGCAATATCATGTTCTTAAATTTATAAAAAAATAGATGTTATGGATAGATTCGAATTGCCATCTACTCCGAATTTCGTAACATACACCTCCAATTATTACGAATTCATTCCGCAAGGTTATAATACAAAAGTATTTGCTCAAATACCCATTAAAGATTATCCATCATTGGATGATATGGTTTATCTCAAGAATGATTTTGAACTTACTAATAAGCAAATCATTCCAGGTACTCTTAAACCTTATGAGATGGTGCGAACCAAAACGGGGTTTATGATTTACAAAGAATATTTTAATGGAATTCCGTTGGAAAAATTTCTTCAAAATCGAGAGTTTGGAATACCGCTTTTTTTGCAGTTAGCCATCCGACTCACTAGTCTATTGAAAGAGATTCATAACAAAAAAACTATTGTCAAGGAGTTTATTATAGAGAATATATTAATCTCACCAGAGAACTTAGAAATGAAAATATGTTCTTTGGGTTCTGCTACACTATTGTCTCGCGAGCGTCCAAAATACAGTTCGGATTTCATTTTATATGGATCCTTATGGCATGTAGCTCCGGAACAAACAGGAAGAATAGGTCGCACAGTGGATTATCGGACCGATTTTTATTCATTGGGAGTAATTTTTTACCAAATTCTATGCGGTCGAAAACCATTTAATTATTCCGATTCCATAGAATTAATTCATGCTCATATTGCTAAGAACCCGATTGAACCAAAGATATTTAATGAAAATATTCCAGCCCAATTGAGTGATTTAGTCATGAAATTAATGGCTAAAAATGCAGAGGATCGCTATCAAAGCGAAGATGGAATTTTAGAGGATTTAGAAACCTGTGTGCATGAGTGGCAGCATAATGGGAATATTGGAGCATTTGTCCTGGGTCAACGGGATAATTCAAGTATTTATTCGCTTTCTGAAAAACTGTACGGCAGAGAAAATGAAATGGAACTTATCCAAAAAACTTGGAAAAGAATTCAACAAAACAGAGTAGAATTATTTTTAGTGACGGGTTATTCAGGTATTGGTAAAACCCGATTGATCAATGAAATCCGGAAACCGGTATTGGAAACGAATGGCTACTTTATTTCTGGAAAGTTTGACCAATTAAACAAGGAAAATCCATACAGTGCATTTGGAATGGCCTTCAATAATTTAATACAGATTTTACTTTCTGAGCCAGAAGATAAAATTGAAAATTGGAAACAAAAATTACATACTTCACTTGGGGATGATGCTGCACTATTGATAGAAGTCATTCCTGAATTAGGCAGGTTAATCGAAACTCATATAGAGGTAATTGAATTAGGACCAATAGAAGGTAAAAAACGATTCCTTAATGCCTTTATTCAATTTTTGCACACCTTTGAAAATAAGGAAAGACCCTTGGTGATTTTTATTGATGATTTGCAATGGGCTGATTCAGGTTCATTAGAATTAATAAATGCAATATGTAACAGTCAATTAAATCAAATTTTATTAGTTGGTGCCTACCGTAACAATGAAGTGGATGAATCCCATCCTTTATCTGTTACTTTAAAAGTATTGGAAAAAGAGGCAGCGGGTAGAATTAATAGCATAACATTGAATGAATTGTCTTCCAAAGACGTAAATGATCTCGTTTCTGATACCCTGCATTTGAACCCCAAAACGACAGAAGACTTGACTAGTCTTATAATGAAAAAAACACGGGGCAATCCTTTCTTTATCAAACAATTCATGGAAAAGTTGATCGAAGAAAGACATATTTATTATGATTCAAATGTTTCCTCATGGATTTGGAATTTGTCGAAAATTAGCTCATTAGAGCTGACAGATTATGTAGTAGATTTAATATTAATTAAATTAAAAAAATTATCTGATCCAGCGCAAGAAATCATAAGTTTAGCAGCCTGTATCGGAAATACATTTGAGCTTGAAACACTTTCCACAATTTCTAAAAAATCCAATAGTGAATTGGCTGAATTATTATCAGAAACTATCACTGCAGAATTTTTATATCCTGTAGGACAATGGGTAAAATATCATCATGATGAAATTTTTAAAACACTGAACGTTCAAGCAAAATCTAATATAAATTATAGATTTCAATTTCAACATGACCGTATACAACAAGCAGCCTATGCTATAATTCCCGAGGCAGATATAAAAAGGACCCATTTGAAAATTGGGCAAACTCTTATGACTAAAATGACTAATGAGGAGTTTGATGATAACATTTTCGACATTCTTGGGCATATCAATATAGGAAGAGAGTTAATTAATTCGAAGAAAGAGTTGGATGAATTAGCTTCTTTGAATTTAAAAGCTGCCAAGCGAGCACTTCGAAATAATGCAATCAGCCCTGCTTTAAATCATTTTACTACGGGAATGGACATTATGACGGCTGATCAGGATTCAGAATTGTTCAAGGATTTATTAATAGGACGATCTGAATGTGAGTATTTGTTGGGAAATTTTGTGGCCTCCGAAGAACTTTTTGATCAGGCTATATTCAATGCGGGAACAAATCTAAAAAAAGCGGATATCATATGTCGCAAGATGGCTTTATATGAAAATACACAGCGCTATGAAAAAGCCTTAGAAGCCTCGGTACAAGGATTAAAATTAATTGGAATGCATTTGCCACTAAATGCTGGCCCATTACATGTGATGAAAGAGTTACTCACGGTGAAATTTTTGTTAATTAATAAATCGACTTCGGATTTATTGAATAATAGAAATATGGTATCGCCTGAGAAAATTCTGATGATGAAAATTCTGATGAATTTGTGGGGACCCTTATATCTGTTACAGAAACAAAATTTATTGGCCTTTAAGATTTTACGAATGGTCAATTTATCCATTCGTTATGGTAATTCAAAAGAGTCCGCTTTGGCATATGCGTTTTATGGATATGTTATAAGTGCACAATTGAAGGACTACAAATCAGGATACGATTTTGCAAAATTGGGAATGGCGTTAAATATTAAATTTAATGATAAGACGCTTCGATCCAAAGTCATGGTGATTTCAGAAGGATGTGTAGCTCATTGGAAGATGCCGTTTGGCTCATATTTGGCAAATTTGAGGGAAGGTTATTCTGCAGGAATTGATTCCAACGATATTATATATGCAGGTTATGCAGCCACATTTGCAAACCGCAATCATTTATTCATGGGTAAGGAATTAAATGAGGTATATGATAAAATGAAAGGGTATATCCAATTTGCCCTTAAAATTCAATCTGTAGTTTCCTTACACCAGATGATGCCTTGGGCAAGGCTGGTTTGTGAGCTTTCGCAAATAGAAAAGGAAGCTTTTATGTTTGGCGAGTTAATAGAAGATAAAGACCATTTCAATTTTATCAACACATTGGCTCAAGCTAAATTGCTGCTTCCAATGGCTCAATATTATACAGCAAAATCAATGTATCACTATATTTTAGCAGATTATAATGAGGCATTGGATTTTGCAAATAAGTCAGATGGATTAATGGAATCCGTTCTTGGATTACCCGAATGGGCAGAGCAATTAAATTTTGAAGTATTGAGCTCTTTAGCGGTTTTACTAGGAGGCAAAACACTTAGTCGCAAGCAAGATAAAAAATGGAAGAAGACCTTCAAACTAATGAAAAGATGGGCCGAGGAAAGTCCTTCTAATTATGAATCAAAATATTTATTGGCTTCGGCTGAATTTGCTTCATTGAATAAAAAACACGAAGAGGCTAAAGGATTGTATGAAAAAGCCATCATTTCATCTCAGCAATCCGAAATGCGCTATATGACAGCTATCATTTATGAGCGTTTAGCGAACCATTATTTTAAATTGAATGATAAGTTCGAAGCAGAAAATTATATTCATCTCGCACTTATTGAATATCAGAATTGGGGAGCAAAAACCAAAGTAAATATTTTATTACAAAAATTTTCATTTCTATTTGACACTAAACGCCCAGGTGAGACGATAACAAAAGGTTTAAGTTCTACTTCTCTGGATCTGCAAAGTGTATTAAAAGCAGCTTCCATTTTATCTGGAGAAATTGTCGAAGAAAAACTATTAGAAAAGTTGTTACTTATCGTGATAGAGAATGCCGGGGCTCAAAATGCATATTTAATTCGGAACCGAATGAATAAATTGTATGTAGATGCCAGCAGTAAAATGTCGGATGGTTTTGTATGCGAGGTGAAATCATATCCTTTGGAAGAATCCAAAATTATTTCTCAGGCGATGGTCCGAAAAGTATTTAATACCAAAGAGGCAATCATCGTTGACGACGCCCAAAACGATCCGCGATATATCAAAGATGAACAGCTTAATTCATCCGGCAAAAAATCTATTTTATGCATGCCCATACAATCCAAAGGCCAAATTACTGCCGTGTTATACTTGGACAATGCTCTCAGTGCCAATACGTTCACCCGAAATCGATTAGAGATTTTAAACTTATTAAGTGGTCAAATTGCAGTCTCTCTCGACAACGCTCAAATGTATCAAAACCTTGAACAAAAAGTTCAGGAACGCACTTCAACAATTGAAAAACAGAAGATAGAATTGGAAGCTGAAAAACTTAAAACAGATGAACTTTTATTGAATATTTTACCGGATGAAATTGCCGCAGAATTAAAGACATTTGGAAAATCTATGCCACGGCGGCATGAAAGTGTGGCGATTATGTTTACAGATTTTGAGAAATTTACAAGGATGTCAGAAAAATTGAGCCCAGAGTCCATTGTAGAAATAGTTGACCATCACTATAAAGCATTTGATCAAATTATTGAAAAACATGGAATTGAAAAGATCAAAACAATGGGAGACGCCTATATGTGCGTGAGTGGTCTGCCAAAATTCAATAAAAATTTTGCAGAGAATGCAATTTTAGCTGCAATAGAGATAAAAGAATTTGTAGAAAAGTATAATAAGGAAAGAGCTGCCAATGATTTGCCATTTTGTCAGATAAGGATAGGTATACATACAGGCCCTGTGGTAGCTGGGGTCGTAGGCTTACGAAAATTCGCCTATGATATTTGGGGTGATGCTGTAAATACCGCTTCGAGAATGCAGAGTGCCGGAGAACCAGGAAAAATTAATATTTCGGATACCACCTATGAGTTGATAAAGGATAAATTTATTTGTGAATTTCGTGGTAAAGTTAAGGTTAAGTATAAGGACGATATTGATATGTATTATGTAACTGAAAGAATACTTTCCAACAACCTTTAATTATTATATAAACCAATTAATTAAAATTATTCATATGTCAGATAAAAGATGGACGGACGAATTACTGAATAGAATGCGACTGACTGGAGACCCGATAGCGGATAAAGCGGCTAAAGTGCTTTGGGAAAATCAAAACAGTCGAGCTATTATTGAGGAATTAAAATTGATTAGCAAAGACCATAATTTAGTTACTTATGGGAAAGCAAAAGAACTACAAGAATATTTTCAAGTAACGGAAATAATCAATGTGACTCAAGAGGAAATTGAAAAATTCAAGATATCTGCAAATATTTTTAATAATTATGGATTTAGATTATGCGGCTTACTGTTTTTTAAAGCATTGCCAACAGGCTATACCTGCCCAAAACCTGGGCACGTGTTAGAAAATACCAAACTTTTAATCAATTTTGCCGCGCGCAGGGTTATGGAAACAGCACAATTTGTTTTTGCTGTAAATAATGGGGAGTGGTATAAGCCTGGCAGTAACGGTTTGGAAGCCATACAAAAAGTCCGATTGATGCATGCAGGAATGCGACAAGCATTATTAAATGACACACGTCCTGGTCATGAATGGAATATGGAATTAGGAATTCCAATAAATCAGGAGGACGTGGCTTTGACGAATCATTTGTTTTCTGTGGGGATGATCGAAGGTCTAGATCAGATGGGTGTGCATTTACATGATGAAGAACGGGAAGCAGTCGTCCATACTTGGCAAAAGATTGGACAATCCATGGGCATTTCTGAAGAATTGACAACATTTGAATATAAGGATGCACAAAATCAATATGAAACCATAATAAATAGACAGTACTCAGAAAACAATCCTGATGGAAAAAAACTTACCAATGCATTATTGGAAGGCATGAATCAGATATTAAACGCAAAAATACCTATTAAGGATTTAGAAAATATTGTTATTTATTTTGTAAACAAACGTAATGCATGGAAATCGTTAGGCATGCATCAACCTTCTGTCTTTGACCGGGTATTTGACTTTTGTATTCAAAAGATTCTATCCATGCGGCTTTGGCAAAAGCTATTTCACCGAGATAATACTCACGTTAAAAATGATTACCTTATGCGTATGGTTAATAAATTTATTGCTTACCGATTTAATTTAACCGAACAGTTTGAAAAGTATCCAAGGGTCAGTTTGTTGGAGTCTATAACAAAAATAATGCTTAATAATTTAGCTAAAAAAGACTTGCAGAATTTTGAAAATGCTAATTCACTTGCTGTACAGAAGGAATTTATGATTCCTTCCATGTTGTATGAATCTTGGGATTTAGGTGGATACGAAATGGATGTACCACCTGCCGATATTAAGGGAGAAAAATAAACTTTGAGTATGAGAGTAAATTTACTTTTATCTAAATAGATTGATATATAGAGGATTAATTTTAAGCGAGTTGAAGATGAATATTAGGAAGTTAAAAACATTTATCACTAAGAAGTTGCGTTTGGAATTGTCTAAAGATCTGACGTACCATGGGTTGCACCATACCTTGGATGTGCTCAATGTTTGTAATGATTATATAAAGAGATTAAAGTTGAATCCTCATGAAGCCTACCTATTGAGAACAGCCGCACTGTTGCATGATGTAGGTATATTATGGAAATATGTAGGCCATGAAGCCGCGGGTGTATCGTATTCACATAACCTTTTGCCAGATTACGGTTACAGTCAAGAAGACATCAAAAAGATAGAAGGAATGATAATGGCCACTAAAATTCCTCAAAAACCTCATACTATTTTGGAAAGAATAATTTGTGATGCGGATTTGGATTATTTGGGTAGAGCTGATTTTTATCCGATTGGGAACACACTTTACAAAGAGTTCATGGCTTATAAAGTTGTTCAAAATGAATTCGAATGGGATGAGTTGCAAATAAAATTTTTAACCGATCATTATTATCACACCAATTTTGCAAAAAAATACCGAGAACCTAAAAAAGTATATTACTTAAAGGAATTAAAGATAAAGTTGAATAAGGATATAAGTTAATTTCAAAACAAAAGTCATTCCAACAAGGATAAGTTTTCAATTTACTGAATATTAATTTTAGGAATTGATAACGATTCCCATTTTTCATTGCAGATCATTTTACCTAATAATACTATTTGACCAGTATGATAAGCGTAATGGGCTAATTGTCGATGGATCGCATGCATCACACTTAAATGTTCATTTCTTATTAAAATTTCTTTAGTCATATCTTCATCGTTTAATGAATCTAAAGCAGTAAATAAACAAGCCCATCCATCCTCCCATTTTTGGATCAATTCTTCTTTGCTTAGAACTTCGCTGATAAATTCTTTATCGCGTTTGCGCCATAATTTTTCACCATCGCTAGATAAAAAATCTGTCCATCGCGAGAGCATATTACCCCAAAGATGTTTCACTATTATGGCTATACTATTACTCTCTTCATTGTATTGCCAAAGCATCTGCTCTGAAGTTAGTCTTGATAAGGTTTTATCACCCAGAATTTTATAGTAATTGAAATGCCATTTAATGTCTTGAAGAAAAGTTGAACTCATGTTAGGCTTTTTTAGATTGGGTTAATAAGCACTATTTCGTAATTATCTTTCTTACTCCGTAATTTTATCAATAAATTTATAACGCCAAAGTGAAGTTAGAAATAATGTAGAGAGACTCAGCGGAATAAAGAAAAAAAGTTCTTGCCGAAAGACCCTCCAGCCCCATTCGCTAAATATATTGTGGAGCCCTAATGGAAAAACAGGAATAGGTCTAAAATAAAAAAAATATCGTTCATTTATAAATGGGATAAAAAAACCGACTCCTTTCCCGCCATCTGTCATGGCATCAAATATACCGTGACTGATGGTGCATAAGAAATAAAAATAGATCCAATAGTAAAATGTAAATTTATTTTTCCATTGTTGTTTGTAAAAAATAAGGACTATCAATAATGACCATAGTAAAGCAAAACTAATCGAATGTGTCCATCCTCGATGACCAAGCATATCATTATATTGAACACCAAAAGAGAATCCAATGACGTCCAAATCTGGTATTGATGCGCAAATCATACTCAACAATAATGTTTTTAGTATGTCCTTTTTTTGCGGTCTAAGTGGTGTAAGGCAAGCCGTGAATAGCGAATGAGAAAGGATGCTTGGCATATGATTTAAATATCCGTAAATATATCTGAACTAATGCGGTCTGCAATATGTTTTCCGGCTCTAGTCAACATATATTTATTACTATTTGAAGTAATCAATCCCTTTTGTTTATAATCATTCAGTTGGCTTATTAATTTTTCATAGTATTCAGAATAATGAGTTTTTATATAGTCAAGATCGACCCCCTCAATTTTTCTTAAATTTAACATTAGGTATTCGTTAAATTTATTTTCTTTACTCAATACCTCAGATTCATTAAATCTTAATCCTTGAGTAAGAGCTTGGATGTATTGAATGTTGTCAGCGATATTCCAGCTACGGCTACTTCCATCAAAAGAATGTGCAGAGGGACCAAAACCAAAATAGGGTAGCCCTTTCCAATAATTGCTGTTGTGGATGGCTCTATATCCTTCTTTAGCAAAATTGGATATTTCGTATGGTTCATAATGATCCTGTTCACAAAAGTCTAATAGAATGTCCATTTGTTCTAATACCTTTTCTTCTCCGGGAAGCAAGTATTTTTTCTTATTGACATCATGAAATAATTTTGTTTTTGGTTCAACGGTCAACGCATAGGCGCTGAAATGTGGAATCTCCCAAAGCGATACACTAGCTAGGTGATTACTCCATTCGCTATCACTCAATCCAGGTATCCCATAAATTAGATCAATACTAAAATTTTTAAAGCCAGCATTTTTTACATTTTCAATGCATTTAATATTATCTACCTGAGAATGATTTCGGTTCATCCAACGGAGATCATCATTTTTAAATGACTGCACGCCAATACTTAACCTGTTAATACCTAATGTCAAAAGTTCTTGAAGATAATGCAAGGAGAGATCTTCTGGATTAGCCTCAAAGGTGATTTCAATTTCGGAATCAAATGCTGCGTTATCTATAAATTGATTTAGAATTATGGATATTTCATCCATGGTAAGGATAGATGGAGTTCCTCCTCCAAAATAAATACTGGAAATTTGAAAGTGTCTCCAAGTATCAATTTTTTGAGAAATTTCCATATGCAGCGCTTCCAGCAATCCGTCCTTTAGAGAAAAATTTGTTGAAAAATGAAAATTGCAATAAGTACACTTACGTCTGCAGAATGGAATATGGATATATATACCTGCTTTTTGCATAATGTCGAAACACAAATATAGCTATAACAAAGAACACAAGATATTTCTTTTCCAACTGTATTCAAAATAGGATTCTTTTTGAGAACCAAATCCACTCATAAAAAAAGCAATGCCAGGGATAGATGAACCTTCGAAGTCAAGTATGTAATTTTGTTCAGCAAATTTTTCTATGACAAAATTAATTATCCCGTACATAGCACAGGTTTCCCTGCCTAATGAAGATGTTCCAGCCAATAAATATACAATTCGATGATTAAATTTGGTGAAGAAACAAGCGGCGTGAATATTTTGATTAGCATCTATAGCAGAGATTATAAACCCAGATTGTTTGGATAAGGATAATTTTACCAAATTTTCTAATAAGGATTTATCGACTTTTGCCGACTTTATATTAGAATCAATAAAACTATGGTAGAATTTATTAAACTGATCGACATTGTCCGTTGTAGTAATTTTTAATTGAGCTTTCTGGCACTTATGCAGACTTCTCTTGTGATGATTTGTGTAACTCTTATAAAGGTTTTGATAACTATTGTGTAAAGCAAGAGTATAATTTATTCGTTCTTTTTTAACGAGGCCGCTTCCAATGGAAAAATTTGCATTTAAGGAGATCAATCCTGCGCAATAATTTTCTCTTATAAGATTCAAAAAGTTTGTAAATCCAGAAAGTGCCATCTCTGGAAGTATAAATTTTTGAATTAATGGCGGTCGATATACTTTAGTAAAGATGAAATTCCTTTTCAAGGGAATGGCCACAAATTGATTATTAGGACATTGAATAGCGGTCCAATTATTACACACTAAATCCAAATACCAAGATTCATATTCTATAAACTGGGGTGAGTTCTTATATTGATGCTTACTGCAAATTTGAAAATTAGTGGAAGCGAGGGACTTGTCCAAACTAGTTATTGGTTTTTAAACGACAATGAAATACCATCTCTAATGGGTAGGATCACCGTAGTAAAATCCTCAAGAGTTAATAAATACTCATTGTATGAATGTATAATTTGGGTATCCTTATCCTTTTTTTCTAATAATACTTTTCCAGACCAAAGTACATTATCTGTTATAAGCAAGCCACCAGGTCTTATCTGAGATTTTACTGCGTGTAAATAATCTAAATATTGATTTTTAGCACCATCAACAAAAACGATATCCCAGCTAAACTTCATTGTTTGGATAACATCAAGCGCATCTCCTCGATGCCATACAACCTTTGAAGCAAAGGCGGATTTTTTTGCATATTGATCAATGAGATGTTGATAATCAGCGCTAATATCAACCGTATGCACAACCCCATTTTCTTCAAGACCTTCCGCCAAACATAAGGCACTGTAACCCGTAAAGGTTCCAATTTCCAAAATGTATGTAGGTTTCAAGAGTTTAGATAGGGTACTTAAGAATCGACCCTGAATTTTTCCGGATAACATTTGTGGTGATAACGTCAACAGATGTGTCTGCCGCTCTAATTCTTTTAAAGTGTCATCTTCATTTGAGGTAAAATCCTCACAGTATTTATTTAAATCCAGATGTTCAAATGCTAACATACAATCAGGTTATCGTAGCAAGGTAATAGAGCCAACTATTTTTTTGGAAACGCCTTCTACGGATGCATCGATAAGATATGCATATACTCCGGGTAAAACTTTTTGATTTCTAAATTCTCCATTCCAACCTTGCAGTTCCTCATTTGATTTGAAATGTTTATTTTCAAACACTAATTCACCCCAACGATCAAATACCTGGAATAAAAGGATATTTGCTTGTTCATTTGAATATGGAAAAAAATAATCATTTACAGCATCCCCATTTGGTGAAAATACATTGGGCACATGTATATTGACATCTTTTTTGATGGTAACTCTAAAAGTAATGCTGCGCATACAGCCGTTCGTATCCGTGATCGTTAATACAATTTCATCATTATGCGAAGCCGTTAATTCGGGATTTAAACAATCTGAACAACTAAGCTGGTCTGATGGTTGCCAGAATATCGATTTGATAACACCCGGATTCAGATCGGTAATAACTGTTAACTTTCGTTGATCAAGAAGACTCAATTCTAGATCTGGCAACGGTTGAATATTAAATTGTCCTAAGTCTTTTATTTCTATACTTTGAAAAAAGCTACACCCATTTCGATCTTTGATCAATATCGGATACTTACCAGCAGACAAATTATTAAACTGTGACAGAGATTGAAATGTGTTACCGCTATCGATAGAAAATTGCAGTGGGCCCGTTCCACCAATAATGTCACATACGCAGACGCTACCAATATTTAATTCACAAACATCATTTTTAATAGTAATGATAGCATTTTGTATTTGATTAGTATCCCTAAAAACTTCTACAGATCGAGTTACCACACATCCGTTTCTTGGATTGCGGACAGAACATGTATAAATTCCCGGCACCCGAACTGCGAATTGTGGTATTGTTGAAGTAAATCCATTGGGCCCTGTCCAACTAAATTGAACCCCTTGAACCTTAGTGAAACCAATAATCGGTGCACTGGTTCTCAAACATGTCAGGGTATCCGCTATCAATACTAAATCTGGCACCACAGTATCGATAGCAATGGTTATTTGTTTTTGAGTTTCACAACCAAAACTATTTGTGGCTTTTACAATGTATATACCAGAATTTGTAATAACTGGATTTTTTTCTGTACTTACAAAATTATTAGGGCCGCTCCAAATATAAACCAAGTTATTTTCTGAACTAAGTAAATTTAAGGACAGGGTTCTTTTTACACAAGTTATTTGATCATCAGCAACTTGAATGTCCGGTAATTGTTGGTAGGAATTTAGCAGGATAGTATCAAAAGAAAAGCAATCAAAAGCATTTCGAATAGTTAATAAATATATTCCCGCTTCATTTACTTGAATGATCGAATCAGAAGATTGAAATCCATTCGGTCCACGCCACGAAATAGTTTGTCCAGGTTGATCAGTAGTAAAGCTTAATTGGACATTGGTTTGTAAACAGGTCAAACTATCACTGCCGTTAATTGAAAGTGATGGTTTTTTTGAAAAATCAGAAACAGTAATTTTTTTAACTGATACACAACCATTCGCATCTGTTATTTTTAAAATATATTCCCCTCCTTCCAGTACTTCCGGATTCGCAATTTGAGACGTAAATCCATTGGGTCCTGTCCATTCATACAGTACTCCAAGTGTTTGAGACCCCGCTCTTAAAATTTTTCTTGGACTTGAACAACTTAATGTATCATCAAACGCAAAGATATCCGGTAGCTGATCCTTTTGAAACACAAAAACAGAATCTGTGCGGCTGCATCCGTTTTTTGCCAATGCAGTCAATACGTACCAACCAGGAAAATTAATTTGAATGGAATCCAAATTAGAGCTAAAATTATTCGGCCCGGTCCATTGAAATGAAGTGACATTAGAAAAATTATTAACTCGAATCTGTGCTGAAAAATTACAACGAATGGTATCCGCAAATAATACGAATGAAGGGCTAAATTTGTTTTCATGGATGCGAATTTGTTTTGAAGACTGACATCCATTGATACCAATAACAGTTAAAGTATAATCTCCAGGTTGTTGAATCAAGGGTTCTTTCTCTGGACTAGAAAAATTGTTGGGTCCTGTCCATATGTACGAAGCAATATTTAGATCGGTAGTTACTCTTGGTATAATCACCGGATTAAAACAAGTTATTGTGTCATACAAAATAGCGATCAATGGAGTCGCCGTATCTGTCAAAATCTCTACGATTCCTGTAGAGAAACATCCATTCTCGCCGAATACAACTACATTATATGCACCTCCCAAATTAATAGTAGGTGTAGAATCTGTTGAATTGAATCCATTGGGTCCTAACCAGGTAATCGATCTGTGATTTTGTGTTCCAGCATTTAATGTAGCGGTATTTTTTTTGCAATTGAGGGTATCAGGCGTAAGATTTAATATCGGTTTTTCTTTATTACTGTAAATTTTGTAATTGTAAATATTTAAACAACCGTTTGGTGCATTAAGTATGACAAAATATTCACCAGAGTCTTGAACTGTAATTAATGAATCAGAAGTAATAAATCCTCCAGGTCCGTTCCAATCGAATTTGACATCGTTTGTAGTTGATGTTACCCGTAACTGGATGGAAGATATATCACAGGTAAGTGTATCAAAGTTTGCTTGAATGGCTCCAAACGGAGCGTCTGCAGATTTAACTACATAGATTGAATCTTTACCTGAACAACCATCCAATGTATTTAAGGTAATATAATACCATCCAGAATCTGTAACTGTGGGTTGTGGATTTGAACTGGAAAAATTATTCGGTCCAGTCCATAGAAACATACCTGAAGTATCTGCTTGGGTAGTAATCTGAATAGTATTATTGTCACAATCCAGCGTATCTGCTGAAATATTTATGGGAACATTGGCTTTATAATTTATTACATAAAATGAATCTAATCCTTCGCAGGCAAAACTATCTACAACAGTAAGATAATACCAACCGGAATCTTTAGCAAAAACAAAATTGGTATCGGAGCGTATGCCATTAGGCCCTTTCCAAGAAAAATTTGGTTTAAGTGAAATACTACTTCCAGTGAGCTGAATGGAATCTTCATTACATAATAAAGTATCTCCTTTAATTTTTACATCGGCGTCTCTTCTCAAATCCAAAAGATTAAGTGTTCCGGTTGACATACAACCGAATGCATCCGTAACTTTAACAATATATTCGCCGGGATCTACAAGTTGATTATCAGTGTTCTGGCTGCTAAAATAACCGTTCGGTCCATTCCATTCATACAACGGTCCATTGGCACTAGTGCTCACATCTATAAATCCAAATTTGCGACCACAAATAAAGTCTCTTTTCATTAATCTTAAAGCGGGTTTTGTAACACTTCCATTCACAGTAATGCTAAGTTGCTTTTCACATCCAAAAGCTCCTTTTATTTTAAATGTATAAATTCCGGGTGAATCGATTAGAACTCTGGTGGTTTTTTCACCACTGACAATTCTTCCATTGGTTGTTGTCCATTCATAAGTTATTCCAGGCCCTTGGGTGCTTGATGAAGCATCTAATACCATGGGTGAATTATCACAATTGATGTCATCTGCCGGATTGATTTCTGCATTTAATTCATACACTTCTACACGAACCTCATCTTTTTCTTCACAGCATTCTTTCATAGAAATTTCATCAATGGCGCATAAATTTCCTAACCCTGCAGTCGTTGCATTTGAAAAACATAAAGCAGCTGTTGTATTACTTCCGGAATTCCAAGTAAAATCTCCGATTTCTTCACCGCATAGCGAATTAGGTGCGACCACAGTACCTATAGTCGTACCGTTTACTTTGCAAACAATCACTGGTGCTGGACTAAAAAAATATAGGATACCAATTACTTTAAAACTTATTTTATATTCTGTGTTCTGGGTAACAGGGATGGTCTGACACCAAAAATTTGTTCCCACTCCTGGACTGCCATGTATGGCCATTGCAAAAGAACCAATATTAGGATTACAGCCCAGAGCTATAGCAATTTGGGGTACCGATAATATAGCAAAACTACCACTGGAATTTGCCACCAAAGCATTCGCATCAAAAACTTGTGTATACGAGGATGTGCTCGGAGGAAGACTTCCATTTTCAAAATTACCGTTTACGATTAAATTATTGGACGTTCCTTTTGCGGTTAATGTATAGGTGGTTGTACTGGTTGGGTTGGCGACAGGATTTAATATAGTTGGGTTGCTTAATCCGTCGGGTGGCTCCCATTTGTAATCCGTGGAGCGCGTTACCACGCCATTTAAAGTTTTTCCTTGGCCAGAACAAATGGTAATATCTGGACCTGCATTAACAGTAATCATGCAAGAATTCGGAAGGTTAAATGTTTTTACATCAGCACTGACCGGATTTTTCTTTTGATAAATGCTTTGTCCATAACAAATTAAACTGCTTGCAATAAAAAAACTTAAAATAAATATACGCAAACTTAGTTTTTTTATTTTAGTAAAGTGACATCTCCTTTTAGTACCCATTTTTTTCCATTAATCAATTCAACTTCTGCTACATATACATACACACCCGGTGAACAGTCTCGGTCTTTAAATCGACCGTCCCAGCCGGACTCTATTTTATTCGGTAAAAAATTTTCATTTTGAAAAACACGTTCACCCCAACGATCATAGATTTGAAGATAATTAATTTTTAATATCTCTTCTTCTGGTCCAAAAATAAGAAAGTTGTCATTTACATTATCTTTATTAGGACTAAATACATTCGGAGCATATACTTTTGGTTCTTCAATTCTTATAAATATTCGTTCTGTCGCCATGCATCCATTGGTATCAATTACAGTAACATTATAATAACGGGATTCCAAAATATTCACTACCGGATCTTCGCAAGTAGTACAACTCAATCCATCAGCTGGACTCCAAAGGATGGATTGTATAAGATTGTTATCAAGATGAACATTCAGATCAATAATTCCTTGTTGTCCAAGTCGCAATTCAAGTTCAGGTATTAAATCAGTAGTAACAAAAGGTTGCTCCACAATTTCAAAATCTTTTTGGAATAAGCAATCTTTTTGGTCACGTACGGTGAGTGTATAAGTAGTTGCTGTTAGATTGCTAAAGGTTGTATTCTTAGTATAGTTTTTTCCCAAGTCTAAGGAATATTCAAAGCCACCATGACCTCCTAACACTTGAACCACATTTACAGAACCAACTTTAAGACCACATTTAGGGTCAACCGTAAATAATGATAAATCATGAATTAGTAAACTATCTTCTATTACAAATTTAGATTGGCGTGTGAAACACCCATTTTTTGGATTTTTAACTTCTACATCAAATAAACCGCCATAAGTTGTTTTCAATGAGTTGATTTGCGTAAATTGTTTACCCAATGGGTCTGTCCACAAGATGTCTAGGCCATTCGTTTGGCCATTAATAGAAATACTTGCCGTTGGATGAATACAATCAATACTATCAGCTAGGAGAGTGAAAAATGGTTTCGTTGTATCTATGGAGATTAATAATTCTTTATAGGTTTGACAACCATTCAAAGCTCTCGCAATAAGGAAATATTTTCCGGAAATAAAAGTCTGATCTGTTGCTTTATTTGAAGTGTAATTATTGGGACCCGTCCAGGAATAAATTAAATTTGGATGACTACTGGTAGATAAAAGATCAGCAAATATATTTATACAATTTATGGTGTCATCGCTAACTAGAACAACAGGTTGGATAGTGTCAACAGCAACTAGTACATCTAGTTCATTGGAGCAATGATTTTTTGCAACTACTTGAATTTTGTATAATCCCGCATCACGCGTATTGATTGATTGAGTATTCAAGGTGTTTCCTTTCGGAGTACTCCATCGATAAGAAAGATCTAAATTCGGACTGTTGGCAATTAACGTAACCTCGGGTTTTAAACAGGTAATCGTATCGGTGACTACTTGGAATATAGGTTTGATCGTATCTTGAATTATAGTTATTGAAGCTATGTTTTCACAATGATTGGTGGATTTAATTCGAATGAAATAATTTCCACCCTGTGTGATAATTGCATTTGGATTGGATGAAGTAAACAATCCAGGACCGGACCATGCATATTCAACTATCGGTAAATTGCTAGTCAGTTGTATGAGTCCATTTGTTTTTTGGCAGTTTAAACTATCACCTAGTAAAACTATAGTTGGTTTGATCGTATCCTCTGAAATAAAAAATGAATAACTACTTTTACATCCTTCAGGTGAGGAGACGGATACTGTATAATTTCCTCCATTCTGAATTTGAATTTGTTTCTGATCGGAAATAAACCCTTGAGATCCCGTCCATAAATACAATAATGAATCGCGGTTGGTCTTGGCCACTAAATCTATTATTCGTTTTACACAATTCAAAGTATCTAAATCTACTTCCAGCTCAGGTTTTCTGATATCCTGAAACACAGTGACTCGGATAGAATCGACGCATCCATTTGCCCCTTCAGCAATAGCAATATAGTCTCCGGGAATTTTAATAAAGGGGAATAGTTCTGATGAATTGAAATTATTAGGTCCAGTCCAATTTAGATTCTTCAATACACTAGAAATTTGGAGACGTAATTGAATTGAATCCTTAGCACAGGTTAGCGTATCATTATTTGAAGAAATAATTGGTTTGGATTTATTTTCAGCAAATTGAAATAAAGTATCTGTATAACATCCGTTTGGATTGGTAATTCTTACCGTATAAATTCCTGCCGTATTGATATCAGGATCTATTTCATAGGAGTTAAAGTTTCCAGGACCTATCCAATGGAACTGTGGATTTCCTTTGATAATAAGTGTATTAAATTTTCCTATGGGAGAAGAACAAGTTAAGGTATCTGTTTGAATGGAAATTTCTGGTTTTTCGTAATCTGCATTTACAAAAATACTGTCTTGGTTTATACAACCATTCTTACCTGTGATACTAACTAAATGCCATCCAGAAATTTTCGTTGTTGGATTTTCAAGAAGGGAAGTAAACCCATTCGGTCCAGACCATTGTATGTTCTGGTAAATTTGATTTGGATTTGCTTGGATGATGACAGAATCTAAAAAACAATTTAATGTGTCAGTAGATGGATCCAACGTTACTAAAGCAAAATCGGTATCCACATAAATACCTGCACTATCTTTGCAGCCATTCTTGGATAACACTTCAACTGTATACCATCCAGATTCTGAAACGATGGGATTTTGTTCACTTGAAATGAATGCGCCTGGTCCGACCCAATTAAATACATCGGCAGTATCGTTACCGAAGGATAACAAGGTTATAGTTGGTGTAATACAATTTAAGGTGTCACCGCTGATCGAAATGATTGGTTTCAGCGTATCAATTTGTATGAGTACTGAATCATTTTGCGTGCATCCATTAGTTGCTTCTAGCTGCAAGTAATACCATCCTGCATAAACCGTATTAAAAAATAAACTGTCTGATGTGAATTGATTAGGGCCGATCCACAAGGCTTTTGTGATAGTTCGTTTGGAATTTGCTTGTATGAAGGCAGTATCTTGAACACAATTTATATCTGTTTTATTGATTTGAATGTCTGGTTTACGTTGATCCGCTTTAATTAGAATCGAATCGGAAACAATACAACCCGAGGGAGTTTTAATCTGAATAAAATACCAACCTGTGTCTACATTTACCCAAGAGTCTCCTTGGTTTTTATTTCCTTTAGGTCCTGTCCATGTAAAACTGGATCCTGTCACACTGGACATGGCTTTTAGATAAGTACTATCCAGTGTGCAGTTTATGGCATTCCCGATTATAGATACTTTTGGGTTGTCATTTTTTTCAAAAACGCGGATGGTGTCTATAGTGATGCAATTGAATTCATCCGTTACTTTTACTGTGTACAAACCAGCATCAAAAACGGCCGCATCCTGATCTGTCGAAGAATAACCGTTAGGTCCTGACCATTCATAATCTACACGAAAAGGAGAATTGGTTCTCGTTCTTATCACGGCGACATTTTTACCGCATCCTAAAGTATCTTTTGTCGATAGAAAAACTAGTGGAGGAATTATGTTGCCAGTTACTTGAATGGTTATAGATTTACAACAAACAGGCACAGAACTACACACTTCAAAGATATAAAACCCCGGACCCTCTACAGTTGGTGTTAAAGTATTTGCACCACTGATAATTTTTCCCCCATTAGTAGTCCATTTATAAGTCCAGTTGGGACCTGTGGAGGATCCTATGCCACTTAATTGAATAATAGGTTTATCACAGGTTACTATATCCGGATTTTCAATGACAGCTTGTATATCCAAAATATCTACATTGACTTCATCTTTTACTTCGCATATTTTGCGAAGGCTGATATCATCCAATGCAAAATCATTTCCACCTGTAGCGGTATTTTGATTTAAAATACAAATGGTGACACTTGTAGAGCCACCTGAATTCCATGTGGCTTGAAATCGTTCCCAACGGCAAGTTGCACCACTTGCGTAGAATAACCCACCGACGGTGTTTCCGTTTGCTGAAAACTGTAGAATAGCTGGTGAAGCTGGAGAAACAGAAGTGACCCAGGCAGTTAAAATATAATCCATATTAGGAATCACAGAAATTGTCTGACACCAAACATCCTGGAAGGTAGCAGCACCATTTACTACCATCATATTACCGCTGCCACTTGTATGATCACCGCAGGGTGCCCAGCTGGCATGTCCTAACATGGGATTGTTTATAACATCGTACGTTCCTTCGCAGTCCAAATAACCTAAGCCATAACAAGGTATAGATCCGACTGCATAACTAGTGGTGAAACCAGACCGACCGGCTTCAAAGTCTCCGTTCGTAACCAGGTTTTGATTGCTAACGCCTCTGGCCACAAGGGTATAGGTTTGTGGACCAGTTACAGTAACATTGGTTACCGGCGAACGCGGGTTGGATAATCCAGTTATCGGGTCCCAAAAAATTTCAGTTGCCTGACCGGTCACTCGGCCATTCAAAGTGGCCACATCGCCAGGAGAGCAAACAATAACATCAGGGCCAGCATCCACCGTTAGATTACATTGCGCCGTGAGATCATAAAGGAAAATACTGAATATAATTATTCCTAAAAGCTTCATATCTGGCATAAATTTAACCAAAAAGCTGCTCATTACGTCCTATTAATAAAGCTACCTCAGTGCCTGTCCTGAATGATCATAGTTTGTTAAATAATTTGTGAAGCTGTTTTGTATTTCATATTATAAAAAAGTATAATATAAAAAGCATCCAATAAATTGGAATAGTTTAATACTTATATTTAGGGTCAAAATAGTTCATCATGCATAGACGGAATCTGTTTAGCCTTATCGGTGCGGCATCTGCAGGTGTTTACCTAAACCCTTCAGATATTTTATTAAAAATGGAGGAACGACTCAGAAAGGCTTTTTCAAATGCGAATTCTCTATCAGAAATAAATCCGGATTCAGAAGAATTTTGGAATCAACTAAAACAAGCCTATTCAGTTTCTCCATCTATCATTAATTTGAATAATGGAGGAGTAGCACCTTCCCCTAGAGTGGTCCAAGAAGCGGTAGAATATTACAACAGATTGTGTAATGAAGCGCCTTCTTATTATATGTGGAGAATCTTAGATCAGGGTCGCGAGCCCTTGCGGGAAAAAATGGCAGCCATAGCAGGATGTTCAGCAGAAGAAATAGCATTCAACAGAAATAGCTCGGAAGCGCTTGAAACGATCATTTTCGGGTTGAGATTAAAAGCAGGGGACGAAGTAGTGTTAACCAAACAAGACTATCCAAATATGATCAATGCCTGGAAACAGAGAGAAAAGAGAGATGGCGTGATTTTAAAGTGGTTGAATTTTGAATTTCCTATTGAAAATAAATCAGCGATTGTATCCGCATTTACCAATGCGTTTTCATCAAAGACCAAGGTGGTACAAATAACACATATGATCAATTGGATGGGTCAACTTTTACCCGCAAAAGAAATTGCCGCTGCAGCTCATCAAAAAGGAATTGAAGTTTTAGTGGATGCAGCACACAGTTTTGCACATATTCCTTATAAAATTTCTGATTTGGATTGTGATTATTTTGGGACAAGTTTGCATAAATGGTTATCTGCTCCGTTTGGAAGTGGATTGTTGTATGTAAAAAAAGATAAAATTAAATCCTTATATCCCTTATTGGCGGCAGCAGATTCCGACAGCAGCGATATCAGGAAATTTGAAAATCTGGGAACTCGATCTTTTGCCATTGAGCAAGCCATCGGACATGCGATCGATTTTTTTCAAATGATAGGCCCTGAACGTAAATTCAAACGATTGCAGTTTTTAAAGGAATATTGGGTCAACAAAGTGATGGTAAATCCTAAAGTTAAAATACATTGCCCAATGTCTCCTGAATTTGGTGGGGCTATAGGTGCAGTGAGCGTAGTTGGAAAAACACCAGCAGAGCTATCTGAATATTTATTTAATCAATACAAAATTCATACAGTTTCAATTGATTGGGAAAACATTCATTGTGTTCGAATTACACCTAACGTATACACCAGCCTGTTCGAGTTGGATAAATTGGTAAAAGGCATACTCAGTTTTGCAAATCAAGCTTGATATTGGGACAATTGAGAAAGTACCTTTGAAATGAAGAATACATCAGACATTGGTGCATAAGTGTAAATAAATTTGAAGTTAAAAATAATAACCTCTTAGTAAAAAATCAAACTGGATTTTGACCGTGATCAAAACCCAGTTTAATTTGATTTTTTAGCAAAACAAACGTTATAATTATTTGCTCCTTTACATTTTTACAAACTTAATCTGCGTACTCGCAGAATTTTCAGAAATCCATTCCAATATATAAATACCTGCAGCGTATTCTGTGATATCTACTTCAATATCATGTTCATTTCTGAGCTGAATCTCTTGCATTAATTTACCCTGGATGTCTGTAATATTTATTCGTCCAATAATGGTAGTCATCTCTTCATCAAAAACAACTTTTATTTTATTCCTGGCAGGATTTGGAATGACTCTAATTATCAGGTCTTTCATCACATCATCCGTTGAGGTAATACATGCCCATCGGTTGACAAATCCTTCGCCGGCTGCAAATAAATCGCAGGCCATCTGACCGCAAGCATCAAAGCTTTCTAAGGTACGAATGATTTGATAGGGATGATTCGTTGTTGACCAGGTATTGGAATTCCATTCTGCGACAGAAAATATACTCTGATTGCCAATCATGTTATAGAATCCACCAGCAAATAAATTTGAATTATATACTTTAAAATCATAGATTCCTTCAAAGCTTCCCTGAACATCACCACCATTCAATGCGGACCAATTGGTGCCATTCCAAAGTGCAATGTGTTTAGTATTTAATAATCCATCGGCATTTAGGTATCTTCCTCCAACCATTAAGTTAGAACCATAAACCTGCAATGCAGCTACTCCAAATCCTAAATTGTTTACATCTAACGTAACCCCGGAATTCAAGGGTAGCCAGTTGACACCATTGTAATAGGCTATATTATTTTGAGGAGTGCTAAAAACGCCCCCTGCATACAATTGATTATTGTAAACTCGTAAACTATTTATAGGTCCGTTAAATGGATTGGCGATGCTATTAAAATTAGAGTTCCAAGCACTTCCATTCCATCTCGCGATGTTATTGGTATTGAGTAATGAAGTGAATCCAGCTAAATTAAACTGCCCACCGGCTACCAATCCAGTAGGTGTGCTTAATAGGGAAGATATATATGCCGGAGCATTCGTAATGGTTACACCACCATCCAAATTTGTCCAGGTACTTCCATTCCATGCAGCAATATGGTTTGAATTTGGATTTCCACCAGCAGAACTAAATTGTCCACCCACATAAAGGACTCCATTGTGAACTGCCAGGGCGCGAACTACGCCATTAACTCCAGACCCTAACGGAGTCCAGTTCGTTCCGTCCCAGGCAGCAATATTATTCGCACTAATATTTCCAATTTGCTGAAAAGCTCCTGCTACAATTAATTTGCAATCAAACACCGTCATGTCAAATACCATGTTTGCTGTTGTTAAAGTCTGCCAAACTCTTGATCCATTTTGACAAGCACCTCTGTTACATAAAGTATCCTGAGAAGGTAGACAATCAAAAATACGTTGAAAAGTGCACGTATCTTTTATTGGTCCGTTGTTAAAAAAGTAATGGATGGTTACTGTATACATTGTAGAACCGATCACACAAAATGTAGCTGGATTAATAATACCAGCTGGTAAGAATCCAGAATTATGTGTAATACTAATATCTTGATTATTTGTTACCGCTAAATTATATCCTGTAGCTACTTGCACATTTGAAAAGCTACCAGAACTGAGTAAGACTTGGAGACCAGTAAAGCAGTTTCCGGTTGGTATGGTAGCCTGAATATCGTTACAACAAATTCCAGGTAATGCAGAAATTGGAAAAATATTGGAATGTAAAGAATCGCATTCACATAAATCTGGAGCAGGTGGACAATCAAAAATTTTAAAGAAAGTACAAGTATCCAAAATTCCATTGTTGTTTAAGATGTATTCTATTGTTATTGTATACAAAGTGGAGCCAGTCACACAGAATGTGGCAGGATTTATAGAACCAATCGGTAAAAACCCTGTAGTATGTGTCAATGTAAAATTTTGATTAGTATTGATCCCTAAATTATATCCATTTGCAGGGTTGACATTGGTAAAAGTTCCTGAATTTACTGAAACATGAATGGATGTGAAGCAATTTCCGCTTGGAATATTGGACGAAAGATCGTAACAACAAATTCCCGGCATTGTCGAAATAGGGACAATTTGATTTGTCAAAGAATCACATTTACATAAATCCGGAGGTTTTGGGCAATCAAATGTTTTTATAAAAGTACACGTATCTTGAATTCCATTATTATCGAAATAATAATGTATCGTTATAGTATAAAATTGAGAACCACTCACGCAAAAAGTTGCCGGATTAATTAATCCGTTAGGAAGAAAACCCGAAGAATGTGTTAAGGTAAAATCCTGACTACTGGATGAAAATAAATTGTATCCGACCGCAGGAACTGTATTTGTGAAACTTCCAGAACTTAGTAACACCTGCATTTTAGTAAAACAATTTCCTGTAGGTATATTCGCTGCAATATTGTAACAACACAACCCTGGCATAGTAGATGTGGATACAACATTACTGGTTAATAAATCACATTTGCAAACTACAGGAGGGTCTGGACAATCTTTTGAAATTCTCTTTGTACAAGAATCCAGTCGATTTCCGGCGGGGTCATAATAGTCTATAAATATGGTAAAAGGATTTGAATTTCCCGTCATACAGAATGACCCTGGATTGATGTTTCCTGTTGCCACAAATGGGCCAATAGGAACAAAACAAAATCCTTGGGGAGTCAAGATTGTATTCCATCCTGGATTTGCAATAATATTTGTAAAAGATCCACTGCTTGTCTGGAAACAAATTTGTGAAAAACAATTTGATTTCGTGCTGGTGGCCTGGAAATCAAAACAACAATCTGAAGGTAGGCCTAAATTGAACAAGAAAGTTTGAACTGAATCACAACACTCTTCCGTATCCGGTGGTTCTTCGCAATCAAATAAAAATCGGTGTACACATGTATCGGGACCAGTAGGTGTGTTGAATAAATACAATATGGTCACTAATACAGGATTGGTGGATCCACTCACACAGAAGTCTGCAGGTATATATTGGCCTGGTGGAAAAAAGCCTGAATTATGTGTAACTGAAAAATCTTGAGGATTGAGACTGGATAAAATAAAGCCGCCACTAGTGTTTACTTGTACAGTATTAAAAGTTCCCGAGCTAAGAGTGACCTGCATTTGGGTATAACTGTTGGAGCTTGGGTTGTCTGTGTGTATGTTGAAACAACAAAACTGTGGAAGTGTATGTTGGCGTTCTAAAAAAGTAAACAGTGAGTCGCATTTGGGAGGATAAGGTGGTTGCGGACAGTCGAAATGGTATAGGAAACTACACGTATCCTGTTGGCCCATAGCACTCAAAATATAATTCACAGTGATTGAGTAATTACCACTATTTAATACGCAAAATCTACCGGGATTTATAATTCCGGGTGGTAAGAAACCAGAGTTATGCTGGAAAAAAATATGCTGAGGTCCTGCAGAGGTGGTGCTCCATCCATTGCCAGTAAAAGCCACCACATTTCCAAAATTTCCGGAACTTAGAATCATTTCAATTTTAGTAAAACACTGGAAAGATTCTATTTCACCTCTTATATTGTAACAACAATCCTGGTTGGCAGTTATTATAGGCCGCAATCTATTATTCGGCGGTAAATTATCACATACACATGGTTTGGATATAACGCAGATGGTATCTGTGCAAGTTTCAGAGCAATTGCCATCACGAACTGTCAATGTGATCATATAACAGCCAGGCACTGAATATTTGATGTATAAGGAATCTACACCGACATACCGTAAACCCTTCAAGCTATCGACATCCAATACCCAGGTAAACATAGTGTTTGGAGTTCCAATACCTGTAAAGTAGAATAATGCAGAGTCTCCAACTGTAATGGTATCAGGAAAATCAAAAGCACAGGTTAGATTACATCTAAAATCAATATAAACGGTATCTGTGCAGAATCCATTATCTAAAACCACATAATAGCATCCACTTTGGTTTGGAGAGAAACATTGTTGTGTAGAAAGTATCGTTGGAAGGCTGCATGAATGCCATTCATAATTTACACTATCGGGAAAGGCACATAATTCGTTATTGTTTTGTTGGATGCTTCCCACTAATTCAGGCAATACGGTTACCACAAAGCTTGCCATGGGATTAGTGTTGGGACAATTTTGATCTGCTAAAGAAATGACGGTGTATTTGTTTGTACTGGTAGGGCATATGTTTATAGAAAAGAAATTCGTACCTATAAAATAATTGCTGACCCCGCCGCTATCCTCTATTTGAAAGGCAAAGGGTGGTGTTCCTGTAAAAACAATTTGTAATGGGATACATTCACCAACACAAATCGTATCATCTTTTCGGAATTGAGCTTGAGGAAGAGGCATGACATTTACAGTGACTTCACAGGTATCTGGCGCAGAACCAGGTTCTTGCGTCACCAGCGTGATAGTACAAAGTCCAACTTGCATAAAACAGGCAGTGTGTGGATTTTGTAACGTGGGGTTGGTGATAGTACCACAAGATATTGTCCAACTATAGGTAGCTCCAGGAGAGTTATTGCCTATATAAGTAACATCTACACATTGACCCTCACAAACTTGTGGAGCCACTGCAATGCAAGTAGTTTGAGCATTACCCACACTTGCTATTGCCAGTAATATAATTACTAGATTAAGAAGTATTCTGAACTGAACGTAGAGAAATTGTATCATAACAATTGTTTTATGATGTGAAAGAATAATAAAAATCCGTAGTAAAAATAAAGGGGAAGCTTTATACAATAATCAGGTTAAACACTGATTTTGCAATATGAAAATGTCTCAAAGGTTCAAAGATAAGAATTCTAAAAGCAAAAGTCAAGAAATAAAATAGTTTTCTGTAATAATTAGTCTTCACAAGCAGCAAATGTTTAATTCGTGCATAGTAACTTCTTAAAATACCAGCGTAGGTGCGACATAGTAATAGCCCCAGCGGGGCGGCATAATAATTACCACCATCGGATGAGGCAAATTTTATTAAATAAAAAAAGACACGAAAAATTTTGTGCAGTTTACTAAAACAATTTTATAAAGAGTAACTTATTAACTGAATTTGCGTTTTGATGCCAACGGAATAAGAAAATTTATTATCAGTGTGAGGTTTTAATACTGATATATATCCGAATTGCGGCTCTAAGTCCAGTTAAAATGGTTTTTAGATCCTGTATCGTTTTATTGAGTTCTTATTATTTCATTTGAAATGAATTGGTTTTAGGATGGGTTATTAGAACTTTTAGTTTCTGAATAGCCTTGTTTAAATTCGAGCGCGAAGTATTAGGGCTAATTTATAATTGTTATCAATTTCCTCGTGACAAAATTCTTCTATCACATACAAATTAAAAACCATTCTGTAGACAGGGGGACAATTTTCTGAGGATTGGAATCACATCAGACACTTGCTCTAAATTTGGAAATCCTATTTCGTAACTTTGATTATCTGAACCCTCTTCCCGGGTTTGTTTCCATCTTATTTCCATATTTTCGATAGTTATCAATGGATGCATAAATAAACACGCTGCGTATCCAGTTTCCAATTGAAAAAGCAGGATCAAATATTCCAAAATGTTTGGGCCATATGGTAGTCTCTACGTTAAAGCCTGTCTAAGACGCTGCGTGAATTTAAAAATCTATCATTTTCACTATTAAAATTAACTTTATTTGCCTAAATATTTCATTTATATCTATTTTATGTCAGGAACCAAGCACCGAAATTCTGATCAAATTCTTAACTTGTCATGAATTATGCTGCACATTTATACAGATGAACATTTTATGAAGCTCGCTTTGGCTGAAGCCGAAAAGGCCAAAGAAGCCGGCGAAATTCCTATTGGGGCTATCTTGGTCCATGGAAATCAAATATTATCGCGGGCACATAATCAAACCGAATTGTTGAAGGATGTCACGGCGCATGCTGAAATTTTAGCAATTACCGCAGCATCCCAATTTCTGCAAAATAAATACTTGAAGGGATGCACCCTTTTTATAAGCCTTGAACCATGCTTGATGTGCGCAGCCGCTCTCCGTTGGGCGCAGATTGGACGAATCGTTTATGCGGTGGAAGATGAAAAACAGGGCTTCATGCGATACGGAAGAGAAATCTTGCACCCTAAAACAAAAGTACATTTTGGGTTAATGGCAGCAGAGAGTAAAGAGTTATTGCAACAATTTTTTGTTGAGCGGAGAAAGACAAAATGACTTGATTTCTGGCGTTCTTTTGTTAAGAAAAACAAAAGGATCGTAACAATAAAGTTAAATAGTATTAAAGTTCATTCAGGTTAACGTACAACCATATAAATTGCTGAAAAATTGATCCTATGAAATTGCAAAATGTATGGTTTACTAGCTTTCTTGCGATAGTACTCTTTTCATGCAGCCCTCAGTTGACGCCTTTTTCTGAAAAGCTTTACAACGAAAACAAATGGTCGGATGACGATCTAAAAAAGATTCAATTTTATTTGTCCGAAGATATTGTTCTGCGACGTAAGGTAGATGAGGGCCAAACCAGTATTGAGAATGGAAAGATAAGAACTATCAATGGTGAAAAAATTGAAGAAATCATTTTCAAGCGGGGTACCCCGGGTGTTTTTTTATTTTCTCCTAAGGAAGAGCGGTTTGCAGTCAGCTTTGAAAGTGGCGTAAATCAAAAATTCCTCATGTTTGGGGCAAATCCTAAACTTAGCAATCGGTACGCCTTAATGGGTAAGGAATGGAGCCGGAATTCTGGTATCGTTACATATGATGAAGTACCCTATTATACTTCTTCTGAATCGGCCTATTCTTGTTTATTGGTAGATCTAAAAAGAGCCAAAAATTCCATTCGTAAGTCTTATGAGGTGAAAGGACATAAGGTGGAATAGAATTTACCATCAAACTCTAGCCTCTGTGTTAGAGAATGTTTTCAGCTTGGGAATATATTTAGTATTTTCGCAGGTCTAAAAGACAACCTTTTGCACAAAAAGCGACCATCGATTCGCCTCATTCCATGCTTATTTTGGATCACATTCAGTACGCTGACGTTAACGTTCAACGCTTGTTTTCCACCAACTAATGATAATGAAATCAAGCTAAATTATGAGTATTCCGATCCCTTAGTTATTCAGATCTTGGAAGCTAAAGATCGGAGGCATACCGATACCTTGATTTCCTTCCTACAACATGAAAATCCTGCGTTTCGCTTGTTGGCCTGTCAAGCTTTTGCATCTGTCCGGGATACCTTAGCCATTCCAGCATTAATTCAATTACTTAAAGACCCCATCGAAGCAATCCGAAAGGAAGCCGTTATAAGCTTGGGTCAGATAGGTCATATTGCTGCAGAGACGGCTCTTATAGCTGCATTTATACCCGTGGACTCCATTGGTCCCTATTTATATACGAATGCGGCCATTTTAGAGGCGTTAGGTAAATGTGGCTCAGATTCAACATTAGCTTTTTTATGCGGCATTAAGAGCTATACAGCCCGCGACACGGTTCTGTTAAAGGCACAAATGTTAGGAATCTACCGGTTCGGCCTACGCGAAAAATATAATGAAGCGGCGACGCCAATGCTGGTTAATACGGCTACAAAAATGTCTTTCCCGGATGATGTTAGATTAGTTGCGGCTCATTGTCTACAACGATTTAAAACCATTGAACTAAGCCCATATTTTGAAGTACTAAAAAAGTCTTGCATCGAAGAAAAAAATCCAGACATAAGAATGTGTTTGGTGACCGCACTTTGCAGAACGAAGAATTCAAAGACCCTCCAGCTGGTGGAAGAACTGTATTCCAGAGGTTTGGATGTGCGGGTGCAGAGCAATTTATTGCGGGGGTTATCAAATTTAAAGAATGGATCTGCCACCTCCTTTGCCATACGAGCTGCCCAAAATCCTTCGATCCATGTATCTTTGAACGCTGCGGAGTATTTAGCAGAATTTGCACCTTCGGATTACTATGAAGAATTAAAAAACCTCAGCGAACAAAGTTCGTTGCCTTGGCAAGTGAGAAGCGTCATCTTTCGGGCACTTTTACAGCGTTTACCAGACTATTTAGTCCTTACCAATAAATCTGTAAACGAACGATTAAAGTGGTTTATCCATAATGCTAAATCACCTTATGAGAAATCAGCCTACATTAAAGCATTAAAGGAAAGTACACGGGAGCTTTGGTACGTTTTATCTTTAGATGATCAGAACCTTCCTTCCATTGTAAAAACTAGTATTGCTGAAACCATTGAATCGATTCTTAATAAAGCTGATTTTTATTTTATTTACAAAGGCAACAGAAATGCAATCTACCCTTACTTAAGTAAATACTTTGAAAAGCAATGTCAATCTGCAGATGCAGGAACAGTAGCCATTATGGCTTCTGTTTTTATGAAAAATAGAGGAATACTTAATAAGTATGTAAGGCCAGATTCAATATTACTCTTAGCGCAGGAAAAATTGAAACTTCCTAGAGATATTGAAACTTGGAACGAAATTCAGAAAACGTTGGATAAATTAAATGGTAAAAAATTTGTGCCGAGGACGTTACCATTCAATCACCCCATTGTATGGTCCTTACTTCCTGCTGATCGGGATACTATATCGATTCAAATAATTACAGATAAAGGCGAAATGGGTTTGGAATTATATCCAAAAGAAGCTCCCGGCTCAGTAGCGAATTTTTTAAAATTAACCCGAGATAGTTTTTACAATGGTAAAATATTCCATCGGGTAGTACCAAATTTTGTTGTGCAGGTAGGATGTCCAAGAGGAGATGGTTATGGTGGATTGGATTATACCATTCGAACTGAAATATCAGATCTCAATTATTTAAAATCTGGCATGATGGGAATGGCAAGTGCAGGGCCTGATACAGAAGGAACTCAATTTTTTATTACGCATTCACCAAGCCCACATTTAGATGGAAAATATACTATTTTTGGTCGATTAGTGGAGGGTATGGATGTCCTGTTATCAATCCAACAAGGTGATAAAATCAAAGAAATAAAAATAAAGGAATAAATATGAAAAAAACACCTCTTACGGCTAAACACATGGAGTTGGGTGCTAAAATGGCTGAGTTTGCTGGCTATTATATGCCCATTTCGTACACAGGAATTAAAGAGGAACATGAGGCCGTTCGCACCAATGCGGGAATTTTTGACGTCTGCCATATGGGGGAATTTATAATTAAGGGAAAACAAGCGTTGGATTTAGTTCAAAAAATAAGTTCTAATGATGCATCAGTATTAAATATAGGTGATGCGCAATATTCTTGCATGCCAAATCATGATGGAGGAATTGTTGATGATTTATTAATTTATCGATTGTCAGAAGATCAATGCAGTGAAGGTGAACAGGCTTTTATGTTGGTAGTGAATGCGTCCAATATTGAAAAAGATTGGGATTGGATCACAAAACATAATACCTATGATACCAAAATGACAAATATTTCTTATGACACTGGGTTAGTAGCGGTTCAGGGACCTAAAGCAGCTGAATATTTACAATCGCTGACCGATATGCCACTTAGAGACATTAGTTATTACAGTTTTAAAAAAGGAAAATTTGCAGGTTTTGACAATGTCTTAGTGTCTGCTACAGGGTATACGGGATCTGGCGGTTTTGAAATTTATGCAGAGAATGCAGTCATGCCGCACATCTGGGATGAAGTAATGCGAGTGGGAGGTCCAAATGGTTTAAAACCTGTAGGACTAGGGGCCCGCGATACACTTAGATTAGAAATGGGTTTTTGTCTATACGGAAATGATATTGATGATAGCACGTCTCCATTGGAAGCTGGTTTGGCTTGGATAACTAAATTAAACAAACAGGATTTTAACGGTAAATCTTGGTTAAGTAAACAAAAAGAAAAGGGTGTAACTAAAAAATTAGCCGCTTTTGTGGTAGAAGATAGAAGAGTTCCACGACATGGATATACTATTCACGATGATAACGAAGAACAAATAGGGGTAGTGACTTCAGGTACCCAATCGCCCAGTTTAAATATCCCCATTGGTTTAGCCTATGTTCCAAGCACTTTTGCAAAACCCGGTTCAGAATTTAAAGTGAATATGGGCTCTAGAATGGTAAACGCTAAAGTAGTTAAGTTGCCGTTTATTCAGGTATAGTAGTTATATACCATTAGAAAACTTATACAGGTTCCATTATGAACCTCTTTACGTTTTTTTCATTGTATAGGTCTAAAGGGTAATCTTGGAATTTCAATCATGTAGGACTAAGTTTATTGATACCTGGGGAAAACTCGGCATGCAATGGGGTATTAATAAAACAATGGCTCAGATTCATGCATTGCTTTTGATCTCACCAGAGGCTATGAACACAGATCGGATCATGGAGGAGTTGGAAATATCAAGAGGAAATGCCCATATGAACCTCCGAGCACTTATGGAATGGGGCCTCATTTCAAAGACACCGAAATGCGGAGAACGATGTGATTATTTTCATGCAGAAAAAGATCTAAATATTGTTTTCAAAAATATCCTGGAACACAGACGAAAAAGAGAGCTCGACCCTATTCTCCACGAACTTGACGATTTACTAAAATGTAATTGTGTTTCAGACGAAGCGAAAGAATTTAAATCCATGCTTAAAAATATTTCAGGATTTGCGCATAAAACCGACCAGGCATTAACTGTTTTAGTCAAAACTGATTCACATTGGTTTTATAATACGTTATTTCAAATTTTGAAATAAATAGTTGAAAAAGATTTAATACTAAATATCCTAAATACCTTCCCGTTTGTGCTTATTTTTGCCAAACTTTAATTAATAATTATACGTGTTCATCAAACCCTTTAAATATACACATCCTGATTTTAAGGCTATTATAGATAATGATATTTTTTTTGATCAGATAAAACACAATTTTCCTGAATTAAAAAAAGCTGGTGCATTTATTCACGGCAAACGCAAATCAATATTCGTTTACAGGATAAAAACAAAAACACGAATGTACCATGGCGTCCTAGCCGGAGTGGATATTCAGGATTATATAAGTGGGAATATCAAAAAACATGAAAATACTTTAATAGCGCAAGAAGAAAATATCAGCAGTTTAATGAAATTGCGAAATGCAATTATCAAACCTGTACTCCTTGCATATCCGCAGAGAAAGAGCATCAAAGACTTAATGGTAAAATCCTTTTTAGGCAAAAAACCCACTTTCCGTTTGCATTTTTTACGAGAGGATCAAATACATGAATTCTATGCAGTAAAAGACCCATTGATTGTAAAAAGTTTTCAAAAAGAATTTAAATCCAAGGTAAAAAAAGCATATATCGCAGATGGACATCATCGAATGGCTTCTGTGAGTAGACTGTTAGAACAAAATCCAGAATTGGCTTCGAATAAACTGAATTATTTATTATGTGCACTATTCGATTTTGATGAACTGAGTATTTTGCCATACAACCGCACCATTAAAATCCTGGATCAAGTTCATGAGGAGGACATATATTTGCGTTTGACCAAGTTAGCTAAAGTGACTGTTTTGGAAAAAATGCGCGCACCAAGAAAAGAACACGAGCTTATTTTTCATTTTAGCCATATTTCCTATTCTGTAGAATGGAACGCTGACACCCTAAAATATTTCAAGTCTAAACATAAAATTTCCCAGGATGTCGCAATCTTTAATGAACTAGTTGTTAAAGACATTTTTGGTATAAAGGACTATCGAAATAACTCCCGAATTAAATATATCGAAGGCATCAAACCATTAAAATTAATGATAAAAATGGTAGAAGACCAGGAACATACGCTGGCAGTTAGCTTTTTTCCAATTAAAGTTAGAGATTTTATTAAAGTGGCTGACTCAAATTTGGTTTTGCCGCCTAAAAGTACTTGGTTTGAACCGAGGATAAAAAATGGAATCATTATCCAGGATTTTGATAGTTGAGCTCCTTTTTTAATAAAAGATATGATAAAAATCACAGCGGACTATTTATTCCAACCAGGGTTTGGAATATTAAAAGGAGCAGGATTAGTCCTTGATGACAAATCAAGAGTACTTGAACTTAAACGAGAAGGTGAATTTAATAAAGAGGAATATATATTTTATCCAGGATTAATTACACCGGGATTTATTAATGCTCACTGCCATCTCGAACTTTCTCATCTCAAGGGAAAAGTTAACACTGGGTTAGGATTATTGCCTTTCTTAAAATCAGTGGTTCAGTTTCGTGATATAGATGAAGAAGAAATTCTACACGCTATGAAGCAAGCCGATGCTGAAATGAGTCGAAATGGTATTGTGGCAGTTGGCGATATTTGTAACAAGGGGGATAGTCTCCACACAAAACAAGAAAGCAAGCTCAGATATTATAATTTTATTGAAGCCTTTGATTTCTTGCAGGATCATCTTTCAGATCATTTTATAGAATCATACCATAAAGTGTTTAATCAATTTGGTACATTGGCAAAATCCATGGTGCCGCATGCTCCATATACCGTTTCTCCAACGTTATTTAAAAAAATCAGCAGTATAAATACTGAGGATGCCATTATAAGTATCCACAACCAGGAGGTAAAGGATGAAAATGATTTATTCTTAAATAAATCCGGCGGGTTTATTGATTTTTATAGTGGATTTAATTTTTCTTTAGACCATTTTATCCCGAATGAGAAAGAATCCATTTATTATGCAATGGAAAATTTGAACGCCGATCAGCAAACCCTCTTTGTCCACAATACACGCATGCGGAAAAATGAAATTCAACAAGTCATTGCCTGGAACCCACTCGCGTATTTTGTAACCTGTCCGAATGCAAATTTATACATTGAAAATCAGCTGCCGGATTATGCGGCTTTTTTGAGTGCTGGAGCTAAGTTGTGCTTAGGGACGGATAGTTACACATCAAACTGGCAATTGGATATCGTAGATGAAATGAAAGTCATTCAAAAATATGCTTCTTATATCACACTGGAACAACTGCTGAGCTGGGCTACCATAAATGGAGCAAAAGCATTGAGAATGGACGATGTATTAGGTTCATTTGACATTGGAAAACAACCAGGTGTAAATTGGTTACCGGATACGCAGTTACAAAACAATACACTTTTGAAAGGAAAAGTTCAGGTGATTTGTTAAAGTCAATACAATATTTTACTAAATTCTATATGCTATCTTACGTGCTACTTTTATAAAGTAGGTAAGTTTGATAAGACAATGTTATAACTTGAGATATTAAAATGGCTGGCTACAGAGAAAAATTTATTCATCGCACTTCCTGGTTGACTTCGCTTTTCCCGATGCCATCTTTATTAAATATATCTGGGTTAAAGCTATTGATTCCGCTGTACCATGCTGTGTCTGATGAAAAATTAATTCACCTTAATTTTTTATACGATGTAAAATCAATCCAAGCATTTACGGATGAGCTGGATTTTATACTTAATTTTTATGTTCCAGTGGATTTCGTCACATTCTT
Source organism: Bacteroidota bacterium (assembly GCA_030856215.1). GTDB lineage: Bacteria > Bacteroidota > Bacteroidia > Chitinophagales > Saprospiraceae > Vicinibacter. The sequence goes on from JALYPU010000050.1 coordinate 77,335, forward strand.
TGATATGGTACAGAAAAGGGAAGTTCCTACTAAGCCGATAGTACTATTGACCTTTGATGATGGATTTCGGGAGGTATATGATGTAATAGCTCCCATACTTTTGCGAAAAGGAATTCCGGCCATTTGTTTTTTGAACAATGATTTTATAGATAACAAAAACTTATTTTTTAGGTGTAAGGCCAGCATATTAATTAATGAGATTGAATCGAATATCGAATTCATTCAGGATAAAAGTATAAGAGCTTGGTTTAAGGACAGAATTTATAAGGATGTTGAAATGTACAAAAACGGTTTGTTGTCTATTTCATATAGTAAACGGCATCTATTAGATGAACTTGCTGTATTAATAAAGGTTAATTTTGATGACTATTTACAACAACACACACCATATATGACGAAAGATCAGGTTTCGTCATTAATTAAAAAGGGATTTCATTTTGGAGCGCATAGTGCGGATCACCCAAGATATAGCGAACTACCATTGTCAGAACAACTATCTCGCACAAAAGCAAGCATAGAAGGTATTTGTTCAACATTTAATTTAGCATACAGAAGTTTTGCCTTTCCATTTTCAGACTATGGAGTATCTCAAAAATATTTCGAGGAAATAAATGGAGATAACAAACAGGTAGATATTTCTTTTGGCTCTGCAGGTTTAGTTCAAGATTCCATTAATAATCATTTTCAAAGAATACCTATGGAAATATCCAGATTAAACGCGGCAGAAATTATTAAAAGTGAATATCTTTATTTTATGATGAAATCATTCGTAGGAAAAGGAATGTTGATCCGAAATTAGTGGAAATAAAATTATTTAATCGAGCCCAACTTCATGAATTTATTAATTCAAAAGTGTATGTTGAGTTAAGTGATATTCCCATTTCAATGCATCGGGCGTTGTCGCATATTAATAACCCAAGAGCTGACCAGGATGATGTATTATTGATGGGCGTGTTTGAAGAAAATGAATTATTGGCTTATCTGGGTATGTTGCCCGATCTGATAAAAAATTCCGCCAATATAGAAATAAAATTTGCATGGTTGAGTTGCCTATGGATTAGGCCTGACCAAAGAGGAAAGAGATTGGGGGCTATGCTAGTTCTTAAAGGGTTAGCGCTGTGGAACTCCAAATTGATTCTTACAGAATTTACACCCGCTGCAAAAAAGGTGTATGAAAAATTAAATGTGTTTACAGAATGGGAAGAGCTACACGGTAGTCGATTTTATTTTCGAATGGATCTTGCAAGCTGGTTACCACCAAAGAATAGTTTATTTAGGCATAGTACCCCAATACTGAGAGGACTGGACAGTTTCATTAATACTATATTGGATTGGTTGCCAAAAGTTCGCCAGGTTAATTCTGCCAATCTTGTTATAGAATATTGTCATGAAATAGACCAAGAAGCAGCAGATTTTATCGAACAGCATTCAAAAAAATCTACATTTCGAAGAACAAAAAAAGAATTAGATTGGATTTTAAATGACCCGTGGATTGTATCAGATCCCATTCAAAAAAAGTTCGCAAATAAATATTACTTCTCATCCTACGACAAGAGCTTTCAAAACATGTTAGTAAAATTAAAAGATAGCAGTGGACAACTTAAAGCGTTCTTATTTTTTACAAAAAGGAATCATACGCTCAAATTACCTTATATTTTTTCATCTCTTAGCGAAATGGAAGTGGCGCCTTATATTTTTGATATTGTTCGAAGTTTGCGTGCGTCTAGCTTGACCATTTTTCAGGAAGACCTGGTCCTCGCTTTGCAGAAAAATAATCGTGAGACTTTTCATACAAAGAAATTTTTTAGAATTTATTTAATTTCTAAAAAATTATTGGAAGAGGGACCCTTTAACGGGATTGAAATTCAGGATGGAGACGGAGATTGTGTTTTTACATGAAGTTAAAATAATAATTTCACTTGAACACTTCCTATAAGTACAGCTGGTTTTTCCTGGTTCAACAAATTCACCAAAGAAGCTGCATTGGCATGAATATAAAGTGTTTTTAGTATTAAAACGGACGTTTGTATTCCTGCATTCCATTTACTATATCCGCCAAATCCTAATACGGGACCGAAACAGAAACCTGGGAATAGAAAATAATTCAATTTGGTTTCCACATAAGGCGTGTTAATTTTAGAATTATAGTAAGCAAGTTGAGTACTCCAATGTATTTTATGATTGAATATAAATTGATCATATTTTAAGGTAACATGAAATGGAAGAGACGTTTTGAATTTTTGAGAAGGTTGTATCTTGATGAATTCATTTTTAATTTCTTCCGTTGATTTTATATCAACATAAATAGAATCCAACAAATTATTCACGACAATTCCTTCGAAATGAACCATGGTATCAATACTTCGTTTCTGACTTTCTGCATTCCAACTAATAAACCCTATTCGATCTAAATCTAAGGAAACAGAAGCGTTTTCATTGAATTTAAATCCACCAAAAATACTCAAGGCTGCTCCCTGCCCATTCATAGATCCAAAATCTATTTTATCAGGATTGCTCATTTTTGACTCCAGCTTTAAATCCAAATCCAAATACGTTCCATTGGTTGCAGTAAAAAGACTACCTCTGGTAGTTTCCAAATCTAAATATGCATGACCATTGACATAGGCTACTTTTAAACCAAAACCAAAACGTGAAGTCCATTGTTTAAATCCCGTTTCAATCATTTGATAATTCAGGTTGATGAATTCCAAATCTTGAAATTTCGCTAGCCTGTTTTCAAATGGTGCATTTCCAAAAAAGAAAAGTTCGTAAAGGTCTTTATTAAAGCGAGCTTCAATACTGTTGTGATTTGATAAAGATAAACTCCAGTCAGCATTCTTTAGTCCTAGGAAATTCACTTGACTTTTTGTGAACTCAATAGTGCTATGCCATTGTAAGCCTGCATTATTTTTGTCATCCATTAAGATCAAGGATTCATTTTTTAATTTTGTATCCAGAAATTGCCCTTTTAATAAAGTGGTAAATAATGAATTGCTCAAGGCGTCAGAACCTGCAAATAATTCTGTTTTGGCCCCAATGGAATTTTTTGATTGAGGTAAAACAAATTTGAATTCACTCAAGTCCTGACTTTTAATTTGTAAAGCCAACGAACAAAAGACTAAGGGTAAAATATTTTTTAGTTTCATTGTGTTAGGAAGATAAATGATCCACTTAATTGAAATTGTATCGCGTATTCAGAATAAATTTTAATCGGCGATGAATCTGGTTTCGTTTTGAATTGTGCTTTTATTTTTACTTTTTTGGTGGCCAACAATTGATCAATTTTTGCCTTATCCACCGGAATCCGGATATGACTAACATGGGCTTGCTCTACATACCCAGAAGCATTAACTTTACCAGCTTCGATAATGCCGGGGGTAATTAACAAGGAATCGGTGACCTGGTTATTTGGATTGAGCATATAAATCTGGATCGTACACTCAAGGGGAAATTGGTTTTCCGTATTCAATATTAAGACCCCTTCCTTAATTTTAGCTACATCAGGATCTTCAAACTCCGTTTCAATAGTATCACATAAAGTCAATCCTGAACTGGCAAAAAATAAAGGGGCTTTCATACTCAAATTGATACTTAAAAGTTTACCATCGTGCACGAAATCATTAAAATTGGAAATATTACCATAAGGGTTGGTTTCCAATTGTAAACTATAACTAATTTGATCGGGAGCGGAATTAATAAACGCATTGATATTGGAATTCTGCGCATTCAAATTGATTTGATGCACACCAGGGATTATAGGAAGTTGCCCGTTGTTATCTTTAGCTCTGGCAATGTTAATATCGCCGTTTAGTACAGGGCTCACCAATTGGATCTTACTTCCTTTTTTTGAATTAACTCCTTCAATAGTTTTGATTTGAAGCCGTCCATCTGCGCCAATGTTATTTTCGATTTCTACATTCATGGAGATATCTTTAAAATCAATAAGACCATCCAGTTTATTTAAAAAATCAAAATTTTGTACTTCGGGTCCCACTTGAAACGTATCACTACTGAAGTACCCTCGAGCATAGGAAGGTTTTATTTTTTTAAAATTTATTTCTAACAGTAGATTGTCAGCTTTTGAAAAAGTTCTCAGTTCTCCGGAGCTGTCAATGGAGGCTTTGTAGATATTGTACGCGGTATTGACAGTGTCCTTATTTGGTCCGGACATATCAAAATGATATCCAGCAAAATTCCTCGCTTCTGTGAATACGGATGGTTGTGCAGGAGTGGCAGGAGCCAGTGTTTTAAACAATTCCAGGGGGACGTTATTTAATGTCGCGCTAGGTAATTTATACGTGAAATGTACGGAATCTTGTAACGTGCTTTTGAGATTAAAAACGATATCACCCGATTTAATCCGCGCTTCTTTAAGTTGGACACTTAAGCTGCGAATGATAAACGGAAGGCTCTGATTAATTAAATTTTGTCCTGGGAATATGGCAGTTGCCGAGCTAGGATGGAGATTATACACTTTTAATGAAGCGACAATGGCGGCTGCGGTGTCTATCAAAACCGGAGTTCCATTGCTTCCCGGTGAACCAAAACTGATCAACTGTGCTTGCATCTTGCCTTCAATTCGTTTACCATCCAAAGAAAAGGTTTGGGTACTAGTGCTGCTGGCTGCTATCAACGGAAAAATTCCTGTGATGATTAAAGATTGATCTGATTGATTCCTGAGTTCAAAATTTACGTTGGTGATATCCACAGGTAGTCCATTCGTGAAACTAACATCCAGGCTTCCTGTAGTAAGCTCCATCGACGTGAACAAGGTATCAGCATTGATTGGAAATACAGGAGAACTAAAACCAGGAATTGGTGGAATGGCCACTTTGGAGCCATGTTGCGAGAGGATAATGAGTCCAATTACGCCTGCCTGCCGGCTAATATCACCCAAGGTAATAGGGTAGGTAATAGTGGAAGTATATAGTGCTAAAGAGTCTATTGCAAAGGAGCGGCTGAGTCCTGTGTCCCTGATGGTGAATAAATCGTCGAGACCTAAAGCTTCCAACTTTTGGGTAAAGACCAGGGTGACTAGATTTTGACTATCTTTTTCAAATCGTAGATCATCCTGTATAAGGTCTTCAAAAGATAGTTTTGTCTTTAACAAAGGCGTTAAGATTTCAGTTTCCCATAAAGCGTCATTTTTTAGACATGAGCTAAATAAAAGAAGGGCTAGACCAAAAAGGCAACCAATTAATGTTCCATTAAAATTCAATTTCTTCATATAAACTTGGATTGGCGTTAAAGCTGTGATTATAAATGCAGATCGAATCCCAAATATAACGTCTGAATACCGTTATTGTATTTTTTAGACATGTATAATAAGGTACTCATTAAAATAATCAATTCAAATGCTTATGTATCATTAAAATTATATATATATATATAATTAAATTTAAAAGAATTAAATATTAATTTATTCTATATCTCCAAATATTTACTTTTCATAATACCAAATTCACAAATATTTAACTAAAACGTTTTAATATTACGCCAAAATACTAGTATACAGGTTTCTTTAAATCTGCGTCTTGTTATTTTAGAAAAACAAAATTATTATAACTAACTAAAAGCAAATTCAGGTCTTATGAGCAGTCAAAACACAAAAACAGCAGAACCTTCTTCAAGTAAGTTCAGTGCTATGTTT